>NZ_QTQN01000036.1:0-83329 GCF_003853755.1 Burkholderia sp. Bp8984
GGCCGGCACGAACGTGAATCTCGGCGCGAACGCGCTGACGCTCGGCGGAACCGCGAGCGGCACGTACAGCGGCGCGATCGGCGGCACCGGCAGCCTGACGCTGGATGGCACCGGCACGCAGACGCTGAACGGCGCGAGCACTTATTCGGGCGGCACGAACCTCAATAGTGGCGGACTGGTGCTCGGCAACGCCGCGGCGCTCGGCACCGGCGCGTTGAATGTCGGCGGTTCGGCGACGCTCGATACGAACACGAACCTGACGGTGGCGAATGCAATCGGTCTCGGCGCGGGCGCGACGCTCACGCTCGGCGGCAGCAACGCGCTCGGATTGGGCGGCGCGATTACCGGTACGGGCACGCTCGTGAAGAACGGCGCGGCGACGGTGACGCTGACGGGCGCGAACACCTATACGGGCGGCACGACGATCAACGCGGGCACGCTGGCGATCGGCGCGGGCGGCAGCCTGGCGGCGACCGGCGCGATGAATCTCGCGAACGCGGGTGCGACGCTCGACCTCAGCAATGCGTCGGGTGCGCAAACGCTCGGCGCGCTGTCGGGCGCGGCCGGCACGAACGTGAATCTCGGCGCGAACGCGCTGACGCTCGGCGGAACCGCGAGCGGCACGTACAGCGGCGCGATCGGCGGCACCGGCAGCCTGACGCTGGCCGGCACCGGCACGCAGACGCTGAACGGCGCGAGCACTTATTCGGGCGGCACGAACCTCAATAGTGGCGGACTGGTGCTCGGCAACGCCGCGGCGCTCGGCACCGGCGCGTTGAATGTCGGCGGTTCGGCGACGCTCGATACGAACACGAACCTGACGGTGGCGAATGCAATCGGTCTCGGCGCGGGCGCGACGCTCACGCTCGGCGGCAGCAACGCGCTCGGATTGGGCGGCGCGATTACCGGTACGGGCGCGCTCGTGAAGAACGGCGCGGCGACGACCACGCTGACGGGCGCGAACACTTACACCGGCGGCACGACGATCAACGCGGGCACGCTCGCGATCGGCGCAGGCGGCAGCCTCGCATCAACCGGCACGATGAACCTCGCGAACGCGGGCGCGACGCTCGACCTGAGCAATGCGTCGGGTGCGCAGACGCTCGGTGCGCTGTCGGGCGTGGCCGGCACGAACGTCAGCCTCGGCGGCAATGCGCTGACACTGGGCGGGACGGCCAGCGGCACGTTCAGCGGCGTGATCGGCGGCACCGGCGGGCTGACGCTCGCAGGTACCGGCACGCAGACGCTGTCCGGCGCGAACACGTATACAGGCGGCACGACGATCAACGGCGGCAGCACGCTGGCGCTGGGCGCGGGCGGTAGCCTTGCGTCGAGCGGCGCGGTGAACCTGGTCGGCACGGGCGCGACGTTCGACCTGAGCGGCGCAACGGGTGCGCAGACGATCGGCGCGCTGACCGGCGCGGCCGGCACGAACGTGAATCTCGGCGCGACTGCGCTGACGCTGAGCGGCAACGGCAGCAATACCTTCGGCGGCGTGATCGGCGGCACCGGCAGCCTGACGCTGGCCGGCACCGGTACGCAGACGCTGACGGGCGCGAACACGTACACCGGCGGCACGACGATCAACGCCGGCACGCTGGCGCTGGGCGCGGGCGGCAGCCTTGCGTCGAGCGGCGCGGTGAACCTGGCCGGCACGGGCGCGACGTTCGACCTGAGCGGCGCAACGGGCGCGCAGACGATCGGCACGCTGACCGGCACGGCGGGTACGAGCGTGAACCTCGGCGGCAACGCGCTGACACTGAACGGCAGCACCGCCGGCACATTCGGCGGGACGATCGGCGGCACCGGCGGCCTGACGGTCGCGGGCACCGGCATTCAGACGCTGACCGGCAGCAACACCTATACGGGCGGCACGACGATCGCATCGGGCGGCACGCTGCAGCTCGGCAACGGCGGCACGTCGGGCAGCGTGGTCGGCAATGTCGTCGACAACGGCGCGCTGATCTTCAATCAGTCCGCGAACGTGACGCTCGCGAGCGTGCTGTCCGGCACCGGTTCGCTGACCCAGGCCGGCAGCGGGCAACTGACGCTGACCGGTACCAATACGCTGAGCGGCCCGACCACCGTCGCGGCGGGTACGCTCGCGGTCGACGGTTCGCTCGGCCAGTCGACCGTGACCGTGCAGAACGGCGCGACGCTGACGGGCACCGGCACGGTTGGCGGCTTCGTCGTGCAGAGCGGCGCGTTCGCGGCCGCGTCGCAGCCGGGCGCGGCGCTGAACGTGGCCGGCAACGTCACGTTCCAGCCGGGCTCGACGCTGCAGGTCGCGGTGACGCCGCAGCAGGCCGGCAGCATCGCGGCGGGCGGCACGGCCACGCTGAACGGCGGCACCGTGCAGGTGCTCGCGAACCAGGCCAGCTACCAGCCGACCACGAAGTACACGATCCTCAGCGCATCGTCGGGCGTGCAGGGCACGTTCAGCCAGGTGAATTCGAACTACGCGTTCCTGATGCCGACGCTCAGCTACGATCCGGACCACGTGTACCTGCAGCTCGTCGCGAACGGCACGGCGCTGCCCGATGTCGCGGCGACGCCGAACCAGCGCGCGGTCGCGACCGCGATCGGTGGGCTCGGCGCGGGCAACCCGCTCTACGACACGGTGCTGACGACCGATGCGGCCACCGCGCGGCGGGCCTACGGGATGCTCGACGGGGAACTGCAGGCGAGCCTGAAGAGCATGCTGCTGCTCGACAGCCGCTACGTGCGCGAAGCCGTGACCGATCGCGTGCGCCAGGGCCTCGCGCCCGGAGCCGGGCCGCTCGCCGCGCTGTCGTCGGGCGGTGCCGCGCTGTGCGGCGACAACACGGCCGGCGCGACCGATCCGACGCTGCCGCCGGAACGCCGGATCGGTTCGCGCGCAGGTTGCTACGGCGGCACGCCGTATCAGCCGGTGGTCTGGGGGCAGGCGTTCGGCGGCCGCAGCCGGCTCGCGGGCGACGGCAACGCGTCGACGATCAACCGCAGCATGACGGGCTTCATCGCCGGTGCCGACATGGCGCTCAACGACCAGTGGCGTGCCGGTCTCGCCGCGGGCGTCACGCACAGCTCGCTCGACAACGACCAGAGCGCGTCGGCGTCGGTCAACAGCTACTACCTGTCGCTGTACGGGGGCGCGCAGTACGGTGCGCTCGGCGTGCGCGGCGGCGCGTCGTACACGTGGTACCGCATCAACAGCGACCGCAATCCGGGCTTCGCGGGCTTCTCCGATCACGATTCGGCCGGCTACAACGCGCATTCCGAGCAGGTGTTCGGCGAAGTCGGCTATGCGCTGCCGGTCGGGCCGGTCGCGCTCGAACCGTTCGCGGGTCTTGCCTACGTGAACCTGCATACCGACGGCTATACGGAAACCGGCGGCGCGGCCGCGCTGCAGGCCGGCGGCCAGACGACCCACGTCGGTTTCTCGACGCTCGGCGTGCGCGCGGCGTCGCAGCTCGGCACGCTCGCGAGCGGCACGTTCACCGCGCGCGGGACGGTCGGCTGGCGGCATGCGTTCGGCAACGTGCGGCCGTCGTCGGCGTTCACGTTCGCGAACGGCGGCACGTCGTTCCAGGTGTCGGGCGTGCCGATCGCTCGCGACAGCGCGGTGCTCGAAGCGGGCATCGATGCGACCATCACGAAGCGCCTGACGCTCGGTCTCACGTTCAGCGGCCAGTACGGCAGTGGCGTGCGCGACAACGCGGTGCTCGGCAACATCCTGTGGAAGTTCTGACCGGCGCCTGAGGTGCCTGGGCGCGATCCCGATGCGACGGCGATGCCCGCATCGGGGTCGCGTCTTTTTCGGCGCTGCGCGCGTCCCCCGTTCTGGCCTATCCTGTGCGAAACACGCGACGCGCGCCGCGCGTTGCGCCTCGACACAGGAGCATCGATGCCGAATCACGCCGAAGCCACCACGACGCAGGCGCCGCAAGTCGCGCCCGTCCCCCCGACCCAGGCGACAGGCCCCGCATTCATCGCGCCCGAAGCCGATCCGCAGGCGCTCGCACGCAACAACCAGTACGTCCTGAAATCCGGCGACGCGTTCGTCGTCAGCGACGCGCTCGGCGACGTCGGCGGCCATGACGACGGCCTGTTCGTCGACGACATGCGCGTGCTGTCGACCTGGCGCCTGACGTTCGGCGGCCGCGCGCCGTCGCTGCTGTCGGGCGCGACGAGCGCGGACAACGCGTCGTTCACCGCGCACCTGACGAACCGCCCGCTGCCGCCGCTCGGCGGTCGCGAGACGCCCGAGGGCGTGATCCACATCGAACGGATGCGCGTGCTCGCGGGCGACGTGCTGTACGAAGCGCTGACGCTGACCAACTATGGCGCGAGCGAGGCCGAGGTGCCGCTGTCGCTGTCGTTCGCGGCGGATTTCAAGGACATGTTCGAAGTGCGCGGCACGCAGCGCCCGAAGCGCGGCACGGTGGTTGCGCCGCGCGTCGACGGCGGTGCGGTGCGGCTTCGCTACGACGGCCTCGACAAGGTCGAGCGCAACGTGACCGTGCATTTCTCGCCGGCGCCCGACGCGTTGTCGGTCGATCGTGCCGATTACACGCTGACGATCGCCGCGCAGGCGTGCGTGTCGATCTACCTGACCGTCGACGCGACGCTCGGCCGCGCGCACGACGGTGAAGGCCCGGGATGCGGGCGCGTCGCGCTGCGCACCGCGCTCGTCGGCGTGCATCGCGAGATGCGCTCGCGCCGCGAGTCGATGGCGCGCGTGAACACCGGCAATCCGCTGTTCGATGCGTGGCTCGACCGCTCGCTCGCGGATCTCGGGCTGCTCACGACGCAGCTCGATACCGGGCCGTATCCGTATGCGGGCATTCCGTGGTTCTCGACGCCGTTCGGCCGCGACGCGGTGATCACGTCGCTGCAGATGCTGTGGCTGCAGCCGTCGCTCGCGCGCGGCGTGCTGCGCTTTCTCGCGGAGCACCAGGCGCGCGAGACGTCCGCGTTTCGCGATGCGGAGCCCGGCAAGATCATGCACGAATTCCGCCGCAGCGAAATGGCCGCGACGGGGGAGGTGCCGTTCGCGCTCTATTACGGCGGCGTCGACACGACCCCGCTGTTCATCGTGCTCGCGGGCGCGTACGTCGAACACACCAGCGACGATGCGCTGATCGACGAGCTGTGGCCCGCGCTCGAGCGCGCCGCGCAGTGGGTGATCGACAAGTGCGACCGCAATCCGTACGGGCTGCTCGACTACCAGCGCACGTCGGAGCGCGGTCTCGCGAACCAGGGCTGGAAGGACAGCCACGATTCGGTGTTTCATGCGGACGGCCGCTTTCCCGACGGTCCGATCGCGCTCGTCGAAGTGCAGGCGTATGCGTGCGCGGCGCTCGATGCGATGTCGATGTGCTCGCACCGGCGCGGCCACGCGGCCGACGCGACACGCTATGCGCTGCGCGCGAAGGCGCTGCGCGACCAGGTCGAGACGCTGTTCTGGATGCCGGAAGGCCAGTTCTACGGGATCGCGCTCGACGGTCACGGCGACCTGTGCCGCGTGCTGGCGTCGAACGCGGGCCATCTGCTCGCGTTCGGCCTGCCCGACGCCGAGCGCGGCGCGGCGGTCGCCGGCGTACTCGGCTCGACGCTGTTCCAGACGGGCTGGGGCGTGCGCACGCTCGCGGCCGGCCAGCCGCGCTTCAACCCGATGGCCTATCACAACGGCTCGGTGTGGCCGCACGACAATGCGCTGATCGCGCGCGGGCTCGCGCGCTACGGCGACAAGACGGCCGCGGTGAACCTGCTGCGCGCGCTGTTCGAAGCCGCGGTCAGCTTCGAGATGCGGCTGCCGGAGCTGTTCTGCGGGTTCCCGCGCCGGCGCGGCGAGCCGCCGACCGCCTATCCGGTCGCGTGCCTGCCGCAGGCGTGGGCGGCCGGTGCGCCGTTCATGATGCTGCAGGCGTGTCTCGGCGTGAGCGTCGACGCGGCGCGCCACGAGGTGCGGGTCGAGCGCCCGGCGCTGCCCGAAGGTGTCGACTGGCTGCGCATCGACGAACTGCGCGTCGGCGACGAAACGGTATCGCTGACGTTCCGGCGCGTCGATGGCCAGGTGATCGCGTCGGCGGAGCAGCCGGGGCGGGTGAAGGTGGTCGCGGTGCTGTAGCGCATGCGGCTGCACGGACGTTGCGCGATGTCGTGCCACGTCCGCACGCAGCG
This sequence comes from Burkholderia sp. Bp8984, assembly GCF_003853755.1. NCBI lineage: Bacteria > Pseudomonadati > Pseudomonadota > Betaproteobacteria > Burkholderiales > Burkholderiaceae > Burkholderia > Burkholderia sp. Bp8984. The sequence goes on from NZ_QTQN01000036.1 coordinate 6,166, forward strand.
GCATAGAATCGTGACATGACCCTTGAACGATGGCGGAGGCACCTACGATGACGACCGACAACCGGCCCGACGACGGCGAGCAGAAGAAGCTCGAAAACCTGGAAGCGGCGGTCGACCACCTGCACAAGTCGATCGAGTCGCAGAGCATCGCGGCTGGCGCGGCGAAGGGCATCCTGTTCAGCCTGATCGAAACGCTCGGCGCGCTGATCGGCGATCCCGACCTGCCCGAACATGCGCGCTCCGGGTACGAGGCGCTGCGCGACAAGGCGAGCGAATTGCGCCGCGGGCTCGACCGGCATTGACGAAGCGGCAGCCGGCGTCGGCCGCGTGGCCCGCGCCGGCGCTGCCCAATCCTGCACGGCGCGCACAAAACCCCGTGCGCTCAATGAGTTAGCCGGCCGGTGCGCAGGATATCCACAAGCTTGCCAACACAATCTGTGGAGAACCGGCCGGCCCCCGACCGGCCGCGCAAGCGGCGCCGCGAGGCCGCACACGATGACGCGTCATTGACCTGTCTGGCCCGATCTACTGAATCCCCTTTTGTATCAGGATGTTACGCGTCACATTGGTGGAATATCCACAGGCTTGCCAACAAAATCTGTGGATAAGTCTGACGTGATTGCTTCCTGATGGTTGACGATCCGGCGCGCGGCGGCCGCGGCGTCGAAGCCTTTGCGCACGGGCTGCCCGCTGCGTGCGTCGGCGCGATAATTCGTGCGCGATCAACGGGTTAGACCTCGGGTACCCAGGATATCCACATCCTTGCCAACACAATCTGTGGACAAGCCGGGCCGCATCATTCGAGCGGCGCGGTATCGGCCGCTTCCGCGACGATCCAGTCGCGAAACAGCGTCATCGCCGGCGAGAGCGGCTTCGACTTCAGCGACGTGAGCCAGTAGCCGCCCGCGCGCACGTCGATGTCGAACGGCCGCGCGAGCAGGCCGAGCTGCAGTTCGCGCGCGAACATGCAGGCTGGCGCGAGCGCGATGCCGGCGCCCTGCATCGCGGCCTCGACCATCAGCCGAGACGAATCGAACACGGGCCCGTTCACCGCCCACGGTTCGAGCGACGCGGCGTCGAACCAGCCGTGCCATTCGTCGGTGCGGTACGAGCGCAGCAGCGTTTCGTTCGCGAGATCGGCCGGCCGCGCGAGGCGCCGCGCGATCTCCGGCGCGCACAGCGCGGTGAGCGGGGCGTCGAGCAGCCGCTCGTTGCGCGTCGCCGGCCAGTTGCCTTCCCCGAAGCGGATCGCGAAATCGAGACCCTCGGCCGCGAGGTCGACGACGTTGTTGTGGGTCCGCAGCCGCAGCTCGACGAACGGGTGCGTGTCGCCGAAGCGCTTCAGCCGTGGCATTAGCCAGCCTATGGCAAAGGTGCCGACCGCGCCGAGCGTCAGCACTTCGTGGAAGCGCCCGTCGTCGAACTGCTTGAGCACGGTTTCGATCCGGCTGAATGCGTCGCTGAGCACCGGCAACAGCGCGCGCCCTTCGTCGGTGAGCCCGAGGCCGCGCGGCAACCGGGTGAACAGCGCACAGCCGAGCCGCTCTTCGAGCGAGCGCACCTGCTGGCTCACGGCCGCCTGGGTCACGCTCAGCTCGAGGCCGGCGCGCGTGAAGTTCAGGTGGCGCGCCGACGATTCGAACGCGCGCAACGCATTGAGCGGAAGGTGAGGGCGGAGCTTCGTCATAAGAATTTCTTTTGTCAGCGCTCAATTATCGTTGCTTGTCAGGCAACCGTAAAGTCACGATAGTGCTGTCTCGCCGGCCGGCCGTTCTGCATCCATTCCACCACGAGAGACACCCATGACCTACTCATCGCAACGTCGAACCCTGCTACTGGCCGCCGCGACGGCGCCGCTCGTCCTGACCGTCAGCGCGTGCGCGTCGCCGCCGGCTGCCGGGCAGGATGTTTCGTCCGCGACGTCGTTTGCCGCGCTCGAGCGCGCGGCGGGCGGCCGTCTCGGCGTGTGCGCGATCGACACCGCGGGCGGCCGGCGCGTGCAGCATCGCGCGGACGAGCGCTTCCCGTTCTGCAGCACGTTCAAGGCGATGCTGAGTGCGGCGGTGCTCGCGCAGAGCGTCGAGCGCCCGGGGCTGCTGCAGCAGCGCGTGGCCGTTGCGCAGTCCGATCTCGTGAACTACTCGCCGGTGTCGGGCAAGCATGTCGGCACCGGGATGACCGTCGCCGAGTTGTGCGAGGCGGCGATCCAGTACAGCGACAACTCGGCCGCGAACCTGGCGATGAAGCTGATCGGCGGGCCGGCGGCGGTGACCGCGTTTGCACGTTCGATCGGCGACGACACGTTCCGGCTCGATCGCTGGGAGACCGAACTGAACACCGCGTTGCCGGGCGACCCGCGCGACACCACGACGCCGGCCGCGATGGCTGCGAGCCTGCGCGTGCTCACGCTCGGCGACGCGCTGCCGCCCGCGCAGCGTGCGCAGCTCGTCGCCTGGCTGCGCGGCAACAAGGTCGGCGACAAGCGGATTCGCGCGGGCGTGCCGGCCGGCTGGCAGGTGGCCGACAAGACCGGCACCGGCGACTACGGGACGACGAACGACGCGGGCGTGATCTGGCCGCCGTCGCGCGCACCGATCGTGCTCGCCGTGTATTACACGCAGACGCGTGCCGATGCGAAGGCGAAGGACGACGTGATCGCGGCCGCCGCGCGTATCGCGGTCGCGACGTTCGCGTGAGCGGGCGGCGCGGCGTGCGTTCATCGATGAATGCACGGAACGATGAAGCGATGTGTCGATGAATGCACGCCGTGCCGCAGTCGTGACCGGCATGTCGAAACGTTGTGCGATCAACGACTTAGATGACGCATGCTCAGGATATCCACATCCTTGCCAACAAAAATTGTGGACAAGCCGGCGTGCGGCCGCGTTCATCGCGCAGCGGGCGCGGCGCCGGCGTGCGTGAGGCTTGCCTGCCCGGTTCAAAGCGGCACGGACAAAACCTTTCGGATCAAGCGCTTGTGCGTGGTATGCGCAGGCTATCCACACGCTTGCCAACAAAATCTGTGGACAAGCGGCGTGGCGCGCGCGACATGCGGTCCGTCGCGTCGCGTGACGATGCGTGAACGGCACATCGCGTGGCCGCGTGCCCGATTCGAAGCGGCGCGGACAAAGTCTTACGGATCAAGCGCTTGATCGCGGTATGCGCAGGCTATCCACATGCTTGCCAACACAATCTGTGGACAAGCCCGCCCGATGTTCAGCCATGCCGATCGTCGACCGAGGGCCAGCGCGCGAACGCGAACACCCACAACATGATGAAGTTCAGGACCGGGACGAACATCGTCAGGATCCACCAGCCTGAATGCCCGGTACGCCGAACGATGCGGACATACGGATAGACGACGATCGCGACGAGCACGAGCGAGACGATCAACTGCCCTGCGGTGAAGTGTTCCATGGTCTTCCTCGGAATGATGTGTCGTTGTCCGATGCGGGCGCAACGGCCGGCACCGTGGTGCCGCTGCGTGAAGTCTCGCGATGCGTGGCGCGTGCGGCTCGTGTGATCGTGACGCGTGGCAGGTGCGGGCGTCAAGCGGCGGGCAGGGTGCCGCTGTTGCGCCGGATCGTCCGTCTGCGCGCGCGGGCGAACCGCGTGCTGCCGCAACGGTGACGCGGCGCATGAATCATTGGCCGATCAACGGGTTAGCCGATGCGTGCGCAGGATATCCACAAGCTTGCCAACAAAATCTGTGGGTAAGTGCTGCGACGATCGCATCGCACATCATTGGGGCATCGACGTGGCATCGTGATGCGAAGTGCGGCGAACCGGCGCGTGTGACGGCCCGGCGCGCGCCGCGTCTGCATCACGCGTGCCAAAGTCCGTCGGATCAACGGCTTAGCGTTGCGGTGCGCAGGATATCCACAAGCTTGCCAACATTTTCTGTGGAGAAGTCCGCGTGGCGATTGCGCGGCGCGGCACATCGTGCAAACCGCCTCGTCTGTCGGATCCACCGTGAAGATGTTGAGGAGCACGACGGGTTGCGCGTCGACGCCGAACTGTTGCCGGATCGGGAAGTTCGGGTCCATCGATTTGAAATGTGGCATTGGGCGCCCCTGCAAGTAGTGCGGCGACGACTCGGAGGGAAGGGATCGGTACGCGATGTCGCGTCGAGGCGAGCGCCTGCTCGACGCGGGTTGGCGCATTCGCTGCGCACGAGCGCCAAACCCTTTCGGATCAATGGTTTGCTGCCGTTAGCGGCCGGTTGTCCACAAGCTTGCCAACACAATCTGTGGAAAAGCCGCCCGTCGGGCGTGTGTCAGGCCGGCACCGGAAAGCGCACCGTCACGGTCAGCCCGCGCCCGCCTTGCGTCGTGCCGAGCGCGACGGTTGCGCGATGCTGTTCGGCGATCCGCTTGACGATCGACAGCCCAAGCCCGCTGCCCGACGACGTGACCGCCTGCGCGCCTTCGCCGCGATAGAAGCGCTCCCACACGTCCGTGCGCTCGGCTTCCGGAATGCCGGGGCCGTCGTCGGCGACTTCGAGCACGGGCGTCGCGCCGTCGAGACGCGCGGACACGTCGACGCGCGCGCCGACGCCCGCGTAGCGGATCGCGTTGTCGACGAGGTTGTTCAGCAGCACGCGCAACGTGTCGATGTTGCCGGCGGCCATCACCGGCGACGACACGATCGCGCCGAGGTCGATGCGGTGCGCATCCGCGACGCGCGTGCGATCGGCGACCACCGAGCGGCACAGCGCGGCGAGATCGACGGGTGCGGAGGTCGCGGCGGACGCCTGCGCGTCGGGTTCGAGGCGCGCGAGCGTCAGCAATTGTTCGGCGAGGTGGCCGAGGCGTGTCGTGCCCGCATGGATCTGCGCGAGGATCTGCTCGCGTTCGTCGGCCGTCGACGCGCGCCGCAGCAATTGCGACTGGATCGACAGCCCCATGATCGGCGTGCGCAATTCGTGCGCGGCATCGGCGATGAAGTGCCGCTGCAGCGTGAACGAACGGTCGAGCCGCGCGAGCAGGTCGTTGATCGCTTCGGCGAGCGGGCGGACTTCGTTCGGCATCGACGCGACGTCGACCGGCTCGAGATTGTTCGCATTCCTGCGCTTCAGGCCGGCCGCGATCGTGCGCAGCGGCCGCAGCCCCGCGCCGATGCCGAACCACAGCCCGATCGCGAGCACCGGCAGCATCGAGAACACCGGCCACAGCAGGTGCACCGCGATGCCCGCGATCGCTTCCCAGCGCGCGTGGCGCGCCTGCGCGAGCCGGATCGTCGTGCCGCCGCGTTCGGTCACGTAGGTGCGCCACGGCTGGCCGCCGACGTCGACGCTGCCGATGCCTGTCTGCGCGGGCGGCGGCAGCGCGGACTTGCGATCGGTCGAATACACCAGCGTGCCGTTGCGCCAGACCTGCAGCAGCACGGCGTCGGGGTCGCCTGCCTCGAATTCGTGCTTGCCGTCGCGATGGTTGCGGAACGACAGTTCGCCGTTCGGGCCGACGACGATCTGCTTCGACATGCTGCGCATCTGGTCGTCGAGGAGATCGTCGAGTTCGCGCAGCGCGCCCCAGTAGGTGCCCGCGCTTGCGACCAGCCCGATCACGCACGCGGCCGGCAGCAGCCACGTCAACAGGCGCCGCCGCAGCGATGCGCTGCGCCAGCGCGCGATCGCGTGTTGCAGACGCATCATGCGGCGTCACCGATCCGGTAGCCGACGCCGCGCACCGTGCGGATCATGTCGTGGCCGAGTTTCTTGCGCAGGTTGTGGATGTGTACCTGCACCGCGTTGCTCTCGATTTCCTCGCCCCAGCTGTACAGCCGTTCCTCGAACTGTTCGCGCGAGATCACGGCGCCGGGGTCGCGCATCAGTTCGTGCAGCAGCACGAACTCCTTCGGCGACAGCGTGACTTCTTCGTCGTTGAGCCAGACCAGGTGCTTGACCGGATCGAGCCGCAGCGGGCCGATCGCGAGCGTCGTCTGCGCGCGCCCTGCGTGGCGGCGGTTGACCGCACGAATGCGGGCGAGTAGTTCCTCGAGCACGAACGGCTTGACGAGGTAGTCGTCGGCACCGCTGTCGAGGCCGGCGATGCGGTCCGGCACGCCGTCGCGCGCGGTGATGATGATCGCCGGCAGGGTTTCGTCGCGGCGGCGCAGCGACGCGAGCACCGACAGGCCGTCGCGGTTCGGCAGCCCGAGGTCGAGCAGTAGGAGGCCGTAGCCGGTCGAGCGCAGCGCGAGCGTCGCGGCGTCGCCGTCCTTGACCCAGTCGACCGCGAAGCCTTCCTGTTTGAGGCCCTGTTCGAGCCCGCTGCCGATCAGCGGATCGTCCTCGACGAGCAGTACGCGCATGGATTCGTGTCTGTTGGCGGGCGTGGGCGCCCGGGGTTCCCATGATAAGCGCAGGTGTCTTAGGCCGAGCTTAAACACGGGCGCCTGCGTGCGTTCGCGCACCGGAATGTTGCGACGGCATGCCGCGGCGCACGGTCTTCAGCTTTGCTTAATCTTACGGTCCGTAATCTGAGTGCGTCGCGTTCAACGGAGCGCGACGCACTCGAAAAAATGGAGGAACGAGATCATGAAACACCTGACGAGAATCCTGGCGGTCGCGCTTGCGGTGCTGCCCGCCGCCGTCTACGCGCAATACACGGGGCCGTCCGCGCTGACCACGACGACCGTGAAGGAACTGCTCGCGAACGGCAAGGACGACCAGCACGTGCAGTTGCAGGGGCACATCGTCAAGCATGCCGGCGGCGAGGACTACGAGTTCGCCGATGCGACGGGCACGATCCGCGTCGAGATCGACCACAAGCTGTGGGCGGCCGGCCAGCCCGTCAGCGACAAGAACGAAGTGAAGCTGACCGGCGAGTTCGAGCGCAAGTGGTCGGGCAAGGTGAAGGTCGACGCCGATCACGTGGAAGTGCTGCGCTGACCGGTGCACCGGTGTGCACGGGGCCGGTGATACCATGGACGACCGGTTCCCGTTCTCACCAAGATGGCTGCCAATTTCGATGAACTCGCGTCCCGGATCCGGGCGCAATTTTCCGAACTGAGCCCGCAATTCCAGGCGGGCGCTGCATTTCTGCTCGATCATCCCGACGAGGTCGCCACCTCGTCGATGCGCAAGGTCGCGCAGCGCGCGCAGGTTCAACCCGCATCGCTCGTGCGGCTCGCGCAGCAATTCGGTTTCCCCGGCTGGAACGAGCTGCGCGATCTGTGCGTCGCGCGCGTGCGCACACGTCCCGAGCCGCTCACGCAGCGTGCGCGTTCGCTCGTGCGGCCCGACGCGAAGGCGTCGCTCGCGCACGACCTGCTCGCCGCACAGCAGCACAATCTTGCCGCCACCGCCGCACAGAACGGGCACGCGCTCGCGGACGCCGCGAAGCTGATCCGCAAGGCGTCGCACGTGCATGTCGCGGGGTTCCGGTCGTGCTATCCGGTGGCGTTCGGTTTCGTGTACGGCTACCGGCTGTTCCGGCCGACCGTGTCGTTGCTCAACGGTGTCGCCGGCTCGCTCGAGATGGAGTTGCGCACGATCGCGAAGCAGAGCGTGACCGTGATCATCAGTTTCGCGCCGTATTCGGCGGAAGCGACGCGCGTCGTGCAGGCGGCGAAAGCGCAGGGCAGCAGGATCGTCGCGATCACCGACAGCGCGGTGTCGCCGATCGCGCTGCATGCGGACGCGCAGCTGATCTTCACGCACGACAGCCCGTCGTTCTTTCCGTCGCTGGTCGCCGCGCATGCGATGGCCGAGGCGCTGGTCGCGCAGTTGCTGGCGCTCGAAGGCAGCGATGCGATCACGGCGCTCGAGCGCACGGAAGCGGAACTGCATGCGAAGGGCGCGTATGTCGTGTAGCCGCACGCGCGGCTTCCACTGTCTTCCGCTCACGTTTTCTCCTTGATCCGACGTAACCGATGACGTTCACCTACGACGTGACCGACGTCGGCGACGTGAACGTTCGCAAGCAGATCGCGGCGCCGCTCGTCCGGTTCAACGAAAGCCAGGCCGGCCCGGCCGACTTCCGGCCGCACACCGCGCCGCGCGCCGGCCCCTGACATCCGCATCGATATTTCATCGCGACCTGAACCGTCGCGGTACCGCGCGCGCGTATGCTGGCGTCTCCATTCCGAGGAGACGTCAATGTCCGATTCCAACGTGCAGTTCCGCCAGGCCGAAACCTTCCGCGCGCTGCACACGCGCCCCGGCGCCTTCATCATCCCGAACCCGTGGGATGCCGGGTCCGCCCGGCTGCTCGCGATGGCCGGCTTCGAAGCGCTCGCCACCACGAGCGCCGGTTTCGCGTTTTCGAGAGGGCGGCCCGACAACGCGATCGGCCGTGACGAAATGCTCGCCCACATCGCAGAGATCGTCGCGGTGGGCGGCCTGCCGGTCAGCGCCGATCTCGAGAACGGCTTCGGCGACGCGCCCGACACGGTCGCCGAGACGATCCGCCTGGCGGCCGGCGCCGGCGCGGTGGGCGGCTCGATCGAGGATGCGACCGGCCGCGCCGACGCACCGATCTATCCGTACGACGCGGCGGTCGAGCGCATCGCGGCGGCGGTCGACGCGGCGCGCGCGCTGCCGTTTCCGTTCACGCTGACCGCGCGTTGCGAAAACTACCTGCACGGCCGCCACGACCTCGCCGACACGATCGCGCGGCTGGTCGCGTACCGCGACGCGGGCGCCGACGTGCTGTACGCACCGGGCGTGACCGATCCCGACGAGATCGCGGCGCTCACGCGCGCGGTCGGCGCGCCGGTCAACGTCGTGATGGGGCTGCAGGGCGGGTTGCTGAGCCTCGAGACGCTCGCGGCGCTCGGCGTGAAGCGCGTCAGCGTCGGCGGCGCGCTGGCGCGGGCCGCATTCGGCGCGTTCCTGCGCGCCGCGACGGAAATGGTGCGCGACGGCACGTTCACGTTCACGCAGGCGGCGGTGCCGGGCCGCGACCTCAATCGCTGGTTTTCGGCGCCGGACAATTCGCCCGTTCAGTTCGAACAATAAGGGCCGGTGAAACGTGGGAACGTTTCCAACCGAAAGCTGATTGACGGTAATCAATCGAAACTGCTGCCGATTTGAAGTTCGATGACGGCGCGAAAACCATCGATTATTCTCCGTATTCCGGCGGTGCGACCGGAACCGGCACGCAAGCCACGCCGGTTCTGGCGTCAGCCGCCCGCCACGCGAACCGGTGCCGCATATTGTTGCGATTTTCCGGTCGCTGTTTTTTTTCGTATTCGGGAGTTGCCGGTTATTTATCGGATTGGTAATCTCCCGCATATCCGAATGACCTGCCAGCGGGCCGCCGGAAAATGAATATATAAAAAATCGAGAGAGCGATGACAATCCGAGAAAATCACCGCAGTGGCGTTCGCGTCGGCGATGTCGTGACGCTGAAAACCGGCGGGCCGCGCATGACCGTCACCTACGCGGGGCCGGTCGTGTTCGACGATGCCGACTGGCTGATCTGCCAGTGGTTCGACGACAGCGGCCACTTCCGGCAGGAAATGTTTCATCACGAAACGGTAGTGCCCGAACCGCGCGCGATTTCCGCCGGGCGCGTCCGCGTGCGCATGCAGGGGCACCGCTACCGGTCGGCAGCCTGACGACGCGCCCGTCGCGGCACCGCGCCGCTTGCCGGCCGCAGGTTGCCGCATCGCCGTGGCCCGCCGTGCCGGCATGCCGACGACATCCACGACATTTCACGTCAACCCGAAACATGCGGCGGCCCGGCGCGCCGATACTGCACGCATGAACCCGACCCATCCGATTGCCGCGGTCACGCACCGCGATCCCTACCCGTATTACGCGACGCTCGTCGACGGGCCGCCGCTTGCGTTCGACGCCTCGCTCGGCCTGTGGGTCGCGAGCCGGGCGGCGAGCGTGACGGCCGTGCTCGGCCACCCGGCGTGCCGCGTCAGGCCGCTCGATGCGCCGGTACCGCCCGCGTTGCGCGGGTCGACGGCGGGTGCGCTGTTCGGCGAACTGGTGCGCATGAACGACGGCGCATTGCGGCACGACGTGCCGAAGCAGGCGCTGCGCGCGGCGTTCGCGCCGATCGATGCGAACGCGTTGCGCGAACGGGCCGCCCAACTCGCCGGCAGCCGGCTGCGCGCGCCGTATGACGCCGATGCATTGAACGTGTGGTGCCTGACGGTGCCCGTTTGCGCGGTCGCCGATCTGCTCGGCTTCGACAGCGCGCAACTCGACGATGTCGCCGCGCTGGTCGTCGACTTCGTCGCCGCGCTGTCGCCGCTGTCGGACGACGCCGCGCTGGCCCGCGCGAGCGAAGCCGCGCGGCAACTGCTCGACCGCATGACGGAACGCGTCGCGCGCACGCATGCGCAGGACGGTTCACTCGTCGCCGCGGTTCAGCAGGCGGCCGGCGCCGCGGGCTGGCACGCGAGCGGCGCGCTGGTCGCGAATCTGGTCGGGTTGCTGTCGCAGACGTGCGAGGCGACGGCCGCGTGGCTCGGCAACGTGCTGGTCGCATGGGATGGCACGGACGGCGAACGCGCGATGCCGGATACGGCCGCCCTCGACGCATTCGTCGCCGAGGTCGGCCGATTCGATGCGCCGGTGCAGAACACGCGCCGCTTCGTCGCGTCGCGCACGACGATCGACGGCGTGACCGTCGATGCCGGTGCGGCCATCCTGGTCGTGCTTGCGGCGGCGAACCGCGATCCGGCCGTGCATCGCGAGCCGCACCGACTGCTGCCGGGCCGCGCGCCGGGGCCGAACTTCGGGTTCGGCACGGGGCCGCACGGCTGTCCGGGCGAGCGGATCGCGCGGGCGGTCACGGCGGGGGCGTTCGGGGCGTGGTTGCGCGCGGGCGGTGACGCGCCGCGCGACAGGCTGGTGTGGGACTACCGGGCCTCGACCAATGTCAGGATGCCGAAGTTCGGCACGGCGAGGTAAGCGGAAAGGCGGGACTGCCTAGCGGCAACCTTGCTTCTCGGCCCATTGTTGCTGGGCGGCGACGCGGCGTTGGACGCGTTCGACGAGACCGGTCGAGAAGGTCCGCATGCTGATGCCGCGGCGCTTCGCGAGGATGGTTTGCGCGACGTCGGTCTGCGGGTTCGGCTGGCATGCCCAGTACAGCGTCATCAGCCAGCCGATGCCCGTCCACGCGAACAGCGCGTTGAACATCGCGATCGTCAGCTTGTCGTGCCGGCTGCGCCGATCGGCGACGATGGCCGGAAGAAAATAGAGCGCGATCGCTGCGACCGAACCGGCCACCTGAATCAGGACTGTGTGTTCCATGTTGCTGCTCCGTCCGAACTGCAATGAGGCTGATTGTCGCGCTTTTTCCGTTCGTGTGCCGGCAATTGATTGTTGCGTTTTCAATAACGATCAGCGCATGGCGACGCCCTCAGGCTGCACTTCGTTGCTCAACGCGAAACCTTCGTCGAGCCAGCCCGTGACGCCGCCGATCATCAGCTTCACCGGGCGGCCGAGGCGCGCGAGCCGGATCGCCGCGCGCGCGGCGCCGTTGCAGTGCGGGCCCGCGCAGTAGACGACGAACAGCGTGTCGGCCGGATGGTCGGCGAGCTTGCCGGCGACGATCTTGAGGTGCGGCAGGTTGCGCGCGCCGGGCACGTGGCCCGCGGCAAACTGCTCCGGACCCCGGACGTCGAGCAGCACGAAATCCGGCGCGCCGGACGCAAGCGCATCGTGTACGTCCCAGCAATCGGTCTCGAAACGCAGCGATGCTTCGAAGTGCGCGAGGGCGGTGGCGCTGTCGGCGGCGGGGACGTCGGTGACGTATGACATGAAAGGCGCTCCTGAAGGACGGCGCGGAATGCGCCGGAATGAAGGGCAGTATCGCGGTTCGGCGGCCGTCGCGGCAGTGGCGCGATCGACAAGTTCCGGTAACATCGCGCCATGCACAATCATCTCGTCGTCGCGCTCGCCTACGAGCGCCTCTGCACCTTCGAGTTCGGCTGCGTGGTCGAACTGTTCGCGCTCGAACGCCCGGAACTCGGCGTCGACTGGTATCGCTTCGCGGTCTGCGCGAGCGAGCCCGGGCCCGTGCGCGCGGCGGGCGGCATCACGGTCGCCGCGCCGTACCGGCTCGCGATGCTCGATCGCGCGGACACCATCGTGATTCCCGGCTGGCGCGATCCGGACGAGCTGCCGCCGGAGCCGCTGCTGAAGAAGCTGCGTGCTGCGCATCGCCGCGGCGCGCGGCTCTGTTCGATCTGCTCGGGCGTGTTCGTGCTCGCGGCGGCCGGCGTGCTCGACGGGCTCACCGTGACCACGCACTGGCGCTACGCCGAGCGCCTGCAGGCGCGCTATCCGGCGCTGCGCGTGAATCCCGACGCGCTGTACGTCGACGAAGGGCAGATCGTCACGTCGGCCGGCTCGGCGGCGGGGCTCGACATGCTGCTGCATCTCGTGCGCCGCGATCACGGCGGCGCGATCGCGAACCGCGTCGCGCAGCGCCTCGTGCTGCCGCCGCATCGCGACGGCGGCCAGGCGCAGTTCGTGCCGCGCCCGGTCGCGCCGGGCGGCAGCGACCGGCTCGCTAAGCTGATCGACTGGATGCGCGCGCACGCGGCCGAGCCGCACACGCTCGCGTCGCTGGCCGCGCAGGCCGCGATGAGCACGCGCACGCTGCAGCGGCAGTTCGCGGATGCAACCGGGATGTCGCCGCTCGCGTGGCTGATCCGCGAGCGCGTGAACGTCGCGAAGGACATGCTCGAAGCACATCCCGGGCTGTCGCTCGCGCAGATTGCCGCACGCGCGGGGTTCGGTTCCGAGGAGTCGTTGCGCCGGCATTTCCGGCGCGTCGCGGCGACGAGCCCGGCTGCGTACCGGCGCGGGATGGATCGCGGTGTGAGGTCCACGGACGCGTGAGTGGTGCGTCTTTCCGCGCCGCGGCGGAACGAGTCCGTCGTTTGCTTCTTGTCGACTTCGAGCACGCGTAAGATGGCGATCGCCGTGCGGCGACCGTAGATGCGGCGCCGCCATTCCCGCTCGCAACGACAACGACAACGACAAGGACAATCATCATGGGCCTGCTGGGCAAGCTGTTCGGAAAGAAAACGCGTGACGAAGCGGCAGCGCCCGCGCGTTCCGCGCACGACGCAGGCGGAGCGCCGGAAGCAACGGAAGGATCCGACGATACGAACGAACAAGGCGGCCCCGACATCGCGCCGGAACTCGCGCCCGCGCTGAGGGCATTCCAGGCCGGCCGGCACGAGGCCGCGATCGCGGCCGCCGCGCCGCACGCGGAGCGGCTGGCCGATGCGGCGCGCCTCTGCGCGCTTTCATACTCGGCGATGAAGCGTTACCGGGAAGCGTTTCCGTACTGGCTCGCGCTGTTCGACCATGAGCCGAGCGCGCACAACGCGGTGCAGCTCGCGACGACGTCGGTGATGTGCGACGAAGTGGAGCGCGGCGAAGCGTGGATGCAGAAGGCCGCCGAGGTCAATCACGACACGCACGAGCAGTCCGACGTCGCGGCGCGCGTGAACTTCATTTCGGCGCTGATGCAAGGCGGCCACCTGCGCGAGGCGCTGCCGCATCTCGCGTGGGTGCGCGACGTGTACGGCCACGTGCGGATCACCGATTCGACCTTCCTCTACATGCGCGGCATTCCGTTCTTTTCGTCGTTCCTCGAGAACAGTCTCGAGATCCTGAAGGCCACGCAGCCGGCCGACGCGATCGCGCCGTGGTACGGGGAACTGAAGGGCAAGCTCGACGAAGAAGGCGAAGCGCAGCTTGCCGCGTGGGTTAATCAGTTGCCGGCATGACCGGCCGGTTCATCGCGCGTCGCGACGCCTGCCGCATCCTGCCGGCGCGGCGTCGCGGCGCGCATGCTCAGCGCGTGTTGGTATTGCGGGTATCGCGCGCGGTTTGCTTGATGCACGCGATCCGGTACACGCCGTCCTCGACTTCGACGCCATGCGTGTCGTGCGTGAAGCCGGGGAAGCGCAGGTCGTACTGCTCGAGCGCCTTCAGGTAACCGAGCAGCGGGCCGTCGGCCGGCCCCGCGTTTTCGCCGGGCATCAGCAGCGGAATGCCCGGCGGATAGGGCACCACGCCCGTCGCGACGGTGCGGCCCGCCATCTCGGCGAGTTCCAGCATCTCGATGTCGTTGTGCACGAGATGCTCGTACGCCTCGGCCGGGCTGAAGTCGGGTTGCGGCAGCGTCGAGAAGCCGCGCGACATCATCTCGGTCGTCTTCAGGTCGCTCATCGCGCTGAACATCAGGTCGCACAGGTCGCGCAGGCCGAGCGTGCCGTAGCGGTCCGGATAGCGCGCGACGAGCTCCGGCAGCGCCTGCTCGAGCGGCGCGTTCGCATCGTAGTCGCGCTTGAAGTCGAGCAGCGTGTTGACGAGCGTGCCCCACTTGCCCTTCGTCACGCCGAGCGAGAACAGGAACAGGATCGTGAAGTCGGTCGTCTTCTCGACGACGATCCCGTGCCGGTCCAGGTACGCGGTGACGACCGACGCCGGAATGCCGACCGGCATCAGCCCGCCGTGCGGCGCGACGCCAGGCGTGACGATCGACACCTTGATCGGATCGAGCATGCAGTAATCGTCCTCGATCTCGCCGAAGCCGTGCCATGTTTCGCCCGGATGCAGCACCCAGCATGACGGATCGGTGGCGAGCAGCGTTTCGTCCGCTTCATGGAAGCGCACGCGCCGGCCCGTCTTGCGATCGACCACGGTGTCCGGCTGCCAGCCGTTGAAGAACCAGTCGTCGTTCTCCTCGCATTCCGCATGCAGCCGCGCGAGCATCCGGCGGAACGACACGGCCTCGCGGATCGCGTCGGTGGTCAGCGCCTCGCCGCCGGGGCCGTCCATCATCGCGGCGCTCACGTCGTTCGACGCGATGATCGCGTAGTTCGGCGACGTCGATGCATGCATCATGTACGCCTCGTTGAAGCGCGCGTGCTCGATCGGGTTGCGGCCGTTGCGGACATGGATGAACGACGCCTGCGACAGCGCGGCGAGCAGCTTGTGCGTCGACTGTGTCGCGAACACGGTCGGCTTGCTCGCGTCGTGCTGCGACGGATCGCCGTGCATCGCGTGGCGATCGCGGTAGATCGGGTTGAAGCGCGCGTAGCCGTACCATGCCTCGTCGAAATGCAACCGGTCGACGCTCTGGCCGAGCAGTTCCTCGATGCGCGTGACGTTGTAGCAGAGGCCGTCGTACGTCGAGTTCGTGATCAGCGCATGCACGGGCGTCGGGTCGATGCCGTCGCGGCCGCGCACGAGCGGGTTCGCGTCGATCGCGAGACGCACGGCGGCGGCCGTGAGCCGTTCCGGCATGATCGGCCCGATGATCCCGTAATGGTTGCGCGACGGAATCAGGTAGGTCGGAATCGCGCCCGACATCGTCATCGCATGCTCGGCCGACTTGTGGCAGTTGCGATCGCACAGCGCGACCTGGTTGCGCGTGACGCTCGCCATCAGGATCACGCGGTTCGACATCGACGAGCCGTTCGTCACGTGATACGTGCGGTGCGCACCGAACACGCGCGCCGCGTAGCGTTCGCTTTCGCCGATCGGGCCCGAGTGGTCGAGCAGCGAGCCGAGTTCGCCGACCGAGATCGACAGGTCCGAGCGGAACAGCGCTTCGCCGAAGAATTCGAAGTACGCGCGGCCGACCGGCGATTTCAGGAACGCGGTGCCGCCCGTGTGGCCCGGCGTGTGCCACGAGTATTCGTAGACGCGCGAGAACTGCGCGAGCGCGCGGAACATCGGCGGCAGCACGGTTTCGCGGTAGCGTTCGATCGCGGCGACGATCCGCCCGCCGATGAATGCGGTCGTGTCCTCCAGCATCCAGATGAAGTCGTCGGCCTTGCGCATCGCGTCGACGGGAATCGCCGCCGCGCTCGCGCGGCTCGCGAGCAGGAACACCGGCACCGTCGCATTGCGCGCACGCATCGCGTCGAGCACGGCCTGCGCCGGCGCATGGCCGGGATCGTTGCCGAGCTCCCAGTTGAGCAGCAGGCACTGGATCGCGGGATCGGCGTCGACCACCGCGCGTGCGTCTTCGGCTGAGGTCGCGATCACGACGTCGACGAGCCGCGTGCGCAATTCTTCGACGAGCGCGGTGGCCGCGCGTCCGGTGGCCGTGCGTTCGTCGATGTCGTGCTGCACGAGCAGCGCCTTCATGCCGAGGCGGCGGAACGCCGGTTGGGTCAAGGAAGCGGTCATGGGTCATTCCCCCGTTTGTTGAGTTGCCGGGATGCCTGCTGCGGCGGCCGGCGAGCGTGCGTGAAGGCGGGCGGCCTCGTGTTGGCCGACGGAGATCCAGAAGGCCGCGACGAGCGCGACGATGGTCACGCCGAGCGCGAGGTAGCGCACCCAGCGCGGCGAGCGGCCGCCCGGGTGGACATGGGTTTCCTCGATTTCGCGCTGGCGGTTGATCGACAGCTCGTAGAACACGATCGTCGCGATCACGAAGATCAGCGACCAGCGCGTCTGCTGGCCGTCGGAGCCGACCATCGCCCACAGCGCGTAGACGGCGCCGATCAGGCCGACGATCGTGTAGAAGGTGAACTGGTGCGACGGCATCTTGCCGTAGCCGAGCACCTTGATCGCGATGCACGAGTAGATGTACGGCAGCAGCGTCATGATCACGGCGATCGACGCGATCTTGCCGAACTGCTCGCTCGCGCTCGGCGACATCGTCGCGAGCACCTGCACCGACATGATGACCGCGACGATCGCGAGGCCCGCCGACGGCACGTTCTTCGAGTTGACGCGGGCGAACACGCCGGCGAACAGGCCGTCGTCGGCCGCGGCCTTCGCGGTCTGGCCGACCAGCAGCGTCCAGCCCGCGAGCGAGCCGAGGCAGCCGAGCGCCGCGCAGATCGCGACCGCGTTCGCGGCGGTGTCGCCGAGCGCGAGGCGCGCGGCATCCGCGAACGGCGCGCTCGACGCGAGCAGCGCCTTGTTCGGGATCATTCCCATGATCACGGTCGAGCTGAGCACGTAGCAGACGGCCGCGAGCACGACGCCGCCGACGGTCGCGATCGGCACGTTGCGCGACGGGTTCTCGACGACGCCGGCCGACACCGACGCGCTCTCGACGCCGATGAACGCCCACAGCGTGAAGTTCAGCGTCGCGCCGATCGCGCCGAAGCTGCTCGCGCCCGACACGTTCCAGCCGGCGAAGTACACGTCCTTGCTGAACCAGAACCAGCCGAACACGGCCATCCCGAGGATCGGCACGAGCGCGAAGATCGTCGTGACCGACTGCACGCGGCCGACCACGTTCGGCCCGAGGATGTTCGCGTAGGTGAACAGCCAGATCACGAAGATCTGCGCGAGCGCGAACACGAGCGGGTCGTGCAGGACCGGGAAGAAGTGCGTGAGATAGCCGAGGCCGGCGACCGCGAGGCCGACGTTGCCGAGCACGTTCGCGAGCCAGTAGATCAGGTTGGTCTGGTAGCCGATGTACGGGCCGAAGGCCTTGCGCGCATACGCATACGGGCCGCCGGCGGCCGGGTCGATCGCCGCGAGCTTCGCGAACACCAGCGCGAGCGACACGGCGCCGACGACGGTGATCAGCCAGCCGAAGATCGCGATGCCGCCGGTGGCGGCGAGGTTCGCGGGCAGCATGAAGACGCCGGAGCCCATCATGTTGCCCGCGACCATCAGCGTGGCGGGGATGACGCCGATTTTCGGCGCGGCGGTCGCGGCTGGCGCGGCGGCGGAACGGGAGGAGGACGAGCTGGCATCGGACATGCGAGGCTCCTTGAATGGTCGTGATGCGGTTGAGGTGGCGCGGCCCGGCGCCGGTCGACGATTCCGGAATGGATCGTCGTTTTATTGAACGACAGCATCTTATATCTTAATTAGGTTTGAATAAGGGTAAGCGATACAATTTAATATCTTGAATATTGATGTCGATCATTGAAAAGGGTGAAACGCTTTGGTGCGGATGACGGTGGCTGCACCGGGGCGAATGGCCTGTATGGGCCGTCCGGACGGTGGTTCCGGGGTGAAGGTGAGATGCGGGTCAGGTTGAACGGATAATCGATTTTTGCCGAACCGGTTAATTCAATTTGCGGGCTGAGTGAGTCGTCAAACCCTGATTGAATTAGTCGGTTATTATCGAGCGCTCGAAATGCGCTCGCCCGCGCCATTGATTACGTCTACCGAACGGTGATTCCGATGACGATGCTGCCTTCCCGCCTGCCGCTGATCCAGGCTCCGATGGTCGGTTCCCTGAGCCCGCTGACGATTGCGGTCTGCGAGGCGGGCGGGCTCGGCTCGCTCGCATGCGCGGCACTCGGCCCGCAGCAGTTGCGCGACGAAATCGCGGCGATCCACGCACGCACGCCGGCGCCGTTCAACGTCAACTTCTTCTGTCATGCGCCGCCCGCGCCCGATGCCGAGGTCGACGCGCGCTGGCGCGCGGCGCTGGCCGGCTACTACGCGGAAGCCGGGCTCGATGCGGCCGACGTGAAGGGCGGCCCCGGTCGCGCGCCGTTCGACGACGCGATGTGCGCGGTCGTCGAGGAACTGCGCCCGGCCGTCGTGAGCTTCCATTTCGGTTTGCCGGACGAAGCACTGCTCGAACGGGTGCGGCGCACGGGCGCGTTGATCGTCTCGTCCGCGACGACCGTCGAGGAAGCGCGCTGGCTCGATGCGCGCGGCGTCGATGCGATCGTCGCGCAGGGCGCCGAGGCGGGCGGGCATCGCGGGATGTTCCTGACCGACGACATCCACGCGCAGCCGGGCCTGTTCGCGCTGCTGCCGCAGCTCGTCGACGCGGTGCGCGCGCCGGTGATCGCCGCCGGCGCGATCGCCGATGGCCGCGGCATCGCGGCCGCGTTCGCGCTCGGCGCACGCGCGGTGCAGATCGGCACCGGCTACCTGCTGACGCCGCAAGCCGGCCGCTCGACGCAGCACCGCGCGGCGCTGCGGGCCGCACGCGACGACGGCACGCGCGTGACCAACCTCTACACGGGCCGCCCCGGACGCGGCCTGCTGACGCGCTTCATGCGCGAGCAGGGGCCGATGAGCGCGCTTGCGCCCGCGTTCCCGCTCGCGACGGCGGCAGTCGATCCGCTGCGCGTCGCGTTCGAGCGGCAGGGGCGCGACGATTTCTCGCTGCTGTGGTCGGGCGAGGCCGCGGCACTCGCGCGGGAAGAGGATGCCGGGGTGCTGACCCGGCGGCTGTGGGACGACGCGATCGCGTGCGCGGCGGGGTTGTGCGACGCATTCCCGCAGGCCGTTTGAGCGGGTGCGCGACGCGCTGCGGGAAACGGGCCCGAACGGGCCCCGAATACGGCACGGAAAGCGCCCCGGGGCGGGGGCATCGGCGTATCATCCGGTTTTTCGTCAGCCCTATCCAGGCACCCCACCATGACCTCCGTCGACACTACCCCCGTCCTCGACCATGACAAGCTCGTTACCTTCGTCGAGCGCAAGTGGAACGATGAAATCCTCCACGCACTGACCGACTACATCGCGATTCCCGCGAAGAGCCCCGCCTTCGACCCCGACTGGGCGAAGCGCGGCTATCTCGAACGGGTCGTCACCGATGCCGCGCAGTGGGCCGAACGCCAGCCGGTGAAAGGCCTGAAGCTCGAGATCGTGCGCTTGCCCGGCCGCACGCCGGTGATCTTCTTCGAAACCCCCGCAACCCGCTCGGGCAGCACCGACACGATCCTGCTGTACGGCCACCTCGACAAGCAGCCCGAATTCGACGGCTGGCGCGCGGACCTCGGCCCGTGGACGCCGAAGTTCGAGAACGGCAAGCTGTACGGCCGCGGCGGCGCGGACGACGGCTACGCGATCTACGCGAGCCTCGCCGCGCTCGGCGCGCTCGACGAGCAGGGCGTCGAACGCCCGCGCTGCGTCGGCCTGATCGAGACCTGCGAGGAGTCGGGCAGCTACGACCTGCTGCCGTACGTCGATGCGCTGCGCGACCGGCTCGGCCAGGTGTCGCTCGTCGTGTGCCTCGATTCGGGCGCCGGCAACTACGACCAGATGTGGCTCACGACGTCGCTGCGCGGGCTGGTGTCCGGCGACCTGCAGGTCGAGGTGCTCGAGGAGGGTGTTCACTCGGGCGTGTTCGGCGGCATCGCGCCGTCGAGCTTCCGCGTGATGCGCCAGCTGTTCGAGCGCCTGGAAGACGCGAAGAACGGCAACCTGCTGCCGGGCGTGTTCCATTGCGAGATTCCCGACAGCCGCGTGCGCGAGGCCGACGCGGCCGCCGCGATCCTCGGCGACGCCGTGTGGAAGGGGCTGCCGTGGGCATGCGGCGCGGACGGCAAGCCGGTGCTGCCGACCACCACCGATCCGCGCGAGGCGCTGTTGAACTCGACGTGGCGTCCGTCGCTGTCGGTGACGGGCGCGGCCGGCCTGCCGGCGCTCGCCGACGCGGGCAACGTGCTGCGTCCGCGCACCGCGTTCAAGCTGTCGCTGCGCCTGCCGCCGCTGGTCGATGCCGCTCAGGCCGTGCAGCAACTGAAGGAACTGCTCGAACTCGATCCGCCGTACAACGCGAAGGTCACGTTCAAGCCGGATGCGGGCGCCGCGACCGGCTGGAGCGCGCCGGATCTCGCGCCGTGGCTCGCGTCGTCGCTCGACGCCGCGTCGCGCCGCCACTTCGGCGCGGACTGCGCGTACATGGGCCTCGGCGGCACGATCCCGCTGATGAACGTGCTGCAGGCCGGCTTCCCGTCCGCGCAGTTCATGGTGTGCGGCGTGCTCGGGCCGAAGTCGAATGCGCACGGCCCGAACGAGTTCCTGCACGTGCCGTACGCGAAGAAGCTGACCGCGGCGGTGGCGGACGTGATCGCGTCCGCGCGCTGAGCGTTCGCGCCGTCTGTCCCGACCCGACCGGATCCAACCCGACCTGACGGAGCCTTGCCGATGACCGCGCTGCCGACCCCCGATACCGACCCGCTGCGCATGCGCGCCGAACCGCTGCACGCGTTCGTCGCGGCACTCTGGGAGCGGGTCGGCAGCAGCGAGCGCGAGGCGCGGCTCGTCGCCGATCACCTGGTCGGCGCGAATCTGGCCGGGCACGATTCGCACGGGATCGGGATGATCCCGAACTACGTCGCGTCGTGGCGGGAAGGGCAGTTGCAGTTGAACGGGCACGCGTCGATCGTCCGCGACGGCGGCGCGGTGCTCACCATCGACGGCGGACGCGGCTTCGGCCAGGTGATCGCATTCGAGGCGATGGTCGAAGGCATCGAGCGCGCGCGACGCATGGGCATCTGCGCGATCGGGCTGCGCGACGTCCATCACCTCGGCCGCATCGGGCACTGGGCCGAGCAGTGCGCGCGCTCGGGGCTCGTGTCGTTCCATTTCGTCAACGTGCCGGGCGACTTGCTCGTCGCGCCGCTGCACGGCACCGATGCGCGCTTCGGCACGAATCCGTTCTGCGCCGCGTATCCGCGCGCGGGGCGGCCGCCGCTGCTGCTCGATTTCGCGACGAGCGCGATCGCTTACGGCAAGACGCGGGTCGCGTACAACCAGGGCAAGCGCGTGCCGGCCGGGTCGCTGATCGATCATCGCGGCCAGCCGACCGACGATCCGGCCGTCATGCACGAGCAGCCGTTCGGCGCGCTGCTGCCGTTCGGGCTGCACAAGGGGTATGCGCTGGCCGCGATGTGCGAGATCTTCGGCGGCGCGCTGGTCGGCGGGCATACGACCTACGGCGACACGCTGCAGAAGACGAGCGCGATCGTCAACGGGATGCTGTCGGTGCTGATCGATCCTGACGCGTTCGATGCGGCCGATGCGCAGCGCGAAGCCGATGCGTTCGTCGAATGGGCGAAGGCGTCGCCGCAGGCGGGCGATGCGCCGGTGCGGATGCCCGGCGAGCCGGAGGAGGCGAGCCGCGCCGCACGCGGCGTGGACGGCATTCCGGTCGATCGCGCGACGTGGCGGCAGATCCGCGAGAGCGCGGCGGCCGTCGGCTTCGACGACGCGGAACTCGACGTGTGGACACGGCGCTGCACGGAGCCCGCATGAGCTGGCAATCGGAGAAGGCGCACGGCGAGGAGATCGCGTACCGGCTCGCGCCGCTCGGCAAGGTAGAGGTCGCGCGGTTCTTCAGCGGCGCCGCGATGCGGCTCGACGGCGTGATGTTCGGCTTCATGTCGCGCGGGTCGCTGTTCCTGCGCGTCGACGACGTGAACCGTCCCGCGTTCGTGGCGGCAGGGATGGGGCCGTTCTCGTATGAGCGCCCTACGCGCACCGTTGCGCTCGAGGGTTATTACGAAACGCCGGCCGACGTGCTGGAGGATGCGGGCGCGCTGTTCGACTGGTGCCGCGGCGCGTATCGGGCGGCGTTGCTGGCGGGGGCGCCGAAGCGCAAGGCGAAGGGGAAGGCGGCGCCGAAGCCGCCTGCGGAGCCGAAGACGGCAGCGGCGTCAACGCCGGCTGAGAAACGGAGTGTGAAGCCGGCTGCGAAAGCGTCCGCGAAACCTTCCGCGAAAGCGGCGCCGAAACCTGTTTCGAAACGGGCCACGAAATCCGTGGCGAAGCGCAAGTAACCGTAGCGCCGGCCGCCCATCGTCGCTGCGCGACGATTTACGTTGTCCTGAGTTTGCGACTCGCGAAGCGTGGGGAGATGCGCCAGATTCCTGCCAACCGCACGGGATGTACGAAAGCATCAACCTTGCCGAACCGTGCGTGCGTCATGCTTCACAACGGCGGCTACGGCGTTTATGATCGGCGCGGATCGCGTCCGCGTCTGGCGCGACCCGCGCCGGCCGTGTCGCCGGCCTCGCGAACGGCGCATCGAAAGCCGCGCGAATGATTCCCCACTCATCGTTCCAGACGGAGACAACCGATGCTCGTCCTGATTCTCGGTTTAGCGATCTTCCTCGGTGTGCATTCGATTCGGATCGTCGCGGACGGCTGGCGATCCGCGACCATCGAGCGGATCGGCGAGAAACGCTGGAAGGGCCCCTATGCGATCGCGTCGATCGTCGGCTTCGTGCTGATCATCTGGGGTTACGGGATCGCGCGCCAGGGCGGGACGCTGCTGTGGGTGTCGCCCGTCGGCGTTCGCCATCTCACCGGCATGCTGACCGCGATCGCGTTCGTGCTGATTGCCGCGTCCTACGTGCCGCGCAACCGCATCAAGACGCTCGTCGGCCATCCGATGGTGGCCGGCGTGATGGTATGGGCGATCGCGCACCTGCTCGCGAACGGCACGCTGCACGCGGTCGTGCTGTTCGGCGCATTCTTCGTGTGGTCGCTGGTCGATTTCGTCGTGTGGCGCGCGCGCGATCGCCGCAACGGCGTCCGCTATCCGGCCGGCAGCCTGTCGGGCGATGCCGTGACGATCGTCGCCGGGCTCGTCGTATGGGCCGTCTTCGCTTGGTTCCTGCACGGCCCGCTGATCGGCGTGCGGCCGTTCGGTTGAACGCGCGCGCCTGCAAGCATTGACGAGCGGGGCGCGCAGGCCGCCCGCCGCGCCCGCGAATCCGCCGCGACATCGAGGCGGGCGCATTGCCCGCCATCGCTCGGCGCACGGGGCGCCTGCCGATCGATGGCGAGTTCGTCGCGACCGACGGCATGCGTGCCGTCGGCGCGATCGGGGCGCGCGCGTCAGATCGGCTTGACGAACAGCCCCACGGTCAGCGCGGCGCCGATGCAGACGATCGCGATCCGCAGCACGCGTTCGTTCACGCGGTGCAGCGCCCACGCGCCGAGCAGGCCGCCGACGATCGCGCCGCCGCCGAGCGCGATCGCCGCCTGCCAGTGGAGGTGCGGCGAGGTCAGGAACAGCACGACCGCCGACGCGTTCATCACGCCCGCGAGTGCGTTCTTGGTCGACATCGCGTGACGCGGCGACAGGCCGGCCATCGTCAGCGCGGCCATCATCAGGAAGCCGATGCCGCCGCCGAAGTAGCCGCCGTAGATCGCGATCAGGAACTGCGAGATCGCGGCCGTGACGGGGCCGACATGCTGCGTGCCGGCGCCGGTCTTGCGGAAGAAGCTGCCCCATGCGAACACGACCGTCGCGAACAGCACGAGCCACGGCACGAGGTGCGAGAAGATCGACGACGGGGTTTTCAGCAGCAGCAGGCCGCCGAGCGCGCCGCCGACCACGCTGATCGCGAACAGCGCGCGAAACGACAGCTTGCCCGCGCCGCGCACCATGTTCCGGCTGGCCCAGCCTGTCGTGACCTGGCCGGGAAACAGCGCGACCGTCGACGTGATGTTCGCCGCGAGCGGCGACATTCCCGACACGATCAGCGCGGGCAGCGTGACGAACGAGCCGCCGCCCGCGAGGGCGTTTTGCAGGCCGGCCCACAGGCCGGCGACGATGATGAGGGCGAGCATTGGTGCGGAAGCGGAGAAGTGGCGGGGCGCGCGGGTACGCGCGGCGGACGCCCGATGGTAATGCAGGATCGCGGCGGCGCAAAGCGGGCCGGCGCGCAGCGTTGCAGGGGGCGCGGCTGATCGACGTGGGCGTTGCGTCGGGCGTGATGCTTTCGCGCCGTTTCGCGTTTCGCCCGCGCCGTTACGCACCCGACCGGTGTCGCGTCACGCGTTCGGCTGCGTGTCGGCGTTTCCGCTGGCGCATCGCCTTCGACGTCCGGATAGACGATCGTACCGTCGTCCCGGATCACCGCGCCGGCAGTAAGACGCGTGGGCTCCACGCGGTTCTTGCCCATGATGTGCAGCACCGTTTCGCCGCGCGCGATCAGGTAGTCGGACACGATGCGCCGATGACAGCGCCACGACATGGCTTCCGAACGCATGATCGTGCAAAGCTGCCGGTGCCCTTGCGCGATCAGCTGTCGAGGCCCGCTCGAAACTCGGGCGACAGCGCGTAATCGGCGTAGCGATGGAAACTGCGGTTCGTCCAGAAGTCGTTGACGTCGTCGGGCACGCCGAGCGACTTGCCTCGCAGGCCGCCGAGTGCGGCGATGTGCTCGTAGGCGATGGCGGCCGCGGCCAGCTCGCCGGGAAGCGTTGCTTCGTTGAACTGCGGATTCGTGCGCGAACGCGTCATCTTCCGGATATCGGCGAGCAGCGCGATGTCGGACGCGTCGAGCATCTCGATGAACGCGTCGAGCGTGCGGTTCGAATGGCCGATCGTGTAGAACGGGAGCGCCACGAATCGTCCTTGCCGGCAACGCGTTCGAGCACGTGCCCGCGGTGCGCGGCGATGTGGTCGGTGCGGTCGCTCCTGATCTCGTATTGCGGATCGTCGGGCGATGCGTGTTCGCGATGAGCCTTGTAGTCGAAATCCTGCGTGTGGATCGCGATGGTCGTGCCGGTCACGTAACCGGCTTCGGAATTCCAGCGGACGTGGTCGCCCGGCTTGAATGGCGTCGTCATGCGGGGAGCCTCGTTGCATCGGTGCGGTGTCGTCGGTCGTTGCCGTACGCGTTATCGGCGCTCGCCGGGCATGGAAAAAGATACGGGCGGCGGGGGCGTGCCGGGCTGCGGACGCAAGCAGTCTCTGGAACTAAATTTCACCCACCGAATGTCTGGGGCTGCCCATGTCTGGCGGTCGATCGGAGGTGCCTGGCCACTGTAGTGGGAGACATTTTCTTCCAGGATTTTCGAACTAAACAATACGCAAAGTTGCCGTTTGAACTAAAGTTTATTCAATCTTGCCCGCCGGATGTATTTCGCCGGCCACTGGAGGCGTCGTGGCGCCCCGCTCAACACTCTCGTCGCAGCAGCGCGTAAACATCATGCGCGCTTACCGGTATCGTGGTCGCCGAAATCGGCAGCTCTACCTTGTCTATAGCGTTAAGACAAGCCGCGACTGGATTGTTCCCTCGGACTACCGCTTCCTACACTGGATCGTTTATTTAGAGACAGATCCAGGCATTGTGTCCTTCGAATTGTGTGATGACACCGATGAGCCTGATCCGTCTGCCAGATGGGGGGGCGTTCACGCGCTCGTGACCACGCGCGATAACCGGATTGGGGGGCATCGGATTGTGCATGACAACGAGGCCGTTGACCAAGGGGGGCCACCGACAAACTGCTCCGATGTGGCCAACGAAGTAAGGCTGATCCGAGAATCCGATCTTCGTTCGAAAGCCACTGTTGCGATGCGCTGGGCTAAGGTCATTTGTTTTGCTGCAGGGCTGAGGGACCAAGGGCTCGCATCTGAGGTGGCACTTGTATCGAACATTGTCCGGAAGATCGAGACCGGCACGGTGCGGCAAATTATTGAGGCTATGCCCGACGTCGACGCGACGATCGTGAAGGGCCTGATTGCGCGTTTGGCGATTGTCGCTGGGTTGCGCCTGGATCTCTCTCGGACGGGATATACGCTCGACACTTCATGGCGATGGGAGGGCGAACCATGATAGCCACAACACGTGCTCGCTGGTCGCGAGCAGAAGTATTAGCGACTGCCCAATCGCTCGATACGTGGCCATCGGTCGACTTTGAGCTTGCGGCAATGCTTGATGATGAAACGGGGGCGCGTGCGCAAATGCTGTCGAGCCGGGTCAAGGCGATCAAGATGTTTGCCGAAGGGAAGACTTATCGCGAAATTCGGACAGTGACTGGCCAGGACGGGGCGATGGTGCGCAATCTTTTCAGGCGATGTCTGGAGCTTGCCGACGATGGTCGTATTCAGGGGTATCGCGCCCTTTTGCCGTACGTGCATATCAGACCCAATGTTCGACGTAGCGAGGAGTGCGAGAAGCGGCAGGAGCAGCAAGGCGGCATGTCGTGCGCCCTTACTGCCATATTGACGCGGTTGCCTGATCTCGAAGACAAGCTTGTCAAACGACTCAAAAAAGATAAGCGCAATGAGCCGGATCACTATCGGCCGACTGGGGCGCACCTCGTGCGCATTTTCCATGAGACACTCCGGCGCGAGAACGTGACGGACGCCGAGTGGCCATTTCGAACAAAGCATCAGGGACGGAAGACAATCGAGCCATACATGCGGTCGTTGTTCCGCCAAACGTTTAGCCGTGCGGTCGCCTACGAAGGGGGAGATGAGGCGAAGGCTCATGCGGCGACGGGGAAGGGCGTATTGCCGCTCATTCCCTGCTCGGAACCGTACGATGCCGTCGAAATCGATGCTTACAAGATCGACGCGTTTTTTTCGATCGCGTTCGAAACCCCGGAGGGCACAACAACGGAGGTCACGCTTCAGCGATTGTGGCTGCTTGCCGCGGTAGACCGCATGACAACCGCAGTGTTGGCCTACAGCGTCGTGTATGCCAGCGAGGTCCGCGCTACAGATGTGGCAGCGCTGATTCGTAAGGCGATCGTCGAAGTATGGCAGCCTAAGACTCTGATGGCACCGGCGCTTGCATATCCAACGGGTAGCGGGTTGCCGAGTGGTGTGATACCCGAGGCAGCTCACGCGGTCTGGAGCATCACGATGCTTGATGGCGCGCTCGCCAATCTCGCGAGTCAGATTCACGACACCGTTCGTAAGAGCATTGGCTTCATCATCAACTGGGGACCACCCGGTCATTTCGAACATCGCCCGAATGTGGAAAGAACGTTCGGGAAAATTGCTCGGAATGTATTCCAGCGCCTTCCTTCGACGAGCGGAACCGATCGTGGGCATGGACGCGCGCCCGATGCGGAGGCCGCAGCGGCTCGATTCAAGATTCGTGCAGATGAGGCTGAGCAGTTGATTGATATCCATTTTGCCGAGCACAACGCGTTGGCCGGCGAGCGGAATTACTACAACTCGCCCCTTGAAGCGATGCGTCAGTTCCTGTGCGGGGAGTCACCCAGATGCATGGTTAGAACACTGCCGCCGAACGTAGTAGGCATGCCTCGCCTTGCGCGTCGGGCAGAACTGGTGACGGTTCGAGGCTCGATCAGTTCGGGACGCAGGCCATACATTCAGCTCGAGCATGTGCGATATACCAATCCACTTCTTGCTGATTCCGCGTGGCTGCTCGGAAAGAAAATTGTGATCTATATCGACGACGAGGATATGAGGCAAGTTCATGCATTTCTCGTCAATGGACAGGAGTACGGTGTGCTTGTCGCTCATAGAAAGTGGGGGGTGACGAAGCACAACCTCACCACACGCAAAGCGATATTCAGTCTGATATCCAAGCGTATCTTGCAATTGAACCAAACCGAGGATCCGGTGCTAGCTTATCTCGACTGGCTCGCGAGCAAAGTCAAACCGAAGAGCAAGCGGCAAGTGGTGGCACCGAAAGAAGCGACGGCAGCGGCGCGGGTAGCCCTTGATGCGGGCGTCAAGCCGCGTGTGCAGGACGATCACGCGAAGCGGCAGCCGACGCTGCGTGTTGAGCCGATTGTGGAATTTCCAAACCGGACTGTGATGTCGCCGCTTCCGGATGATTTTTTTACCTCAAAGAAGCGGCTCAACAACACGTAGGAGGTGCACGTGAGCACCGCACATGATCAGCAGGCTACTAACCTGCCTGAGCGAATCAGGCTCGACGCTGATGCCGCGCGACCGGATCTTCCCGTCGGTGGCTGGTTGCCTGAGCATCGTCCCAATCTGATCGAACGTCATCCTCTTATGACGCGACGTTACACAATTCCCACGTTCGTGATCGAGCACGCGTATCGAGCTATTCGGGAGCGCGTCTTCGCCCGTCGTACCGGTCTGGTCTTTATTGGAAGGACCCGATACGGCAAGACGACCTGTGCGCGGGCAGTGCGCCATTATTTACTCGAGGAGTTTCCCAGAACGCACGTGATCGTGGCGGCAGCGCGGGAGACGTTGCGTCCGGTCAGCGGACATGCCTATCGCGTGATACTCGAGAGCGTAGGGCACGTATGTGCGGCCCGAACGGATGCGACCGTGTTACTGCGCAACGTCGTGTCGGACATCGAAACGAGCCTTGCTGCCAAGGGCGGCAATCATTTTGTCTTGATATTGGATGAAGTCAACCTGTTCAATCAGCACGATATGGGCAGTCTGCTGGAACTCGGCAACCTGCTCGATCTTCGTGGCACCACGATGACGGTCATCTCATTTGGGCAACCCGACGTCGAGCACCTTATCACTAGCCTTCAGGAACAGAACAAGCAGCACTTGATTGCGCGGTTCTTTCGTCGCCCTAAATCGTTTGATGGTTGCACAGGTGTTGAGATGCTGACAGGGGTACTCACTTATCTCGACTCAAAGAGCGAATGGCCGGTGGGGTCCGGCTGGAGTTTCACGGAGTTTTTCTTTCCACTGGCGTATCGACAAGGATTTCGGTTCCATCACTACGCGGAACTGATCTGGAGTGAATTGTCTGCGGCGACGTCAGACGCGGAGAGTGGATTGAGCATGGAAGCGATTGCGATGACCATCGAATGGCTCTTCTTGTCGCTTCACAGGTTTGACGATGAGCAGTTCCGGCTCGAGGTAAAGGATATCAAAAGTGCCATCGATGCCTCGGACCTTGGCTGGGGAGGTTAGAGTTATATGCGGCGGATCCTGAACGCGAGTGATCGCGATTTTCAGAGCGCGCGGCTGACTTGGATGGCCGGCAGTGTTGCGCCATTCGAGTCGGCCTGGTCGGTGTTCGCGAGAGTGATGGCGACGAATTTCCTGACATGGAACGAACTGCGACAGTTGGTGTCGCATTCGGCAGCAACGGGCCAGGCCGGCGGCGAATTCATTTCGGCGCAAAGTATTGCACTTGACCGCTATGCTGCGCTGCTGGGCGAGCATCGTACTGTGCTTGAGATGGGGTTTCTGGACACGTTGGGTTTTCCGGCGTCGTTACTGGGTACTCGGACTATTCGGCACTGCCCGGCTTGTGCGAGGGCCGGCTACCATTGCACGTTGTTTGCGCTCGGTAGCTTGACACACTGCCCTTGGCATCGCATTCCGCTAGCGTCGGGCTGTTTCGAGTGTGCAACGACGGTGCGCACGATGCGCCCGCGCGATCTCTCCCAGACGGTCACGTGCCCTGCCTGCGGCACCCGGATTATCGACCCAGCGTATCGGATTGCAGGTGTCACGGATCCAGATCTTCGTCGAGCCGCGGAAATTTGTTGCAACGAGATTGCTGCGTGGTGGCGGTCGGTCTGCGATCGGGAGCGGGTCGCCAATGAGCTGATAGGGGATGCGCTGGGTGCCGGAGGTTTTCGGGAGGCGCTGAATTTGGGCGCGCTGCAATGGGGCGCCGTGTGCGGGCTCGCCCTGCCGCCGGAATGTTGGTTGACCAACAGGGGCGCAACGCCGGCGAATATTTTCCGGTGGACGGGGAGCAGACGCAGTCCGGTCGATGATCTTGACGTAGAGCGGCTGACTATACGGCGCTATCGCTCGGTGCGGCGGC
This sequence comes from Burkholderia sp. Bp8984, assembly GCF_003853755.1. Lineage (NCBI taxonomy): Bacteria > Pseudomonadati > Pseudomonadota > Betaproteobacteria > Burkholderiales > Burkholderiaceae > Burkholderia > Burkholderia sp. Bp8984. Next base: position 36,328 of record NZ_QTQN01000036.1, read on the forward strand.
AAATCTTCCGAAAGTTCGTTCGCCCGCATCGACGCTGCCTGTCGATTCTAACGTCGGCAAAGCGTGCAGACGTCTATTGTCTCGACCGCGAGCAGGCCTGTGCCGTGTGCCTCGCCTTTATCGCTTGGAGGCGAGCAATTGAGCAGAATGTCGATGCGGTTGAGCAAACGCTCCGTAAGATGCGGGAAACGAATGCCGCGTTTCCCCGTAGCCGCGGGTTTCAATCCGGGGCGGTTCACCCGACGTCAGGTTGGGCGGTGCTCCCCGCTACGTTCTCCGAGCGCGACGCCGATCGACCGGTCAGGCGCTGGAAGCTCCGTATGCCGACCCTGGGTGGTCTGGCTCCGTCGGCTGAACTGGTGCCGCGGATTCTCTACGCTGAATTCCTGAGGATCTGGATGGGGCTTGAGGTCCAGGATATTGGCTCCAACCTCAAGGTCATCGTTAATCCGCTACGGGGGAGCGATCTGTTATTACCGGTTGCACAAATTGCTGGTGAGTCGCTGGAGGTGGCTACAGTACCCGGCTGGGCGGTCGTTGTGCCAGACGGCCATGAACTTGCGCGACAGTCTTGGGAACGCTGCACACAACGAGAATTGCATCGGTGGTCCATGTTTGACGCCAAGGCGAAATTCAATGCCGACGCCTTCGAGAAGTTCAATTGGAACTCACGCGTGCCGATCGACCTGCTGTTCATGCTGCACTATCGTGAACGTCGCGGCGCCGGAGCGTTCAAATACGTATTCCCCTGATGGATTCACATTGACCTCCGGGGGATTTGTCGCCGCGGCTCGCGTAGAATTACAGGCGGCAGTAGTGAGTCGGAACGTTGATTGTCCGCAAGTTGATTTTCTGCTTTAGATGCTAGAGTGCGGCACCGAGCCGCAAGGACTGAAGGGCAACATAGTAAGGGCTATGTTACCCTTCATTTCGGGATATGAGCGAAGCCTCCGCTTGCGAGGCACCTTGTCCGAGGGGCATTGAGCGAGCGAAAAGCGGTGCAGTCACCGTTTCGGCGCCCTGGTATTTCTGATGCTGGCGACGACGTGCCGTCGGCAGGTTCATTGGGTATTGCGGCAGACGCGGCCCTGGAGATTCTTCGATTGGGGGTGGGGTGACTGGTGAGGCGGCTTCGTCTCGGTCGATACAGTAGCTTCATTGCGGGTGCCTACATTTGACGTGGTGAAAGGCGAGGGCCTCGGCGGACCGATGGCTGAATTCTCTCCGCGGTGCGGAGAGAATTGGCGAGAGCGTCCGGCAGGGTTGCCTTGTCGCCTCGGGGACGAGGATGACCTGTAGCTGGGTCGTTGTACTCAGATACAGGTCTTCTATTGACTAGCAGTTCGGCGAATCGAGCCAGTGGTGTACGAGCAGCGCCTTTTCAGCCTGACCCGCGGCCGGCCATGCGCGGACGTATGCCTCTGGCAGACCCGCAAACTCGTCAAGCGTGCTGACAACCGAAGAAGGCTGGTCGAGCCCGCGCGGACGCAGTCAACGCTCCGACTGCTAGACGATGGCGGGTGCCCCGTTCTTTGTTGCGCGTTGGCTTGTGATACTCATGCCCGTGGCATACTTTGCCGCGCGTAGGATTGGCGTCACTTCGGCGTCGAAGCCAGCCACATCACATTTGCACCAACGGTGTCCCGCAGGTAGTAGGTTTCTGCAACGGATGGCATCGTCGGTCGCGCCGCGAATAGCTGCGCTGTTCCACGCGAATTCGGCCATCTTGACGAACCGCCAGCTGCCCTGCGGTGTGGCGATGGGCATGCTCGCCGGGTCGCCCGGCATCAACAGGTTCGTGATCCAGAAATTCATATTCAGCATGGTCTCTCTTTACAGACCTAACGGTCGCGTTCGCCCTGAGGGTATTCGACTATTCATATTGAGCTGAGGCCTTGAACGCGAATTCGGCGCAATCTAGCATCTCCACCGGAACTTGTAAGCGAGCGGAGCTGGAGCAGCCCCCTGAAACGCCGGACACAGTCACCCACTTACAATAACGGGTAGGCATAGGACTGTGTTTTTGACTAACACTAGGCAGGAAGTGATGGAAGTGTTGACGGGCCCGGAGCGTCGGCGGCGCTGGACGGCGGAGCAGAAGCTGGCGATGGTTCGCGAGAGTTTCGAGCCGGGGAAATCGGTTTCGATGGTCGCGCGCCAGCACGGCGTGAATCCGAACCAACTGTTCCACTGGCGCAAGCTGTACCAGGGTGGGAGCCTGTCAGCGGTCAAGGCCGGCGAGGAAGTAGTCCCGGCCTCGGAACTGGCCGATGCACTCAAGCAGATTCGTGAGCTGCAACGGATGCTCGGCAAGAAGACCATGGAGAACGAGATTCTTCGCGAAGCAGTCGAGTACGGCCGGGCAAAAAAATGGATAGCGCACTCGCCCTCGCTGCCGGAGGACGACCGGTGAAACTGGTTTGTGAAGTTCTCGGCGTGTCGCGCTCGAACGTATCGGCACGACTGTCGCGTCCGGCGACGTGGCGCGATGGCCGTCAATCGAGGCAGAGTGACGACGCGGCCGCGGTCGAGGAGATCCGCCGGGTCATTGGCGATTTGCCCAGCTATGGCTATCGCCGGGTTTGGGGCATCTTGCGCAACGAGCGCGTTGCGGTCGGACTGGCGCCGTTTAATGCCAAGCGAATCTATCGCGTCATGCGCACACATGGGCTGCTGATGCAGCGCCGACCGATTCCACCTCGGCCCCAACGTCGACACGACGGCAAGGTAGCCGTCGAGCGCAGCAATCAGCGATGGTGCTCGGACGGCTTCGAGTTCCGCTGCGACAACGGCGAGCCGCTGCGCGTAACGTTCGCGCTGGATTGCTGTGACCGTGAAGCGATGAGCTGGGCGGCTACGACGGCAGGCCACAGCGGCGACATCGTGCGCGACGTGATGCTGGCTGCAGTGGAAAATCGGTTTGGCATCGAGCTGCATACGCCGTCCGAAATCGAGTGGCTGAGCGACAACGGTTCGGGCTACACGGCCGACGACACGCGTCGGTTCGCAGTGGCCATCGGCCTGAAGCCATTGACCACGCCGGTATGCAGCCCGCAAAGTAACGGGATGGCCGAGAGCTTCGTGAAGACGATGAAACGCGACTACGTCGCCTTCATGCCGAAGCCGGACGCAGCGACTGCTGCACGCAACTTGGCCATCGCGTTCGAGCATTACAACGAGAAGCATCCCCATAGCGCGCTGAAATACCGCTCGCCTCGCGAGTTCCGGCGCTCGATGGATTCAGCAACCTTAGTGTGAGGCTGTGTCCGGTATTACAGGGTCAACTCCAGGAGCTTTGACACTACCGTTGTTGCTAACGAGGAGCAGGTTGCGCGGCCGGAGGTCATAGCGTGTCTCACTGCGAACGTCCGTATTTAACAATCCAAATATGAGTTACATTATGTTACAGTTTAACGCTGCGCCTCTTCAGTAACTCGTGGAGGCCGTATCGCGAATTGCCAAAGAACGATCATTCGGGGGAAGAGACTTGCAACGCGAATCGCCTTCGATACAACGCCCCGTCGACGGATTGCCCAAATCGCTCCTCGTGCAGGAAGGTCATACCGTTGCGGCAATAGCTCTCATGCAACGATCAGCGGGGTTAAGCCGAGAGGTTCGTCGCAGCATCGATATCGATGCCCCCTTGCTGAGCGACAAGCGCACCTATCGAACCGTGGCTATCCCGCGCTCAGACGAGCGGGTCCTTACGCACTATCTCAGCGCGTTCGCGCGTTGCTTAGCCTTTTGGTCCTATGTCAGACGTAGGAGCGGGGAGGGGAAGGGGCGAGGTAGTCGGGTTTATGCGCTGGCATTGGACGTTCAGTTGCTTTCAGCTTACGAGCCACGTTGGATGGAGCTCGTTTACGACGAAGTTGCGCTGTCAGCTTCGTGCCAAGAATGGCCGCGAATAGCTGAGAGGCTCATAGACTGGCTCAAGGCGCGCGAAAGATCGCAAAATTGGCCGCAGGCCCTCGGCGTGTTCATGCTTTGGCCGCGCATCGTGGATGATCTTTCTCGATGGGACTCAATGGACGATGCGCAGCGGAACACCTTGGCTCGCGCTGCATTCGCCTTGTCATCGATCGGGTACACGGATTGGTTCGTTCGTGACGCTTTGAAGCGCCAACCTAAGTTGGAAGGCGAGTTTGGTAGCTTAGTGCAAGACTCTGAGCCGGGATTGGGCACAACGCCTGAAGGGAACGTGAGCGTACCCGCCAATATGAACTCTGAGTTGCCCGAGACCATTGAAGATGAGTTGCCCGAGACCGTTGAAGATGAGTGGGACCAGGGGTGGGATCAACTACTTGCTAGATTGAAGCTCCTGACTGAAGAGCTTCAGCAAAGACCGAACTTGGATGCAGTGGAGAACCTCGAAAGTTTGTGTGGCGAGTTGCGCAACGCAGTCGAGAGCATCCCTGTCAGCGATACCCTAGTAAGGGCAAGAATTGATGTTGCCGTCGATACCCTATTTTCAGTCTGCACGCAATTGCAGGCAGAACAGCCTTTCCAATGGCTGGTGGACGAACTTATCCAACAGGTATTGGCCCGTTGGCATTCCGCAAAGCAAGGTTGTACCGAGAGCGATGCACTTACAGCGTTAGCTGAAGAGTCAGAGAAAGCGTGCGCTCGAGTCGAGGTAAGTGCAGAACGTTTTAAGCAGGCCTGGCTCCAGCGTGAGACCCTGCAAGCTGCCGTGGACGCAACAATTGCTCAGTTACGCGGAGTCAAGGCTCCAGCGGAAAGGCGCGCACTTGAACGGAAGAAGGCGGACGAACAGCGCAATCTGCTGGATGCAGAGGACGCGCTCCCACGTTTGGAAGATGAATTGTTGGCGTGCGCCTCGCCTTTCGAACAACCATTCGATCACTGTGCCGATTATTGTGCCGAAGTGGCCCAACCAAGAGCCGGCGAGTACGCGAACGCTTTTGAACCAACGGTAGCGATCGAACCAGTAGTCGACGTACGCACTTCAGACGATCCGGCCGAGCCGGGGAGCTACGCAAAAGATCTTGAACCTCGCGCCGACTTCGAACTGCGTCAGGAGGCGTCGCAGGCCAATGCGGGGCCCCCGGCCGACGATGTTCAATCAGAACCCGAGGCCGTATCGCAAGCCGAGGCCGGTACACACGATCGGTCATGGCAAGCGGGCTCGCTTCGTATGCCATCAACGCCCGAAGTTGCCCAGACGAAGGCGCCGGACGAGGATCTCTATTCGGCTGAGGCAGGCGACCGTTGCAAGCCTATTTGGATGTTGCTTAACGAGCATCACTTAGGGCTTGCGTACCAGTTCACGAAAGCACTGTCAGTGCAGGATCCGGGCTTGAAGGTGCCTCCGCCGGCACTATTAGCCGCAGTCACCCTCGCCAATAAGCTGGTGTTGCCAGATGGGTCGATCAGAGAAGCGCTCCCCAATTACCTCAATGACCTCTCCCCGGAGATCTTCGTTCAAAACGGCCCTCATGCGTGGCATACCGCGCTGAATCTGCTGCTGGTGGCCGCAACGTTGCGGCCCATGGTCCTCGTTCCTAGTGTAGGGGCGGCAACAGTTGCTGGATACTTGCATCTATCCAACTACCCGGTGTTGTATGGGCTCATCGATGAAATCAGTGGATTGAGCGAAAAGCTTCAGGGTTTCCGCATTGAACTGGCAGCACTCAAAGCGGCGCGCACGGAGGCGGGCACTCAAATGGAGTTGGAGGGCTTGCGACAAGGGGCCAGTGAGTGGTTGGAGACGCACGCTCCGGCGATGACTATGAAATTTGCCGCGGCGACTAATGTTTGGCGTCATTGGACAAAGCCGCAGGGCGTAATTCATCAGCTGGTCTCGCCCGTCGCCTTGCGTGAGACGGGAAGCTTAGCCCAAGTGAAGCAACTGGTTGCGGATCTATCCGACACCGATGGATTCCTCCGTTTAGTCCGCGAAACGGACCGCAAGGATTTGCGTCGAACGCGGGGGGAAGACATTCATTCGGGTGCGCTGAGTCAACTAGAGCGCTGTGCTGGGGAAGCGGTGTTGCTGGCTCGCAAATGGATTAGCTTGGTGGAGTCCGGTGGGCAGCACGGTAGTCGACTTCGTGCCTTGTTGAACGAGGTTCGCTTGACCCTTGATAAAGCGGCACCTGGGTTAGCAGCCGAGTTGGATAGTGGTGAAGAATGCGAATGGGGACTTATAAAGGCTGCCAAAGCGGTTGTCCGATCTGAGTTTCGCGCGATGCAGGACTTGTTCGATCCTGCGGCGCAGCTGCTGTCGGCGGAACCCTCGGCGGCGGAGGCTTTGGCACGGGAAGTCCTGTTGGTTCCTGAGCTGCATCTGTTTGAGCGCTGGGAAGTGAGAACGGCCGCCGACGGTGTGATCTCCGCGATATCCGCGTGGTCGAACGCGCCCGAAGACTGGGAGCACGCCTATAGGGCTCGCGTGGAAAGTGGCGACCTCTTTGGTGCTGAGCTGATCGTGCAAGACTACCCGGACCCGACGCTGGCCGAGCGCTGGGGTACCGAGCTTAAGCGGGAGCGTGAATCTTGGCGCTTGGCCTTGGGGCGTGCAATCGCTGATGTCCGGCGTGAGGTTGAGGTCGGCAGAGCATACGGATATTTGAACGACCAAGACCTCGGGCAATTCGAAACGGAGCTCGTTCGATGCCAAGCGCGAGCCGAACAATTTGGAACGTTTGATGCGGCAATTGCCGCAGTGGGCTCCGTGCGCAGGGCGCTGGAGAGTAATCGTACAACGCGTACCGATCAGGTTCGGCGATCACTTTCTGAAATTCGTCGGAACGAGGAGGCCGAGGTTGGCATAACTGAGGTCGAGAAGATCTTGGCACTCGGCGATGTTGCGACAGCTAACGAACTACTGCACCGCTTGCGCGATGGTAAGCCGGTATGGCCTGAAGGACACGCTTCGGTCGACCTGTTCACTGATTTCTTCCCCTCGGTAGAGCAAGACGTCGACGCTTGGCTGGAGTCGAATCCTGCTCGGGCTGTCGTAGACGGTGCAATTCGAAGTGGTCAAAAGGTCGGTCCCTTGGACTTCCACCGTCTTGGTTCCGCGCAGCGGGAACAAGCGGCGAGATTGTATGCATTGTGGTCTGACCTGAAGTCCAGAAAGCGAGCAGAAGCGGGGCAACTTGAGGCATTCTTTAGTGGTCTCGGCTTCTCATTCAAACGAGTACAGTCGGCCAATGAGCGTGCGAATAACCGAGATGTTTGGAATCTGGACATAGGTGAGTTGGAAGATCGCACGGTCTGCCCGGTGCCTCACTTCGGGTCCATGGCGAAGGGCCGCTACCGCGTAATCTGCATTTGGGATCAACCGGCGGAGGAAGATATTTTGCAGTTCGTGGGTGACTCGACACTGCAGAAGGCGACGATCATCCTCTACTTCGCTCGCATGAAAGGTCATCGGTGGCGGGAATTGTCGAGACTCGCCAAGACCATGCGCCGGGCGTTCTTGCTAATCGACGAGGTCATGCTCGTCTATTTGGCGGCACAGTCCGTTTCACGGGTGTCCGGGTTCTTCCAGCTTGCCCTTCCATTCGCGTACTCAGCCCCATACGACGCCACGGCGGGGCTCGTGCCTCCGGAGATGTTTTACGGTAGAAGTGCTGAGCTCGATGCCGTAAAGGGACTCAACGGCAGATGCTTCATCTACGGTGGGCGGCAACTGGGCAAAACGGCTCTCTTGCGACGTGCAGAGCAGTCGTTCCACGCGCCGGCGGCGGGCAGATTTTCGCGTTGGGTAGACTTGCGCGCCGAGGGCATTGGTGTAAGTCGCCAGGCAGGGGACTTGTGGATCTGCTTGGCCGAGCATCTGAAAGCCATCAAAGTCCTCGATAGCTCGATCCCAAGCCCAAATCCATCTCGCAAGGGAAGCATTGACACCGTAGTTCACGAACTTAGAAGCTTTCTGGGTCAGGACTCGGATCGTCGTATTTTGCTGTTACTTGATGAGGCAGATCGTTTCTTTGAACAGGACGGGAAGAGCGATTTCGCCGAGACACGGCGCTTGAAGCAACTGATGGATGACACTGCCCGGCGCTTCAAAGTTGTATTCGCAGGTCTGCACAACGTACTTCGGATGACCGAGAGAGCAAACCATCCCTTAGCTCATTTCGGTGAACCCATCAAGGTTGGCCCGCTCGTTGACGAGGATGAAATTAAAGAAGCTGAGGACCTCGTGCGTCGACCAATGGCTGCTTCCGGATTCAGCTTTGAGTCACGCAGTTTGGTCATTCGTGTGCTCGCGCAGACAAACTATTATCCCAGTCTCATCCAGCTGTATTGCGCTCACTTGTTGCGCCACATGCAGTCCGGTATGACCATTGCAAAGCGCAATTCGGGGCCCCGTTACGTCATTACCGACAAGGACATCGAGAGCGTATACTCCAGCGGGGCGCTGCGTGATGAAATTCGATCCAAATTCCGGCTGACGTTGCAGTTGGATCCTCGTTACGAGGTAGTCGCATATGCGATCGCATTGGCTGCCCTACGAGGTACTTTCGCACACGCAGATGGTATGGATTGGCGGAGTATTCGCGAGCGCGGAGCATTGTATTGGTGGCCTGAAGGATTTGTGGACACGAGTGAGCTTGATTTCCGTGTGCTTTTGGACGAGATGGTAGAACTTGGTGTACTCAGCAACGTTCGAAAGGGTTACTACACGCTTCGAAATCCGAATGTCCTTCTGTTGCTTGGTAGCCAAGACGAAATCGAGGCTGTGCTTATAAAGGACCGTGAGCCAGCGGTCGAATTTGAGCTTTCGTTCCGTCCGCCACTCAAAGCGGCGCCAAACAGCCACATTCGCAATCCGCTGACGTACCAGCAGCTTCGAGAACTGATGCGGAGCGAGAATACGATCACTGCACTTGCGGGCAATAGTGCAGGTGGTATTACGCAGGTTGTTGAGGCGTTGCGTGACTACGTGGGTGGGACGGCAGGAGTTGTTGTACTGGACGACTGCCCGGATACTCCGTCGTTCGCAAAATCGTTAGATCGTGCACTAAAGGCCCGTGATACCGAAGGAAACACTTTGATAGTGGTTCCGTCGACTGCTCCTTGGAGCGCCGGCTGGATTGATGCCGCTGAGCAGAAACTCAATCTGCTCAGAAGTCCAAGCAAATTTGTTTCGTTGGTTTTCCTTGCAGATCCACTAACTCTGTGGAGCGCGATGCAAGATAGAGCATCATTCGTCGGAATGCGTGCGCCTTGGATGTCGTTGCTGCCTTGGACCGACGAGTTCGTCAAGCATTGGCTTGCTGAGCACCAGCTTCCTTCGGAAAAGGAGACACGTCATCAGGTTCGTCAGGTGACTGGCTACTGGCCGTCGGCGCTGCAAGAGTTGGTAGCTAACTGCAGAGAGGCGCGCGAGCTGAAACGACGCATCGAGGAATTGAGCCTTTCTCAAATCGAGTCCGATGATGCAAAGACGTGGGCTGAGCACGTCGGCTTGACAATTCACGACCCGAAGGTCGTGCTCCAGTCGCTAGCGAGTTGGGGAGAGCCTGCGACCGCATCGGAACTGGCGGAGCTTGGAGACGTCACGCGGGATAAGGTGGAGCAAAGCCTTCATTGGGGTGACCTTCTCGGTCTGGTCGTGCGCGAAGGGGGAGACTACTGGAGTCTCGATCCTTTTATCAGCGGACTGCTCAAGAGGTTGCAAAACTGATGCACCTTTGGAATCTTCCGGGGCCTGGTCATTTTCTTGATCAGGCTATGGCTGCGCTGAGAGAGGGCAGTAGTGTTCTCATCCCGGTGCCTCTGCACGGGATGCATGGTCTTTCGCGCGCCTTGGAACAAAAGCTGCACGTTGACGGCTGGGATTGCCATTCTGTTCGCGATGAAGGTGGTGCCCCCGTAGAGCAAATTTTTGCCACACTCTGTCTAGATGACGGAGGTTCCATCCGGCGAACAGTATCTTTGTTACGACAGTGTTTGAAACCTGGGCAGATCGTACTGATCCACGGTGTGCGGCCGTCAACGTGGAGCGCATGGAAGCAGTTTCTTGACGAGTATGAGTTAGTCAGCCGCGGTGTGGGAACGATTGAGCGTCCCCTCGTAGTCTTGCTAACGGAAGGAGTCTCGTTGAGAGAGATGCCGGAAAGAGGTGCGGCGCTGCGTGTATTGGAATGTGAAAACGTAATTGGCGAGATTGATGTACTACTTTTTACTACATCGATACTCCGAAATGGAGTTAAGGCCGACTACAAGTTGAAGCTGATGGCTCGGATGATTTGCCGGCTGGCGTTGTGGGATCTTGATGTTGCCCGATTCTTGACGGAGCGAAAGCCTGATGAATTACTAGACCCTAAGAGGGTGTTGAGCGAGGCCATATTGGAACTTGGATTGCCGGATGGTCTGACCCGGACATGGGAATCTGGAGGAATTCAGCGATTTGATGACGTGGAATGTGCTCATCCGTTTATTGTCGTCAGCGAAGGTGATGTGCATCAGGAGTTGATGATGCGATTGTGGGCAGCGCAGGCGGCGGAGGTTCTTCCAGCGCTTGAGTTGCAGCGCAGAAGTCTCGTACGCCGTATGCGCGGCTTGATAACCATGCCCGTCGTGGTTGACGGCATCAAGTATGATGATCTCGATGACATGGAGATTGGGCCATTGTCGCACGTGGCGCACATTAATCGGTTAAGCAACGCGATCCGTTTGACCGCGAATAAGCTTAAGCGATTGCGAAATAGCCTTGCGCATCTCGAGGTGCTCGGCGCAACCGATGTTTTTGACGAAGCGCTATATCGCCATAATCTGGTGGACCGTTGACTCGTCACGGAAACTCCAGTGCCGGTCAGCGATGTGTCTATTCTTGGATGGAATAGCCTGCGATCGTTGCAAGCTCGAAGTGTAAGGCGAGGATTCAGACTTTGAGCCGTTGAGGCATTTCGCAGCCCATAGTAAAGTAGTGTGGAGCAAGCCTCGCGAAGGATCGACTTGAGGGCCAATCGCGCAACTGACCTACGTGATTTCTTCGGGTCATTTCATTCTTGGAGAACGGCCTCGGTTGAACGGTCCCAGTTTTGAGTGCCAAAGGCAATGTTAGTCTTCGGCGTTCTGTTGGTCCGTCAGTTGGGCCTGCAGGCCCAACTGACGGATGTATTCGGCAGGCGGCACTTCACCGAGAGCCCTGTGAGGCCGACTCCCGTTGTATTCGACCCGCCATCGCTCAATTTGCTCCCTGGCGTCGGCCAGCGATGTGAACCAGTGCACGTTCAGGCATTCATCGCGTAGCGTGCCGTTGACCGACTCCACGAATGCGTTATCCGTTGGCTTGCCGGGCCGGCTGAAGGCAATCTCGACCTTGTGATGGTAAGCCCCCAGGTCCATCACCTGACTCGTAAATTCCGAGCCGTTGTTCCAAAACAGCGTGCGGGGCGCTCCGCGTTTGCTCCTCAATTCTTCCAGTGCACGCACGACATCTGAAGCGCTCAGTCGCTGGCCAACATCGATGGCTAGTGCTTCGCGCGTAAAGACGTCGACGATGGTCAGCGCGCGGAACCTCTGGCCGTTCGAAAGCTGCGTTTCATCGTTCGGCTCCTTTCATACTGAAAAAGTCCGCCGGAAACTCGCTTACATCATGGCACTGTTTACTGGGGGCCGCTCAAGTGCATGCCGTGTATCCGATCCCTCCGGCGAGAATCTCGCGAGACCGGCACCTCCGCGATCGATGCAACCCTCAGTCATGTGAGCCATGCCCCCGAGTTTCGATTGAACAAGGCCTCGGCGAGGCCGCTCGTCCCTTGCGCCCAAGTATTTTTCAGGAAAGTGAGTCGACCAGCCTCGGGGTACTCTCTTTTTTGATGGACAATTTTCTCGCTGAACACTGCCTCATCGTCAAGTTCAGTGGTTAGGCTTGGCCCGGCTTAGGTAAAAGCGGCTTTATTTCTGCAAGGTTCGCGATAGTAAGCTGCCGCTCCCCTTTTCGCGGAGAGCCGTTTATCTCGAAATTGAGTGTCCGCAGTGCATAGAACAACATGGCTTGTCGGCAAGTGATGGTTACCTTGCCGTTCTTCATGCCGTAGTCGATTTCGACACCCTTGCGCTGCATGGGGGAAAGCGAAACATCGGGCATTAGGACAAGTTCGACGTGAGTGTTCCACTCCCGGTCGTCTGAAGGCTCGATGTCAGACGCCTTCGGTTCTTCTGCTGACAAGATCCGTCCGAATACGAAATCTTTGAACCCTTTCCGCATGTGGCAGTAAGCGCGAACGTGCCAACGCACACCGTCGTAGCCGAATGCGTGAGGGCTGATGTAGCGTTCCTGTTCCTCGTCGCGAGCGATCGACTGGTAACGAATCTTGAGCATAGCTCGCTCCGCAATTGCACGCAGCATGAGGGCCAGTGTCTTTGATTCGATAGTTCTTGAAGGAAGGGGAACAGACGCCACCGGGGGACAAAACGACAAGAACGTCTGTTCGCTGGCCAGAATCTTTCGCTCTAGTGCTAGCAATTGCGATAGGTACTGCCTTGGCCCAGAGGATTCGAAGAGCGGAGTGAACTCTGCTGAGGCAATGTACGTGCGAGAGCTCGTGTCGTACTGCAAATTTCCTGGGGCCAATTCCATATAACGCGAGATGTCAGCCGACGCTTGAGGCACCGAGATCTTGAAGAACTCGGTCACGTCTCGTCGGTTGATTCGGCCGTCCCACTGCAGGCGGAACTCGATGAACTGGAGGCGACGCTCTTGGCTCCACTTGACCGGCCCGGATTCACCACCTTCACTGGACTTCTTCTTCCCAGCGGAGGTGGTTTTCGTGGAGTCGCTCGTTGCCTCGTCCGCCAGTGCCGCGTGGCTAGCGGACCTTGCGTTTGGGGTCGGTTGGGGCGGGGTGCGATGACGTGGCATTGTGTCCGTATAAAAAGTTGACGCATAAAAAAACTATGCGTATAGTAAGTGTACTGGCAAACGCTTCAACCCGCAAGGGTGGGTTGAGACGTCGTCGCGTGCCCGAATTTGGCGCGCGTTACTCAACCCGACGCTACAAGGACGGACTAACAATTATGGCGACACCTGAAATCACCTTTTTCCCCGTAGGCAACGGAGATATGACCCTTATTAAATTGTCCAGCGGCCGGACGATTCTTATCGATATCAATATCCGGCAGTCCGGCGACGGTGTGCGCGACGTGCTCAAGGATTTGCGCGAGAAACTCGCCGTTGACGAGGAGGGACGCCCGTATGTGGACGTGATGGTGCTGAGCCATCCGGACCAGGACCACTGCCGCGGCCTGCGTGAGCACTTCCATCTGGGCTCGTTGATGGACTACCCGACGAAGGGCGAGCCGTCGAAGATTGTCATTCGCGAGATGTGGTCGTCGCCGCTCGTATTCCGCCGCGCCTCAAAATACCACACGCTGAGTGACGACGCGCGCGCATGGAACACGGAAGCAAAGCGCCGCGTTGTGCTCTTTCGCGAAGAAGGGGAGTTGGAAGATGGCGACCGCATCTTGATTATGGGCGAGGACACGGACGGCAAGACCGACGATATTCTCGACATCGTCGTGAAGACCGATGAGCTCATCACGGCGGTGGCCGGGAACGAGGAGGAGAACTTCAGCGCATTGCTTCTGGCGCCGATGCCTGCTGATGATGAGCACGATGCAGATGAACTCTCAAAGAACGAGTCGAGCATCATCATCAACTACTCCATCGGCACGGGAGCGGTCACGGACGCCGTGAAGTTCCTGTCGGGCGGCGATGCAGAGGTGTACATCTGGGAAAAGCAATGGAAACGCCACAAGGACGACACGACGGCGCTCGAGTACGACTTGCTGTCGACGCCTCACCATTGCTCGTGGCACACACTCTCGTGGCACAGCTGGAGCAAGAAGAAGGAGGACGCTGAAGTGTCTTCCGACGCGCGCAAAGCGCTGTCGCAGACGCGTGCGGGCGCTTACATCGTCGCCAGCAGTAACCTGATTCTCGACGACGACAATGATCCGCCCTGTATCCGCGCGAAGCGCGAGTACGAAGCTATCGCGAAAGAGGCCGCAGGCAAGTTTGTGAACACCTCGGCCCATCCCAACGAGAAGAATCCCGAGCCGATGGTGTTCGAAGTCACGTCGGGTGGCGTCAAGGCGAAATGGAAGGTTGCCGCGGCCCCTGCAGCGGCGGGTGCTGCCGCAGCATTCGGCTCGAAGCCCTTGTCGCACGGCTAAGACGGAGGTCGCCATGAACGCTCTACTGCAGGGTGCAATCCAGTTGCTCGAGGCGCATCCTGCGGTCGAGTCGGTAAAGGTCGAAGAAACCTCCGGCGGTGGCGCAAACGTCTACGCGACGTTTCTCGTTGACTTGCCGTCACGCTGGGCTGCCGCGGGCGCAAGTCCGAACGGCGTCCGAGCGCGAGAGGAAGTGCTCGTCGAATTTCCGTCTGGTTTCCCGGATAGGGCACCGCAATTCACGTTGCGCGAGGATTTTCCGGATGCGTTGCCGCATATCTATCTGCACAAGCGCGGAAGTCGGGTGCCCCCGTGCATTACGTTCGGCGACAAGCTTGATGTAATGCATTCAGACGGCTTCTTTCGCCTTGTCGACCAGATGTCGGATTGGCTCAACAAAGCTGCGGTCGATGAGCTGGCCATCAATGAAAAGGGCTGGGAACCGAGTCGAAGGGACGTTGGTTTCAACTTTGTCGAGATGGACCCCGTGAAACATTTCGACAAGCCACCGTTTGGCGGGTGGCGCCTCTTCATGTGCATGACTGGCTGGAGCAAAGACGGCCGCTGGTCGGTAGCGCGTGACCCTCAGCAGAAGTTCCCAGTCGGCAACCGAGCCTTCATGCATGAGTGGCTGGACACTCTTCGGATGAGCGACACGGCCTATTGGGGACGTGTACCTTTGGTTTTCTGCTGGCCGCAAGCGGCTCCTGGCGGGCAACCCGTTATTCACGAGCGATACAAGGCTGATACGGTCACGACATTTGCTGAGCTTGCTGAGCAGGCCTCAGAGTGGGGGTGTCGAGTTGCGCTAGACGATTTCGTGAGCAATTTCAACCACACCCTTGCCTCGTCGAAAGACAAGGTCGTAACGCTCCTGTATTTCGCCTTCCCGGTGCGCAGGCCCACAAACGTTATCGGCACTACGAGCCAGTTTGAGATTCTGGGCTACAAGATGCAACTCTCGCTGCCGGCCAAACTGGCTCTGGATGACACGACGCTGGTCAGTGCAGTTGCTTTCTCATCTCCCATCTCTTCGAAACTACTGAAGCGGACGTCGGCGCTGCCGGAACTATCGAAGGAGTTGCAGCTGACATTTGCGGGATGCGGGAGCCTCGGGTCGAAGGTTGCGATGCATGTCGCGCGGGCGGGCGGCAAGGCAGCGATGCTTATAGACGGGAAGCTTACTGTCGCGCATAACGTGGCTCGCCATGCGCTCTTGCCCGACGACGTGGCGAACCTCCACGGCAAGGCGGAGCGGCTGGCGCAAATTATGGGAAGCTTTGCTTCAAAACGTCCGAAGTTTGTCGCATCTGACGTTCGCGGCCTGGACTTCAACGCAGCGAAGTACCGAGATTTTTTTCGTGGTGAGCAATCGGTAGTGGTGAACACGACCGGCTCATCCGCTGTGCGCGACTTTTTCGCAAAGGCGAAATTTGACGCACGCGTCATTGAGGGGGCTCTCATCCGTCATGGCGACGCAGCCTTCATGACCGTGGAAGGAGAGGGGAGAAATCCCTCGACTGTCGACCTGCTGTATCACGCGTACGAGCGACTGCGTTCGCTCGGCTTTTTGCGCGATGCGGGTGTAACCGCGGCGGCGAACATTCTCGAAATCGGTATCGGCTGCCACTCGGTCACTATCCCCATGTCTGACGCTCGAGTCTCGCTAGTCGCAGCTGGTATGGGCCAGAGACTGCATCACTACGACGAGGCCGGCTTGCCAGCGACCGGCATGGCGTCCGTTGCTTGTGTGGATGACGATGGAATGTCCATCACGTGGGCTCACGATGAGGTTGGGGCAACGCACGTCGCGGAGGTGTTCGACGAGAAGACGTGGACCGTGCGCGTGCTCGATACGGCCCATAAAAAAATTGTCGCTGATGTTGCAGAGCATCCAACGGTCGAAACTGGCGGCATTATCGTGGGAAGTGTCTCCGCGCTCACGAGAGAGATATTTATCACAGACGTCCTCCCTGCGTCGCCTGACAGCACGCGCTCGCCTGCGCGTTTCGTGCTCGGGGTCGAAGGAACTCTCGATACGATTCGCGGCTACGAAGCGCTCGGTGGACACACGCTCTGGTGTCTGGGGACATGGCATAGCCATTTGGCGGTGAGTGGTCCATCACAGATGGACAGGGATACCGCGAAATCGCTCGATGGACAAATACGTCACGCGGCGGTTCTGCTCATTCGCCACCCGCAAGGTTACGCTGCGCTGGTCCGCGATGGCACGCCAGCTTAAAGGTCGCACGGCTTCGATACTCGACACGGCGGGGAAACACATGGACGCTCTACAGCAGGTCGCGCAAGTAGCATCATCTGGAAAGTCGTTGAAAGCGCGCAATATGGTCTGGCTCGTCGGTGTTGGCATTTTCGATGTCATCATATTGTTGGTCATCGCGTTTCATCACCCCATCGACGACTTCACCGCGGATAAGGGGATGGCGCTACGAACAGGCCTGTCGGTTTTCCTGCCCGTTCCCATTATTTTTCTTTCGTACTTGCTCTCGCACTCGCAGAAGGCGATTCTCGTATTCTGGCGCCTTCGTAACCCGATGCCTGGTTCGCGAGCTTTCTCCGTGCATGCACAGACCGATACGCGGATTGACGTCGATACGCTGAAGAAAAATGTGGGGGCTTTCCCGAGTGATGAGCGCGACCAAAATTCGATGTGGTATAGGCTCTACAAGCAGGTGGAGAACGAAGTGTCGGTGCTCGAGAGCCACCAGAAATATCTGATGTTCCGGGACATCGCTGCGATGTCGCTGTTGCTTGTGCCGCTGGTAGCGCTTGGGCTCTTTCTGTTCGGCAACACAGTCAGGGCTATCGTATGGTCTGCGGTGGTCTTCGCAGTCCAGTATCTGATTGCGGCGCTGGCAGCACGTAACTCCGGAATCCGCTTCGTACAGAACGTACTTTGCATCCACTCAGCAAAGAAGGTCAGCGGTTCCCGGCGCGCTGCCCCGAGCAAGCCCGAAAAGAAGGGGGCAGGTCAGTAGAACTGATAAGCCTGCTCAGCGGCTTTGCGTTTATTACCAGAATCCCTAAGAATCTACTTTAAGCCCCGGTCGCACGGACCTTCACCACCTAGCACTTATCTTCGGAGCCGTCATGGCACAAACTCCGGTTGATGTTCGACAGCTGCTGACCGCCACGGCCGCGAGCCTGTGGGCGACGTTCCTTGACAGTGCCGCACATGCCCGGCCAGACCACAAGGGAGGGCCGCGCGAGGCGCGCGTGCGGCAGTTTCTGCGTGAGCGCCTGCCGACGAAGTGGGGTGTCACGCACGGGCACGTGTTCCGTGGCGATGTCACGTCGCCCGAATTCGATGTCCTCGTGTACGACGCACTCAACTGTCCGGGCTGGACGCTCGACGCGGGCGACGATCCGCGGCGTCTTGTCCCGCTGGACGCGGTGATCGGCGTTATCGAGGTCAAGTCTACGCTTGATTACCGCACACTTGCGGCGGCAGTCGACAAGCTTGCGCAGCTGGATGCCGCACTCGCCGCAGAAGCTGCGCAGAACGGTCCCGCCGAGTACGCACCGTTTCGGCATGTCTTCGCGTACCGGCTTGATCCTGACGATGACTTTGACGGCTGGGGCAGGCCCGGCTATGCACTCACGCGGTACGCGGGGGCCCACACCCAGCCTGACGGGATTTTTGTGCTCGACAGTCACTTCTCAGTGCGGGTGAATGGTCACGGCATCGCCCATGCTTTCGGGCTGCATCGCGGCCAGACACCCGAGGAGATCTGGAATTCCACGTACGACCTCCAGAACGAGTCTATCCAGCGCGACCTCCAACTGGACCCGTCGTACTGCAACGATTACTTCACCACCAAGGCGAAGGATGGCCTGCTTTTGCTGGCCTTCCTGACCTACGTAATCCAGCGCGCCTCGCGCTACGAGCCGGCCGGCGTCGACTATGCTGACGAGTTCTGCCGCTGGGGCGGCCCTGCGCTCGGTGGCCTGCTGAACTTTCGCAGCCCACCCGACCCGGACTGTGCAGCCGTCACGGTCCCGCAGGCTTGATCGTGGCCGGCCTGATAGCTGTGGGAGCCGCCCGCCAAGCTCGACGATGAATTGCAACTACAACTGGAACGCCACGGCCTGGGTAATCCCGATGCGGGAGGGCACGGCGATGATGGACACCAGTGGCGTAGCGAGTACGACCGCACCGCGATCATGGTGCTCCAATGCGGAGACGAACCTCGGTATAGTACGGGCGCCAGTTCCCTGACGTGACCACAACGACCGGAGAGTCGGACGAGCCAAATTCTCAAGTTTCTACGTCGAAACTAGGAATACCCGAAGCGAGATATCGCTCATGTGGTTGAACCGGCCCTGGGCCTTGTCGAGACTTCAATTCTTGAGAGAAATGATAGGAGCGCCTCTATCCCTCATCGTGAGGCACCAACCTTCGACTTGAGCCTATCCGATAGCACCTTTACCGAATCTGCGTGACCGATCGCGATATATTCCCGACCGTTGATTCACTAGACAGGTCGGGCCGGGCGCGACTTAGAGGACTAATTGGGTGGTTGTCGTCCAGCTTACTACTGGCGGGTTCCGGCCAGGAAGAGACACCCGCTGCGATGAACTGCGCGGCCGTTGTCACCAACATACCGGACACCGCGTCGCCGTGAACGTGCCATACCCACTTTTGTCGACATTCGCGCCGCCTGCGTCTGGGAAAGATGCACGACGCACGTCCCTTCATTCGCGCGATTTTTCCACACACGGAAAAATCATTCCATCCATACCCGTCTAATCAAACGCCCCCGTCACGCCGACACTCCTCCACATGCAGTTCGTTTCACATCCATCACGAACCAAGGAGAAGAGCCATGAACAATGTCACGAGCCAGCAGTTCAAACGCGTCTGGTTCATCACAGGCGCGTCGCGCGGTTTTGGCGCACTGATCGCAAAAGCCGCTCTCGATGACGGCAACGCGGTCGTCGCCACCGGCCGGAACGCCGCCATGATCGCCGAGCGGCTAGGAGAGTCGCCGGCGTTGCTCACCGTTGCACTCGACGTGACAAACGAGGCACAGGCGAAGGCGGCCGTCGAAGCCGCGGTCGATAAGTTCGGTCGCATCGACGTGCTGGTCAACAACGCGGGCTTCGGTTTGCTCGCGGCCGTCGAGGAATCGAGCGATGCCGAGGTTCGCCGCATCTACGAGACAAACGTGTTTGGCTTGCTCAACGTCACACGCGCCGTGTTGCCTGTGATGCGCAAGCAGCGTTCGGGGCATGTGATCAACACGTCGTCGATCGTCGGTTATCAGGCGGCGGCAGGCGTCGGCGTCTACAGCTCGACGAAATTCGCTGTGGAAGGCATCACCGAAGCACTGCATGCTGAACTCAAGCCGCTCGGCATTCACGCAACGATGATTGAACCCGGGTTCTTCCGCACGGACTTCCTGGATACGTCGTCGCTGGTCGTCGGCAAGACGATCATCGGTGACTATGAAGAGACGTCGGGCAAACTGCGGCACCTCGCAGGCGAGATCAATCATAATCAGCCGGGCGATCCCGCCAAACTGGCAACTGCGGTGATCAGGCTCGTCGATGCAGAGACGCCGCCGCTGCGTTTGCCGCTCGGCACGGACACGCTCAAGGCACTCGCGGAAAAGAATGCGTATGTTACTGCCGAAACGGAAACCTGGAAGGCGCTTTCAGCATCCACCGACTTCCCGGCCTGAGCCGCAAAGAACGAACGGGCAGACAGCGCGCGTGCGAGCGGCGTCTGCCCGATTCGGACAAGATGCGGTCATCGCCTTTTCAAGCTTGCGCGCGACAATGACATGAAGAAAATCGGTTTTCTATCGTTTGGCCATTGGTCTGCTTCGTCACACTCGCTTACGCGTTCGGCTTCCGACGTCCTGCTCCAATCCATCGACCTCGCGGTTGCAGCCGAGCAACTCGGCGCGGATGGCGCGTTTTTTCGCGTGCACCATTTCGCGCGCCAGCTCGCGTCGCCATTTCCGTTGCTGGCGGCTGTGGGCGCGAGAACCAGCCGCATCGAAATTGGCACAGCCGTCATCGATATGAGGTACGAGAACCCGCTCTACATGGCCGAGGATGCGGGCGCGGCCGACCTCATCGCCGGCGGACGCCTGCAACTCGGCATCAGCCGCGGCTCCGGCGAACAGGTGATCGACGGCTGGCGCTATTTCGGCTATGCGCCCGGCGAGGGTGAGACGCACGTCGATTTGGCCCGTCGACACACGGAAGTGTTCTACGAAGTGCTGCGCGGCGAAGGTTTCGCCGAGCCAAATCCCCGACCGATGTTTGCCAACCCGCCAGGCCTGCTACGCGTCGAGCCCCATTCCGAAGGGCTGCGCGACCGCATCTGGTGGGGCTCGGGCTCGGATGCCACCGCGGCCTGGGCAGCCGGGATGGGCATGAATCTGCAATGCTCGACATTGAAGAACGACGAGTCGGGTCGTCCGTTTCATGTTCAGCAGGCGAATCAGATTCGCGCCTATCGGCAGGCGTGGAAAGATGCGGGCCACACACGCGAGCCGCGCGTGTCGGTGAGTCGCAGCATCTTCGCGCTGATGAACGATCGCGACCGCATGTACTTTGGACGCGATGCGAACAGCGACGACACGATCGGACTGCTGGACGGCAATATCCGGACGATCTTCGGCCGCAGTTATGCGGCGGAGCCGGAGACGCTCGTCAAGCAACTCGCAGCCGACGAGGCCATTGCGGAAGCCGACACGCTACTGTTGACCGTGCCGAATCAACTCGGCGTGGAGTATTGCGCACACGTGATCGAATCGATCCTCACGCACGTAGCTCCAGCGCTCGGCTGGCGTTAGTGCGAGATTGCTTCGGCTTCAGCGCAACGGAAGCCAAAGCGGTCCCTCCCACGCTTTAAGTGCATCGAGGAACGCCTTCAACTTCGACGGCATGAAGCGCCGCGTCGGATAGACGGCATGCACGAAAATTTCCGGTGACGACCATTCGGGCAGCACATGCACCAACTCTCCGCTGGCAATATGCGGATCGCAATAGCTCGACGGAAGCAGCGCGATCCCGTGTCCGCGAAGCGCGAATGCATGGACGATGTGAAAGTCGCGCGCGGCGACGGGTCCGCTCACGTGTACCTTGACCGCTTTGCGGCGGCTGACCAGTTGCCACTCCGTCTCGTTGTTGCGGGCGTTGATCAGCACGCAGGGATGCTGGCTCAATTCCTCGGGCCGCGACGGGAGGGTGTGGGTTCGCGCATAGTCGGCCGAGACGACGAGCTGCCGCACACTTCTTCCCACGCGTTGCGCGACGAGGCTCGAGTCCTGCAATTCACCGAAGCGGATCGCGATGTCGACGTTTTCGGCGATCAGGTCGATAAACGCGTTCGTGAAGTACAGATCCACCTGGATTTGCGGGTAATCCTTCAAGAATGCCGACAGGAACGCGTAAAACGGCTCCTGTTCGAGCATCACAGGACCGGAGATGCGTAGCACGCCCTCCGGCTTCTTCTGCGTCTGAGTGATCACGCGCTCCGCGTCGTACAGATTACTCAGCGGCTCGCTGCATTGATCGAAGTAGGCGCGGCCCTGCGCAGTCAGGCTGAGCTTGCGGGTCGTGCGTTGCAACAGCGTCGCGCCGAGTCTTTCTTCGAGCGCGCTCACCTTGCGGCTGACGGTCGACACGGGCATGCCGAGCGCACGCGCGGCCCGGCTGAAGCTCTCGAATTGCGCTACCCGTACAAAGACGGCGATGTCGTTCAGGTCGGCGAGTGCGGTCATGGATAGCGTGGTGGCGATTTTTGCGACGGTGGAAAAGACATTCCATATATTCCAGTCTAATCAAAAATGCTCGTCGGGACGAGACTTCTCTTCACGCAGTTCAACTTCCTGGAGAGAAATCATGGCAAACAAAGTCGTCGTCATTACTGGTGCTTCGAGCGGAATCGGTGAAGCCACCGCCAAACTTCTTGCCTCCAAAGGCGCCACTGTGGCTCTGGCCGCCCGCCGCCTGGACAAGCTTCAACGCGTTGCCGCGGAGATCGTGGCGAAAGGCGGGCAAGTGTCGGTTCATCAAGTCGATGTGACGAATCAGGAGCAGGTCAACCGCCTAATCAATGACGTCGTATCACAACACGGCCGCCTCGACGTGATGGTGAACAACGCGGGTCTGATGGCGATCGCGCCACTGTCGCTGCGCAAGACTGACGAGTGGGACCGGATGATCGACATCAACATCAAGGGCCTCCTGTACGGTGTCGCCGCGGCGCTGCCGGTTTTCGAAAAACAGCAGTCGGGCCACTTCGTCAACATTGCGTCGGTCGTGGGTCTGAAGGTCTTCAGCCCCGGAGGCACGGTTTATTCGGGAACGAAGTTCGCGGTCCGCGCGATCTCCGAAGGTCTGCGGCATGAAGTGGGCGGCAACATCCGCACGACCGTCATTTCACCGGGCGCGATCGACACTGAACTGAAGTTCGGTTCGGGCCACGACGACAGCCGGAATTTTGTCGTCGACTTCTACAAGATGGCGATTCCCGCTGACGCCATCGCGCAAGCCATCGCTTACGCAATCGAGCAACCTGGTTCGGTCGACGTCAACGAAATCGTGATTCGTCCCACCGTTCAGGACTTCTGAAGCGTGGCGCTGCGGTGGCTGAGCGCCAACGGGCCAGAGGGCCTCTGACCCGTCCGCGCGCCAATCACTGCGAAGCCAGCCCGAATGACTTCATGGAGGAGTTCATCATGCCCGCAGCAGTGTTTTCTCTCGCGTTCGCCGCGTTCGCAATCGGAACGACGGAATTCGTCATCGTCGGCTTGTTGCCCGACATTGCAAGAGCTTTCGGTATCTCCGTGTCGACGGCCGGTCTGCTGGTGAGTTTCTACGCGCTTGCCATTACGGTCGGCACGCCTGTAGTGTCAGCGTTGACCGCGCGCCTGCCGCGCCGCGCATTGCTGCTCGCGCTGATGACGTTGTTCACGCTGTGCAATCTGGCGGCGGGACTTTCGTCATCTTTTCCGGCGCTGCTCGCGATCCGGATCGTCATGGCAGTCTCACACGGCGTGTTCTTCGGCCTCGGGACAACCGTTGCCATGGCGCTAGTGCCGACGCAGAAGTCAGGAAGGGCCGTGGCGATCATGGTAAGCGGCCTGACGGTCGCGATGGTGACTGGCGTCCCCGGCGGAACGTGGCTCGGCGATCTGATGAGCTGGCGGCTGCCGTTTCTCGTAGTGGCTGCCATGGGCGCGCTGGCGACTATCGGCCTCTGGCGGCTTCTGCCCGCGCTTGCCGCTCAGCGCAGTGCCGGCACCATTCTCTCGCAGCTCGCTTTGCTGAAGGACCATACGTTGATGCCGCTGTATGCGATCACCGCTCTCGGCATGGGCGCGACGTTCGCCGTCTTTACCTACCTGTCGCCGCTATTGGTCCATACCACGGGGTTCGGAAGTAAGGGCGTCACTCTCGGGCTGATGGTGTTCGGACTCGGCTCGGTGGTGGGGACGAGCGGCGGCGGGCGCCTCTCCGACCGATATGGCCCGAAGCTCAGCATGAACATCGCGCTAGCCGGCATCGCCGCGTCGGTCGCCGCGCTCTGGCTTACCGCACAGCATCCTGTGCTGGTGTTGGTCAACCTGTTTGTGTGGGGCGCGTTCGCCTTCGCCGTTCCTCCCATCATGCAGGCTACCGTCGTGCTCGTGGCTCGACATGTGGCGCCGGAGGCGGTCGGTACGGCGGCGGGGCTCAACGTCGCTACGTTCAACCTCGGCATCTCTGGCGGGTCCTTCCTCGGCGGACTGACGCTGGCAGGCGTCAACGTCCTCACGACGGTGTACGCCGGCGTGGCTCTGGCGGTGGTGGGAATCGCAGTTGTCGCGACGTATCGATGGTCGGAGCGTCCGGCTGCCGCGCCTGCCCGAAACGCGCTGGGACGGTGCTAAACACCAGCGCCCCACTCGACGACACCGAATCATGCAACGAGAAACATCATGAACGTATCGGAGCCTCATGTACTGCAACCCGGACGACGGCGTTTCGTGCAGCTTCTCGCATCGCTGCCGTTCGTTTCCGCCGCCACACTCGCTCACACGCTGTCACCGTCAGGAGCCGCAATGACAACTGCACACGACACCATTCGACCCAGGGCCCTTGTCTTCGATATGCAAGGCACCGTCTTCAACTTCTATGATCCGATGATGCATGAACTGGCTCGCCTCCCTGCAGTCGCGCCGCGGCATCAGGACTGGTCGACTTTTGCGGGACGGTGGAGCGCTGCGGCACATGACGCTATCGTCGAGATCGCCGCCGGGCGCAAGCCGTGGCAACCCAACCGCGCTGTTTATGCCGAGGTGTTGCCTTCGTTGCTCACGCGTTACCCAGGCGGCAATACGCTTTCCGACGAGGACAAGACCCGCTTGCTCGACGTCTGGGGAACGATGACACCATGGTCCGATACGCTGCCAGGACTAACATCTCTGCGTAAGGCGTTCGTGGTTGCAACGCTGACTAATGCGTCGATGGCGGGAATGATCGACCTCGTCAAACGCGAAGGACTGCCCTTTGATGCGATCCTCACAGGCGAACTGGTGCACGCGTTCAAGCCTGATCCGCGTGTCTACCACCTCGCTTCTGAGTATCTCGGCTTTTTACCGGGCGAGATCATGCTGGCGTCTGCTCACAAGTGGGACCTGATGGCGGCCAAGCGCAGCGGCCTGCTCACGGCGTTTGTGCCGCGTGCGTTTGAAAACGGTCCTGCGACCGAGGTCGATACCTTGCCGGAGCCGTACATCGACGTTATCGCCTCCGATTTACCGCAACTCGCGTCGCTCCTCGATCGCGGCTGAGACAGATCAGCCCGGTAAAGATCGCGAGCCTCGATGGGCCGGTCACGCGGCCCGCGGACGTCCGCTGTCGGTCACGTCGCAGACATTGGCCGAGGTTGGGGAGATGACGGGAAAGGGTCGTTCAGAGTCGTTCGCGTTGCTCCATAACCGCCATTCGTGGTCACGTGCCGATCCTGACGCCGGGATGAATGCGCCAACAAGATAGGGAACCTTATCACTATGCTGCGATTGCCTGCTCAAAACTCAGATTTCGCACAATGCATGACTGCCACTGCCGGCGTCGCAGGGGAGTTGACGCCGGTCTTCGTGAGTCGCGGCCGATGAAAACTTTTCATTGCAAACGGTGGCGCGTTCAATTCGGTCTACGTTTGTCACGCGAATTACTCCACCACCTTGAAAAGGCGGTTCTTGTTGATCATGCCGACTTTCGTCTGTTTGCCGTCGTCGTCAGCAGCGGGCCGCAGATGCCGATCGTCGAGCGTCGGCCCCGTATAGCGGCTGCGCGGCCGGATCACCTTGCCGACGCGCAGCTGTTCGATGCAGTGTGCGAGCAGTCCGACGCTGCGCGCGATCGAGAACAGCCCGAACGCCGCATCGCGCGGCAACTGAAGCTGCACCGACAGCATTGCGAGCGCGACATCGATGGTCGGCCGCTGGCCGGTGAGCGTCGTGACCTTGTCGACGAAGTGCGCGAGTTCCGTCGGCGGATCGAGCCGCGCAAGCAGCGCGGCCGCGCGCGGATCGCCGTCGGGGTAAAGATGATGGCCGAAACCGGGAATCGGGATTGCGGACTTCAGGTGATGATCGACGACGCGCTCGGCACCCAATCGTTGCACATCGTCGAACACTGCGCGCACGCGTCCCGACGCGTCGCCGTGCAGCGGTCCCGACAACGTCGCGAGCCCCGTCAGCAGGCAGCCCGCGAGCGACGCGCCGGTCGATGCGGTGATGCGCGCGGCGAATGCCGAACTCGTGATCTCATGATCGGCGACCAGCACCATCGCGCGGCGCAGCAGGTCTGCGCCATGGCTGTCGAGGCCCCAGCCGGCCGCGAGCCGCTGATGGGTGTGAAGCGGGCTTGCGCCGGCGTCGTCGTGCGCGCCGAACGCGCGCGACACGATCGCAACGAGCTGCCCGGCCTCGATGTGCAGCGCGCTGTCGAGCCGGCCGAGCGTCGAATGGCCAAACGCGGCCAGCGTCGCGAGCATCGTGAACGCACATTGCCGGTCACGCTCGCCGGGCGGCAGCACGATCACCGGCGCGTCGAACGACACCGGCGCGGTGGCCTGCCAGAGCAGCGAAGCCGTTTCCTCGAGCGTCGCGGTATCTGCGAGTTCAATGCTGTCGCGGCCGCGATACCATGCGCGACCCTTCGAGAACGTGGTGATGCCGCTGTAAATGCACGGCTCGGCGCCAAAGATCGTGCTGGCCGCGAGCGCCGCTCGCTTGCGGCCGACCTGCTTCTTGCGACACAGCGCGACCACATCCTCGGCCCGATACAGGCTCTTGCGCGGATCGTCGGGATCCTGCATCACGGCAATGCTGCCGCGGCTGGCGTACGCGTAGACGGTCTGCGCCCGCACGCCGAGCCGCCGCGTCGCTTCCGTCAGGGTGATCCAGTTCTGCATGGGGAGTCGTGATGAGGATGCGGCCGGTTCGCGGCCGCTTGCGCCGACTATAGACCGGGTTCAGTTGAATGTCATCTCGGCCGGGCGCCGTTCGAGCACCTCGACGAGGATGTCGCCGGGCGCGCGCACGAAACAGCCGCGCACGCCGGGGCGGATCCGCGTAACGGGCTGGACGATCTCCGCGCCGTTGTCGACCAGATGCCCGTAAGCCGCATCCAGATCCTCGACCAGCACGCCCAAGTGGTCGATCCCTTGCATGCGCGCGCCGTCCGGCACGGTCGCCGGACGCGCGTCCGGCAGCGCCGTGATGAAGAGGTTGATTGCCCCGATCCGCAGGTCGACGCGGCCGGGGCGCCGCACGATTTCGGCGTTCAGGCAGCGCGCGAACCACGCGGCGGTGGCCTCGGCATCAGCCGAGCAGAGTTGCAGGTGATCCCATTTGAATTCGATCATGGTCGTGTGCGGTACGTGCAGTGGAGCGTAAAAGGGGGCGAACCGGGTCAGAGCTCGATACGCGACAGCTTGCCGAGCAGCACCGAGTACGACAGCGTGCCGAGGAGGCAGATCGCACCCATCAGGTTCAGCGCCCAGGAGAAGTTGCCGGTGTGCTGCGTCACGTAGCCAATCATCAGCGGCGTGGTGACGGCCGCGATGTTAGCGGCGAGGCTCGTGATGCTGCTGGTGAGCCCGACATAGCGTTTCGGCGCGATCTCGGACACGGCCGCCCACGACATCGAGCCGATTCCCTGTGCGAAGAACGCGACGGTCAGGATCGCGATCACCAGCGTGTTCGACTGCACGAAATTGACGAGCACGATCGATGCGCCGAGGAAGGTGCCGATCACGAGGGGTGCCTTGCGCGACGACGACATTGATACGCCGCGCCGGATGCAGAGATCGGACAAATAGCCCGCGATAAGGATCCCGAGCGTCGCGCCGATGAACGGCATCGCCTGGAAGAAACCGACCTTGATCATCGACATGTGGCGTTCCTCGACAAGGTAGGTCATGAACCAGGTCGTGAAGAACACCAGCAGCGTGTTGTTGCTGAACTTGCCGAGACAGATCGCGAGGATCTGCCGATAGCCCAGCAGGCGCAGCGCCATGCGCCAGTCGAACCGGTCGCGCGCCGTCACTACCGGCTGCCCTTCGGTGATGTACTGCAGCTCGGCCGCGTTGACGCGTGGATGGCGCGACGGATCGCGATAGAGCCGGTACCAGACGACGCTGAACAGAATGCCGAACGCGCCGGTCGCGAAGAACACGGCGCGCCAGCCGAATGCCGACGAGATCCACAGCAATAGCCCGGTGAAGAGCGGCGTGCCGATGTACTGACCCATCACGTACACGCTCGTCGCGAAGCCACGCTCCTGGACCGGGAACCACATCGTCACCGCGCGCGCGTTCGACGGAAACGCGGGCGCTTCGAGCGCGCCCATCGCTAGCCGAGAGCCGAGCAGCATGTGGTAGCCATGCGCGAGCCCTTGCGTCAGCGTGGCCAGCGACCAACCGACGAGCGATAGCGCATACGCGACGCGCGAGCCGAGCAGGTCGGCGAGAGCGCCAGCCGGCAGCAGCGCGATCGAGTAGGCGAGGCCGAACACGGCGAACAGCTCGCCCATCTGCACGCGGGTAAGCGCGAGATCCTTCGACAACGCCGGCGCGACGATGCCGAGCGCCGAGCGATCGACGTAGTTGAGGACGGTGGCCACCAGCAGCATCGACAGCACGCCATAGCGCACCCGTGATCGCCTGGCGGCGCGTGCGTGCGCGTCGAACTCGCGCATGACCGAAACCTGTTCTTCAGCGGTTTTCAATATCGTCTCCTGTTTTGTGATGGTTGTGCTGGTGAACCTGTCGTGTGCGCCGGCGCGCGTCCGGTCAGCCGCGTCCGACGAAGGGCATCGCGCTTGCCATGATCGTCATGTTCAGAATGTTCGCTTCGAGCGGCAGGCTCGCCATCTGCACGATCGCGCTCGCGACGTGCGCAACGTCGACGCGCGGCTCGGGCGCGATGCGGCCATCGGCCTGCAGCACGCCGTTGTTCATCCGCTCGGTCAGCGACGTGGCGGCGTTGCCGATATCGATCTGGCCGCAGGCGATGTTGAACGGTCGACCGTCGAGGGCAAGCGAACGCGTGATGCCGAGGACCGCGTGCTTCGTGGCCGTGTACGCGATCGTGTTCGGGCGCGGCGTGTGTGCGGAGATCGAACCGTTGTTGATGATGCGGCCGCCTTGCGGCGTCTGGCGCTTCATCTGGCGCCACGCGGCGCGTGCGCACAGGAACATGCCGGTCAGGTTGGTGGCGACCACGTCGTTCCAGAACTCAAGCGAATAATCGTCGAGCGGCACGGCGCCCGCGTTGCGGCCCGCGTTGTTGAACAGCACGTCGAGGCGGCCGAAGTCATGCGCAATCCGCGTGAAGCTCGCATCGACCGATGCCTCGTCGGAAACGTCGGTCGGAATGACCGCGGCCACGCCGCCTGCCCGCTCGACGATCTCCTGCGTCGCGAGTAGTGGATCAATGCGCCGACCGAGCAGCGCGACGCTGAAACCGGCTTGCGCGAGCGCTACCGCCGCTGCCTGTCCGATTCCGGTGCCGGCGCCCGTCACTGCCGCGATTCTTTTCTCTGCCTGCATTTTCACGCCCTCGTCTTCAGTCCGTTGAACATGCAAAAAGCATTGCGCGGCGACGATTTCGCAGCAATCTTGATTCTTTCAATCAACATCAACCGCCCCGTCCCGACGGGCTAGCGTCAGGGTTTTCCTGAGCTCGCGACTGCGCCGTTCGCGCGCCGGCACGGCATCGCGCATAGCAGAGGAAATGATCGGAATCGGTCGATTATCCGGTCGCTCAACGCCGCGCGGACATGTTGATCGAACCAATCAATATTGACCTGCGCCGACTGCGCTTCGTAGGCTGTGTTCCGTTTTCCGACCCAAGGACGAGACCATGCCTGACAACAATCGCACCCGCCTGTTGGTTGCGCGACGCGTTCCCGCCGCAGTCGCCGCACGCGCAGAATCCGAATTCAACGCGTATGTAACGGACGCCGACATGGATGCGTCGTCCGTCGTCGAGTTCTGCAATCGCTACGAGACGCCGGCGGTGCTGATCGGCAAGAAATCGGGGCTGCAGGCCGAGCACATCGCAGCATTGCCGCCGAGCGTGAAGATCATCGCGAACGCGAGCGCCGGGTACGACCACATGGATGTCGCCGCCGCACGCGCACGCGGAATCGCGGTCAGCAACGCCCCCGATGCGCTGACCGACTGCACGGCCGATTTCACGATGCTGCTGGTGCTGGCCGCGTGCCGGCGTGCATCGGAGTACGAGCGTATCGTGCGCTCGGGGTGGGGAAAGTCGTTCGGCATGACCGACATGCTCGGTACGCGCGTGAACGGCAAGACGCTCGGAATCGTCGGTTTCGGGCGGATCGGCCGTGCGGTCGCGCAGCGCGCGCGCGGCTTCGGGATGAAGATCGTCTATACCGACCGACGTCCCGCACCGCCCGAGATCGAGGCCGGCGCGCGCTATTGCGCGGATCTCGACACGCTGCTCCCGCAGTGCGACATCCTCACGCTGCACGTGCCCGGCGGCGGCACGCCGTTGATGACACGCCGCGAATTCGGCTTGCTGCGCGAAGGTGCCGTGTTCGTGAATGCGGCACGCGGCAGTCTCGTCGACGAGGATGCGCTTTACGATGCGTTGACGTCGCATCGGCTGTTCGCCGCGGGGCTCGACGTTTACCGGAGCGAACCCAATATCGATCCGCGCTTTGCCGCGCTCGACAACGTGTTTCTGTCGCCGCACATGGCGAGCGCGACCGTCGAGACGCGCGACCAGATGGGGTTTACCGCGCTCGACAACGTCGCGGCGGTGCTTGACGGGAAGGGGGCGCCGAACGCGCTGTGATGCCGGCGGGCGCGAGCGCTCGCCCATGCCGGGGTGTCCGATGACGGAACCCCCGGCTTCAACCGCGTCGTTACTTCAACACCCCCTCCGCCACCAGCACCTCATGCGCGGCCTTGAACGCGCTGAGACGATGCGGAATACCCGAATAGGCGGTCGCATGCAGCAGGGTCGTTTTTGTTACGTCCAGGGGGGTGACGACGGACGCCCTAACGTCGAGTTGCGATAGGGCTTCCGCCTAGGTCTCGCGTGATGCGCCAAACCATGCCGCCGCTCGGGCCTGTCAGGAATTTTGTGTTTAAGGCATAACATGCTCCCAAGGAGAGTTTATGCCTCGCAATCCGAAAGCCCAGCCGCGGCTCTGCCGGCGATTCCGGCCGAGTTGCTCGAGCAGTTCGGCAACGGTCCGATGACGGCCGAAGCCATCAACGCCGCGACGCTGGCGTGTTGATTTCCACTGAATCTTGACCCACCCCGAGACAGCGTAGTACATCTATTCCGGTATGGATAACTCCTCACTGCCTGCTGCTTTTGCTGCTCTCTTTCTGGTTGCCTTCGCCTTGGCAGAACTGGACTTGAAGCGTCAGGATTCATTGCCTGTTTCGACGATGTGGCAGTGATGGGTGACGCGGTCCCGCAGCGCCGTCGTCATCTTTGCGTCCCCGAACACGGTCGCCCACTCACCGAAGCTGAGGTTGGTGGTGATCGCGACACTCGTGTGTTCATACAGCTTCGAGAGCAAGTGGAACAGCAATGCGCCACCGGTTTGGCTGAACGGCAGGTAGCCCAGTTCGTCGAGGATCACCAGGTCGACGTACATTAGCTTATGGGCGATCTCGCCTTGTTTGCCGATGGACTTCTCCTGCTCCAGTAACTTTGGACTAGTTGTGACTAAGCTCTACGCGCTTGATCTCTTTAACGATGACGAGATAACAGAACACTGTAATCAGCGCATTGGCACCTACAAAAGCCAGGGCGCCGTTAAACGAGCCACCAGACTGTGCGACGAGATACCCGATCACAATGGGGGTGACGATACCGGCAACGTTGCCAAACATGTTGAAGATCGATCCAGACAGGCCAATCGCTTCCTTGGGTGAGGTGTCTGCGACCACAGCCCATCCAAGTGCACCCAGACCCTTCCCGAAGAAGGCAAGCGACATAAGGGCAACGACGACCCAATCGGTATTGACGTAGTTGCATCCGACGATGCAGCACGACAGCAGCATGCCGCCAACGATCGGCGTCTTTCGTGCGACGGTGAGCGAGCGACCATGTCGTATAAGTGTGTCCGACAACACGCCACCGAGAACGCCGCCACCGAACCCGCAGATGGCCGGCAGGGAAGCGATGAGCCCTGCCTGGAGGATAGTCATGTGCCGGGCCTGAACGAGGTAGATCGGAAACCACGTCAGGAAGAAATAGGTAAGCACGTTAATGCAGAATTGTGCGAGATACACGCCGAGCAGCATGCGATTGCCCAGCAGTTGCCGCACAACGCCCCAGCCACCGCGATGACTGCGCGAACCGGCGTCGGCTAGTTTTCGGCCGTGAATGAGGCCACCGCCCTGGTCAATATACTCGAGCTCCGGTTTATTGACGCCCGGATGGTTCACCGGGTTTTTCATGACCTTGAGCCACGTTATTGCCAGCAGCAGTCCGGCAAAGCCCATGACGACGTAGACGTAATGCCAGCCGAAGGCGTGGGTAATCCACGCCATCAGCGGAGTAAACACGACAGCTGCGAAATATTGCGCCGAATTGAAGATAGCGGAGGCAGTACCGCGTTCCTTTGTAGGAAACCAGCTCGCTACGACCTTGGCATTTGCAGGGAACGCCGGCGCCTCAGCGGCCCCCATGACAAAGCGCAACATGAATAGCGTGGTTACCGCTGCTGCGGCGCTCCCTGCCAGGCCGATCGAGCTTTGAAGCAATGTAAAGAGAGACCAGAGGAAGATGCTCGCGGCATACACTCGGCGTGCTCCGAAGCGATCGAGCAGCCAGCCGGCTGGAATCTGACAGAGAACATAGGCCCAGCTAAATGCGGAAAAGATGTATCCCATCTTGACCGCATCGAAGCCGAACTCTCCCCGCATTGCAGATCCGGTGACCGACAAGGTCGCGCGATCTGCGTAGTTCAATGTCGTGATGACAAAAATAAGGGCCAGAATGACGTAGCGGACCTTCGTACGCTTGAGTGCGTCCGCGGGATTTGCCGTGCGGCTCATTTCCATGACGATCTTCCTCTGTTTAAAGCGAGCGGGGTGCCTGTGTCGCTGTTGGGCATAACTGCGCGGCTAGCCCCGCCTGTCTCCTCGTGGCGTGCTTACTGCGCGCCGAGCTTTTTGATCAAAGCGTCGAGCTGGCTCAGTTCTTCGTCGTTGAGGTCCGTGAGCGGAGCGCGAACCGGGCCGGCATCGTGGCCAACGAGCTTTGCGCCCGCCTTGACGATGCTGACTGCGTAACCCGCACGGCGATTACGGATTGCGAGGTAAGGAAGGAAGAAGTCGTCAATCAGCTTTCCAATCGTTGCGTGATCGTCCGATGCGATTGCACGATAGAAGTCCATGGCGGTCTTCGGAATAAAGTTGAAGACGGCGGACGAGTAGACCGGAACGCCGAGGGCCTTATACGCGGCTGCATAAACTTCAGCCGTCGGCAGGCCGCCGAGATAGGAAAACCGCTCACCCAGGCGGCGACGGATCGTCACCATGTTTTCGATGTCGCCGACACCGTCCTTAAACCCGATCAGATTCGGACAGCGATCGGCGAGGCGCTCGAGCATGTCAGCGTTCAGCTTCGAATTGGCCCGGTTATAGATGATCACGCCCAGATTGGGCACTGCCTTGCACACTTCCTCGGCATGCGCTGCGATCCCGTCGAGCGAGGCCTCCGTCAGGTAATGCGGCATCAGGAGGATGCCCTGCGCGCCATTGCGCTCCGCTTCTTTCGCGTACTCGATGGCAACGCGCGTCGGACCACCCGCCCCTGCGAGGATTGGCACCTTGCCCTTGCAGACTTCGGTCGCCGTACGGACGACGGCTGTGTAGTCATCACGCGTAAGTGAGAAGAATTCGCCCGTGCCGCCCGCTACGAACAGTGCCGTTGCGCCGTAAGGCGCGAGCCAGTCGAGGCGGCTTGCGTACGTATCGGCGCGGAAATTGCCCTGTTGGTCAAAGTCCGTGACCGGGAAGGAGAGGAGGCCGTCGGAGACGATTTGCTTGAGTTCTTGCGGAGTGGTCATGATGGGGCGTTCCAAGAAATTCGGTTCGGTTTCGGTTACTACTTATATGTTATCGTACAACTAGGCTTTCGGCTGAGCAACGGGAAATGGCGGTTTTCAGAGATTTCCCAGGGTAAATAGGTATCCAAAAATAGGTTGTGCGTTGTATGATGACGTAAAACTAAGCAGGGTCATTGGGCGAACCCCGCCGCTCAGAGGAAGATGCAAATGGAACAGACGCCGCTTTATATTCGCGTGCACCCCAATGACAACGTCGCGATCGTTGTCAATGACGGGGGACTGGGGGAGGGAGCGACTTTCCCAGATGGTCTGGCACTTCGCGAACGGGTGCCGCAAGGCCACAAGGTCGCGCTGAAGGATTTCGCTGAGGGCGATGAGGTCGTCCGGTACAACGTTGTAATCGGGTATGCGAGCCAGGCGCTGCCCAAGGGAAGCTGGGTGAACGAGCACGTCATTCGGATTCCAACCCCTCCCGGCCTCGACGATCTTCCGATCGCGACCATCAAGGCGCCGGTTATGCCGCCTCTGGAGGGTTACACGTTCGAGGGCTACCGCAATAGCGACGGTTCGGTCGGTACACGCAACATTCTTGCGATTACTACGACTGTTCAGTGTGTTGCAGACGTCGTTCAGCATGCCGTGACCCGGATCAAGAGCGAGCTGTTGCCGAAATATCCGAACGTCGATGACGTGGTCAGCCTCGGGCACACATATGGATGCGGGGTTGCGATTGACGCTCCCGATGCAATGGTGCCGATCCGTACAGTACGCAACATCGCGCTCAATCCGAACTTCGGCGGAGAAGTCATGATGGTGAGCCTTGGTTGCGAGAAACTGCAGCCCGAGCGTCTGATGCCTCCCGGGACGATTCCTATTGCGACTGTTACGGAAGCTGATGACGTCGCGGACGTCGGCGACCTGCCTTCGGACGTGAATGGTGACGTCGTGGTGCTGCAGGACGACGCCCATGTCGGTTTTGAATCAATGATCGAATCGATCATTCGGATGGCTGAAGGTCACCTGATCCGGCTGAATAGCCGGCGCCGGGAAACCTGTCCGGCTTCAGACCTGGTATTGGGGGTTCAGTGCGGTGGCAGCGATGCCTTTTCTGGCCTGACCGCAAACCCGGCAGTTGGTTTCGCCACCGATCTTCTCGTGCGCGCGGGTGCCACGGTCATGTTCTCGGAGGTGACCGAGGTGCGCGATGGTGTCGGTCAGCTCACAGGGCGCGCAGCTAATCCCGAAGTTGGCGCTGCGATCATTCGGGAGATGGACTGGTACGACAATTATCTGAAGCGCGGCGGAGCGGATCGTAGCGCCAACACGACGCCGGGGAACAAGAAGGGCGGGCTGTCGAACATTGTCGAAAAGGCGATGGGCTCGATCATCAAGTCCGGCAATTCGCAGATATCTGGCGTACTCGCGCCGGGCGAAAAGGTCAGGCAAAAAGGGCTGATCTACGCTGCGACACCCGCGAGCGATTTTATTTGCGGCACGTTGCAGGTGGCAGCCGGGATCAATCTGCACGTTTTCACAACAGGCCGGGGTACGCCGTATAGCCTCGCCGAGGTTCCCGTCGTCAAGGTCGCAACCCGTTCGGACCTGGCACGTCGCTGGCACGACCTGATGGACGTGAACGCAGGCACGATCGCGACCGGTACTGCAACGATCGAAGATGTGGGCTGGGAGTTGTTCAAGCTGCTGCTCGACGTCGCGAGCGGACGCAAACAGACGTGCGCTGAAAAACTGAAGCTCCATAACGCTCTGGTTCTCTTCAATCCTGCGCCGGTGACCTGATCGCCGCTCGCTGCGCTGTTGTTGGACATCGCCGGCAACGCACCGTCCGATAAAAACCAATGAGATATGGACAGGCGACTCGCGCCTGGACCGGCTAGCCTTTCGTAGACATCTTCGAGCCATAATTTATGGCAACCGAGGAGGTCGATATGAGCGGCAAGCGGTACACGGATGAGTTCAAGATCGAAGCAGTCGAGCAAGGCACCCTGTCCCTGCCTCGTTGCCACGTACAGCATGTAATGCAGCAGCGCGTAGGGTTGCGTCAGCGTCTGGCCTCAGGGCTCGTCGTCCAACTTTTGGTCGCGTTCAGTCATTGCAGGCATGGGCGATTGACTGGTGGCGCACGGCAACAGGCGACCGGAGAATCGTTGGAAGGCTGCCTGCTGAACGTCGTCCGGGGGCCGGCCCGGCCCCCGGGTACTTCCGCGTGAGATCCACGTGCGCGGTTCCGTGAGGATCAGCGAAGGTCGGTGATCGTGGTGTTGTAGAGTTGCCCCGCGATCAACACGTTCTGCAGGCTAATGCCGTTCACGTTCCACGCATAGATCGGACCCGGCGTGGTGGTACTGGCCGGCCCCGTTGCGGTGGGCGAGCCGAAGTCGCAGTTCGAGATGGTCACACCGGTGATGGCGGGAATCGTCGGGGTCGGCGCCGGACCGTTGTAGTCGAACGCCACCGGGCCTTGCGCGACGATCGCCTGGAAACACGAGCCGTTCGCGCTGCCGAGCGTGACGTTGGTGGCATTCACGTTAGTGATGTTGACGTTCTGCACGAGCGCCGGGCGCGTCCGGATCGCATCGCCGGCGGGTTGGTAATCGCAATCGAATGTGATCAGGCCGCCCTGCGATGCCGACGGATTGCCCGACGCCAAGGTTGTCACGCCGAGCGGCACGGTGCTGTTGATCGGGCTGCCGGCCAGCATCTTGCTGCCGTAGCCGCCACCCGTCAGGCTTACGCCGTTCGGCAGTGTCACGCCGTTCACATAGAAGTTGCGCACGAAACCGCCGCGATTCATGTTGGTCTTGATGCGGATAGCAATGTTCAGCGAATTGGTCGCCCAGTGCTGGTTCAGCATCGTCAGGTTGCGCGCGTAAACGTTCTCGATGCCGCCGCCCATCTCGCTGCCGAGTGTGATGCCGCCGTGGCCGCTATTCATGGTGCAGTTCTGCACCACGTGGTTCCGCGCCGCGCCGTATTGCGTATCGAGATCCTTGCCCGACTTGATCGCGATGCAATCGTCACCTGTGTTGAAGATCATACCGTCGCACAGCACGTTAGTGCAGGCATCGGGATCGAAGCCGTCGTTGTTCGGGCCGATGCTGTCGGCCATCACGCCGCGAATCACCACGTTTGTGCAGTCGGTCGGATGGTGCTGCCAGAACGGCGTGTTCTGGGTGTGATAGTTCTCCATTAGGACGTCGGTGCATCCGATGAATTCCACCATGCAGGGCCGCAGGTAATGGCCCAGCCCGAAGATGCGCTGCGCTACCGGCACACCGGCCTCGGACAGCGCGGGCAGGTAGTTCTGATCCTGCTGCCACGGCGTGGCCGGATTGGTCAGCAGCGTATACAAAGCGTCCGGAATACCGGGCGCGGCCGTTTTCAGGTCGACGTTGTTCGGGTTCGTATTGGCCTGCGACGGCGTGGAGGAGCCAGCGCAACCGTAGACACCCGTGTTGCCTTTGTAGGTCCACCAGCAGGTGGCCGTGTTGCCCGAGCCGGCGAACGGCGTCATCGCCTGCCCGTTTAGGATCGAGGTGGTGCCTTCGCCGGTAAGCGCGATATGGCTGGCGTTGCGTGCGTACACTAGCGCGCCGAAGTTCAAGCAGTCGTTGGCCTGCCAGCGGCTGTAGAACAGCTTGCCGTTGGCGCCGCAGTCGACGGGGCCGTCCTTGGCGTAGTCGGCCGGGTTTGGGCTGAAGAAGATCGTGCAGTTCGCACTCAGGTGAAAGTTGACGTTGCTCTGCAGCACGATCGGCCCTGCGCAGTACCAAGCGCCGGCCGGCACCACCACGCGTCCGCCGCCCGCTGCCGAGCAGGCTGCGATCGCAGCCAGGAAGGCTGGACGCGAATCCACCGCTCCAGAGCCGGGGGTTGCGCCGGCGCCGGGGCTCAGTGGCGATTTGGTAGCGTCTGTATACGGGCTGGTTTGCGCAACGACCGAACACGGCTGGGCGCCGTAGGCCTCAACCTGGAAATCGAGGGCAGGGAACGACGACTGCGCGATGCCATTCAGCGAGGCGATGATGTTGGTCGCCAGGCCACTCGGCCCCCAGATAGGATCCGCCGCAGGCACGCTGGCGGGGGGCGGGGTGTTGTCGGTACCACCGCAAGCGCCGAGCAGGGCGCTGCCCATCAGGGCACCGCTGTAGCCGAGGAAATGGCGTCGAGTGATCCTGGGTATGGAGGGATGCCGAACGGTGCCGTCGGGTTGTGGATCGAAGTCGTTGTCGGTCACTGCTGTCTCCGTCTTTTTCTTGTGATCTTGTCGATGAGGCGATACCGTCGCCAGGGCCATTGTCATACGATGACACGATGATATTATCGCTGAATGCACCAACGCTCCCGTCCGTGTCTACCCTAAGAACAAGCCGTCAGATTGCGCGTTATTATTGCCCACCCCCCCATGCGGCATATAAGGTTTACCGGGGTTTAGGCGGATTTCGGTCAACCTCAAAAGGGGGAGACGTTTCCTGGGGCATAGCTCGAAAATCGTGTATAGGAAGTACGATGTCACATATCAAAATTCGCGACCCATACGCGGGTCACCACGTAACGCACCCCGCAATCCACCCAACAATGCCAGAACGTGCGTGGCTGATGCCCGGGACGTCCCACGTGCCGTCACCGCGGCTGATGACCAAGCAGAGACAGGAACCAAGATGCGCAACATGACGGTGCGAGCCAGCCTGCTCGCGGCACTGACGATGTTTGGGGTGGTGATCGTGATTGGCGGCATCGCCGGCATCGTGTCGCTGCGAATGGCCGATGCGGACGCGCAGCGCCTGCATGAGATTTCGCGCCAAACCATCCTCGTCAACGACGCATACAAGGACAGCAC
The DNA here is from genome assembly GCF_003853755.1 of Burkholderia sp. Bp8984. Taxonomy (NCBI): domain Bacteria; kingdom Pseudomonadati; phylum Pseudomonadota; class Betaproteobacteria; order Burkholderiales; family Burkholderiaceae; genus Burkholderia; species Burkholderia sp. Bp8984. The sequence goes on from NZ_QTQN01000036.1 coordinate 74,948, forward strand.
CCGCACGCGTTCGGCGCTGGTGCGCGCCTATAGCGCGCTGAAAGAGCGCAACGACACGGCGGCGCGCGATTCGGCCTTGCAGAGCGCGAATCGCACCTTCGAACGCTCCGCGAGCGAAACCAGCTCATATCGCGACGCAAGTGCATTCGACGGCATGGATTCGGAGCTCAAACGACAACTCGTGGCGTCGTCGGACCGGCTTGCGGCCCTGCTCGCGCGCGCGGCCGACGCGCTGCGCAATAACGACACTGCCGGCTACGTGACCATCAACGACCGCGATGTCACCCGCGCGGGCATGGTGTACTCGGAAAACGTCGAGAAGCTGCAGACACTCGCGAACACCCTGACCGAACAGGCGCTCAACGACGGCAACGCGCGCTACCGGTGGATCCTGGGCTTCGTGGTGGTGGGCGTCGGGCTGGCGCTTGCGCTGATGGTCGTCACGCACGTCGCGCTCACGCGCATCGTGACGCGACCGCTCGGCGAAGCGGTGGCGGTGCTCGACCGCGTCGCGTCGAACGATCTGACCGTGCGCGTGCCCGAGGCGGGCCGCAACGAATTCGGCCTGCTTTTTGCGGCCATGCGGCGGATGCGCGACGGACTCTCGCGCACCGTGAGCGGCGTGCGAGACAGCTGCGACGCGATCCACACGGCTGCACGCGAGATCGCCGCCGGCAATCTCGACCTGTCGAGCCGCACGGAGCAGCAATCGGCGTCGCTCGAGGAAACCGCCGCGAGCATGGAGGAACTGACCTCGACGGTCAGGCAGAACGCGGCGAACGCCACCGAGGCGAGCACGCTCGCGAGCGGCACGGCGGACCTCGCGCGCCGGGGCGGTGACGTGGTCGGCCGCGTGGTCCGGACAATGCAGGATATCAGTGCAAGCGCTCTCAAGATCGCCGAGATAACGAACATGATCGACAGCATCGCGTTCCAGACCAACATTCTCGCGCTGAATGCGGCCGTCGAATCGGCGCGCGCGGGCGAACAGGGGCGTGGCTTCGCGGTCGTCGCGGGCGAGGTGCGAACGCTCGCGCAGCGCAGCGCCAGCGCGGCGCGCGAGATCAAGGAACTGATCGGCGCCTCGATGAACGAGGTGCGAAACGGCAACGCGCTCGCGGCCGAAGCGGGCGCGGCGATGGAGGAGATCGTGGGCGCCGTGCGCAACGTGGCGACCATCTTGGTGGAAATGTCGTCGGCGACGAGCGAGCAGAGCGCCGGCATACAGCAGGTGGGCGTCGCCGTGAGCCAGATGGATCAAGTCACGCAGCAGAATGCGGCGCTCGTCGAGCAGGCCGCCGCCGCCGCGGATGCGCTGGAGCATCAGGCGCAATCGATGAAGGACGCCGTGGCGGTATTCCGTCTCGGCGAAGCTTGACGGCTTTCACCAACAATAGAAAAAAGGACGAAATGAAAACGACGATGAAGTTGCGCCGCGTGGCGCTGGCGCTCTCGGGCCTGGCCGCATCTTTCGCCGTGCACGCGGCGACGTACGCCTACGTTTCGAACGCCGACAGCCAGGACATCTCGGTGTTCCGCCTCGACGCACGGGCTGGCACGCTCGCCGCGGTCGAAACCGTGCCCGTGAACGGTACCGTTATGCCGATGGCGCTCTCGCCCGACCATCGTCGTCTGTATGCGGGGCTGCGCTCCAAGCCCTACAGTGTCGTGAGTTTCGCCATCGATCCGCTCGACGGCCACCTTGTTGAACTGGGTCGTGCGCCGCTCGCGGAAAGCATGGCATACCTGTCGACCGACATGACCGGCCGCTATCTGATGTCGGCATCGTACGGCGGCAACCTCCTGGCGGTGAACCGCATCGACTCGGATGGGGTGGCAGCTAACGTGCAGCAGACCGTCAAGACCGGGCCAATGGCGCATGCTATCCGCGTGTCGGCGGACAACCGCTATGCGTTCGCATCAGTGCTGGGCGCCGACGCGTGGTTGCGTCTCAAGTTCGACGCCAGCACCGGCACGCTCACCGAGGACGCGCAGCCCGCGTATTCTCTGCCGAAGGATTCGGGCCCGCGCCATTTCGTGTTTTCCGCTGATAATCGCTTCGTCTACCTGATCGACGAGCTCGACGGCAAGCTGCACGTGCTTGCCTTCAATCGGGCCAACGACACCATTAGGCCGGTCCAGACGATTTCGATCTTGCCGCCCGACTTCAAGGGTGACAAGCCGTGGGGAGCCGATCTGCATCTCACACCGGACAGCCGCTTCCTGTTCATCTCCGAACGAACCTCAAGCACGCTGGGCGCCTATAGCGTGAATACGGCCACGGGCAAGCTGGTGCGGATCGGCACGTACGCGACCGAAAAGCAGCCTCGCGGCTTCAACATCGATCCGTCGGGACGGTATCTGCTCGCGGTGGGGCAGCTGTCGCCGACGTTGAGCCTCTATCGCATCGACGCGAAAACGGGCGGGCTTGCCACGCTCGGCCAATATCCGGTCGGCAAGGGCGCGAACTGGGTCGAACTGGTGAACTTCGACGGATCGAATCGCTGACCGATCCAGGCTGGCTGGCCATCGAGGCAGGCGATGCCGACCCGGGTCCCGTTCACCATCGGCCCGGCGCCCGCGGTTCCATTTTTTCCGCCTGTAACAGTCATAAGATGTCGCATGACAAACCCATGTATAAATCATCCCACCTATAAGGGGAAGAGGTCTGGATATATTGCCGTCGGATCACGTAAGTTGTACGATGACAGACTGCTATGGGAGCCGACGTGACGCAATCGAACGACCTCGCAAAGCTGCCATTGCATTGCACTTTCTGCCGTCGGCCGCTTCCATGCCACCGACCCGCCGCACCGGGAATCTGTTCGTGAAAATCGTCACCATCGAAGTCATTCGCATCTCGCTCGCATTCGATGCGGGCCGCCGTCCCGTCGCCGCTGTTGAACCGACCGTCGCCGATACGTATAACGCCTCAGACCGCTCGCTGCGTCGCATGGAGTCGCTGCTAGTCAGGCTCACCGATGACGCAGGGCGCGTTGGCTGGGGCGAAGCATTCGGTCATCTGATCAATCCCGTCACGTTCGCCGCGCTCGAAGGCCCGGTTGGCCGTTGGTTCAAGGGCGCCGAATTCGAGCCGACGCGGCACGGGATCGCCACATTGCGTGACGCGGCCGATCGCGCGCTGCATGCGTTCGGCCGCACCGGACCGGTGCTGTACGCATTGTCCGCGATCGACACGGCGCTGCACGACCTCGCCGCGCAGGCGGCCGGCGTGCCGTTGTATCGGTGGCTCGGCGGCCACCGCGACGAGATAGACGTGTATGCGAGCCTGGTCAGCTACGACAACGACCCCGACGAAGTCGCGCGCCACGTGCGGCGGGCGTCGGACGAAGGGTTCGGGCGCATCAAGCTGCACGAGACGCAACGTGCGGCCATCGCGGCCGCGCGTGCGGCACTGCCGGCCGACAGCGAACTGATGGTCGACGTGAACTGCCCGTGGACGGCGAGCGACGCGCTGCGGCATGTGAGCGAGCTGGCCGACCTGCGGCTCGGCTGGATCGAGGAACCGGTTTGGCCTTGCGACGACGCGGACGGCATCGCGCGTGTGCGCGGCGTCGGCGTGCCGATCGCGGCGGGTGAGAACTCGTCGGGCGTCGCGGGCTTTCGCGACCTGTTCGAACACGGCGCGCTCGACGTCGCGCAGCCTAGCATTGCGAAGATCGGTGGACCGACCGGCATCGCGGAAGTGATCGCGCTCGCGGCGGAGCACGGCGTGCGGGTCATGCCGCACTGTTTCTATTACGGAGCGGGGCTGCTGGCGACCGCGCACGTGGTCGCGACGCTACCGGACGACGTCGCGCTCGAAATTCCCTATCTCGACTGGCCCGAGCGGCTGCATGACGCGCAGCGGCCCGGGGCGCGGCTGCGCTTGCCCGATGTGCCCGGGCTTGGCTTCTTGCCGGACGAAGCAGTGCTGGCACGCAACACGATCGCGCACGCGACGATCGGTTGAACGCAGGAACGGTGCGCTCGGCGCACGCACGCGAAGCCGTTGCCGGTTTGGCGGCGCAATCGGAAATCAGGAAGCCGGGTGGATGCGCAGGCACGTGCCCGGCTCGACAGGAGACAACATGAAAACGCGTTACCGCTGGTGGATCGGCGCGCTGCTGTTCGGGGCCGGTATGCTGAATTATCTCGATCGCGCGGCGCTGTCCGTCGTCGCGCCGATCATCAAGCGCGAACTCGGCATCGACGACGCGCAGATGGGTATCCTGTTCAGCAGCTTCTTCATCGGCTACTGCGTATTCTGCTTCGTCGGCGGCTGGGCCGCGGACCGATTCGGGCCGCGTCGAGTGTTCGCGTGCGCGGCCGGCGTGTGGTCTCTGTTCTGCGGCGCGACCGCGCTCGCCGGGTCGTTCGCGCACCTACTGATCGTACGCGTCGCGTTCGGGATCGGCGAAGGGCCGATGGGGACGACCACCAACAAGGCGATCTCGAACTGGTTCCCGCGCCGCGAAGCGGGACGTGCGGTCGGCTGGACCAACGCGGGGCAGCCGCTCGGTGCGGCCATCGCGGCGCCGATCGTCGGCCTGGTTGCGCTGCAGTTTGGCTGGCGCGTTTCGTTCGTTGTGATCGCCACGCTCGGCTTCGTGTGGCTGGCCGCGTGGTGGGCGTTGTTCCGCGACGATCCGGCGAGCCACCCGCGCGTGTCTCCGGAAGAAGTGCGTGAGATCGCATCCGACCGGACGGTCGGCGTCTCACTGGATGCGCATGCGGACGATCGCGCCGCGCGTCCGTTGCTGCGCGATCTGTTGTCGCGGCCGGTGCTCGGCGTCGCGCTCGCGTTCTTCAGCTTCAACTACGTGCTGTATTTTTTCCTGTCATGGCTGCCGAGCTACCTGACCGACTACCAGCATCTAAACATCAAGCAGATGAGTGTCGTCGGGATTCTGCCCTGGCTCGGCGCGACCGTCGGGTTCGTGGCCGGCGGCACCGTGTCGGATCGCATCTACCGCCGCACCGGCGACGTGCTGTTCGCGCGCAAGATCGTGATCGTCGTCGGGCTCGCGGTCGCGGCGGCTTGCGTGCTGCTGGCGTCACGGGTGAGCTCGCTCGGCGCGGCCGTCACGCTGATCGCAATCGCAAGCCTTTTCGCGTTCATGGCGCCGCAGGCTTGCTGGTCGCTGCTGCAGGAAATCGTGCCTCGCGAACGTGTCGGCTCGGCCGGCGGGTTCGTTCATCTGCTCGCGAACCTTGCAGGCATCCTGTCGCCAAGCGTGACCGGCTGGCTCGTCCAGTATGGCGGCGGGTATGCAAGTGCTTTCATGCTCGCGGGCGCGTCGGCGCTCTCCGGTGCGGTTATCCTGACGTTCGCGGTGCGCGCGCGGACCGTTTCGCAGATGCGCCGGGTCGCCTGACGAAGTAATCCGTTGAATTGGCAACGCTGGAGTGAGTGTGACCTGGTTCAATCATCATCAGTTGATGAAACCGCTCGGCTCTGCCGCCGATTCCGGCCGAGCTGCTCGAGCAGTTCGGCAACGGTCCGATGACGGCCGAAGCCATCAATGCCGCGACACTTGCGCTCAAGACAACGCTGATCGAAAGGGCACTGGGCTGCGAGATGAACCATCATCTCGGCTACCCTGCCAGTGCTGCCAAGCCGGCCAACGGCACGAATCAGCGCAACGGCAAAGGGGCCAAGACGGTTCTGACCGAAGACGGTCCGATCGGCATCGAGGCGCCGCGTGAGCGCGACGGCAGCTTCGAACCCATCCTGATCCCCAAGCACGAACAACCCTTCACGGGCTTCGACGACACGATCGTCGCCAAACGCGGCGGCCGCGCATCTCCCTCGCCACGAAAGGACTCAAAGGCCGATGCCAATGGTGCCGCAAGCGGATCGGACACCGCAACTGGTACTGGAACGCACCTTGTAAAGTAACCTGACAGACGCTCCAATAGTTCGTCCCGCATCGAGGACCCGGGCGCTGCGGTTCCCTGGTGAAGGCCGGATTTCGGTAAGCGACGATCCTGTGGCATTTTAGAATTAGCGCGTAGCCTATCGAATTGGCTTTGCTCAGACGATTGTCCGGCAGCTATTTCGATATCGCTTTGTCAGGTAATCTGCTCGCTCCAACGGGTTTCAACATGCGTATCCCGCCGCTCAAGGCAATCGTCGCGTTCGAAAGCGTCGCCCGGACCAAAAGCGTCAATCGGGCGGCGGAAGAACTGGGCCTGACCGCGTCCGCCGTGAGTCACCAGCTCAGCAACCTCGAATCGCAGATCGGCCAGCCCTTGTTCCAGCGATTAGGACGCGGACTGATCCTCACGCCGACCGGTGAACGCTATTTGGCGGACGTCACTGGCTCGCTCGCGGACCTAAGCCGCGCAACTGAGCGCGCGTCGAGCCGCAACGATATTGATATCTTGCGCGTGCATTCGAGCCCGAGCTTCGGGCTGATGTGGCTATTGCCGCGTCTGTCGTCGTTCCAGGAGGCGAACGGCGATATCCAGCTGAACTTGGCCTGCTCCTACGAAAACGTGTCGTTCTCGAACGGTTTCTACGATATCGACGTCCGCCATGGCTACGGCAACTGGGACAACCTCGAGGTCAAAACGGTGCGCGGTGAGTTCATCGCGCCGCTCGCTTCGCCGCAATACCTCGACCGGCATCCGGTGAAGACGCCGGAAGACCTGCTCGCGCATCGGCTGATCTATTCCGAAACCCCGTTGGTGCAGTGGAAGCAGTGGTTTGGCCGGACGGGCGTATCGCCGGCCGCCCAGAAGACCTTCGATTTCTCGTTCGACCGCTCATACATGTCGCTCGAAACCGCGGCGTTGGGCCTCGGCATCGCGCTCGAAAGCCTGATGCTCGCATCGGTGAAGATTTGCGAAGGGCGGCTGGTGCCGGTATTCGACCAGACCCATGCAGTCGAAGTCGGCGCGCATCACCTCGTTTACCCGCGGCAGCACGCGGAGCTGCCGCGCGTGAAGCGCTTCCTCGCGTGGATCGAGCGCGAGGTAGCCACACAGGGCCGGCGGAGCTGAGCGTCGCACGTCAGGCCGGCACGCAATATTGCGTTGCAGCACGCCGTGGTGGACCGCGCGGCGACATCTGAAATTTTCTCAGCTATGGCTGAGCGTTTCCGCGTTGATGCGGGTGTCGGGCGAGCCGACACTCTGTACACACACATCAATACAGGAGACGAACGATGTTGCTCGACCATAAGACCATCATCGTGACCGGTGCCGCGTCGCCGCGCGGAATCGGCAAGGCCACGGCTCGCGCACTGGCGGCCCACGGCGCACGCATTGCGATCCTCGACCTGCGCCGAGAAGACGCGGAGGCCGCCGCCGCCGATCTCGGCCCGGGCCATCTCGGCCTGGCCTGCGACGTGACCGACCGCGACGCGTGCGTGGCGGCAGCCCGGGCAACGCTGGAGCGCTTCGGCCGTGTCGACGGCCTTGTGAACAATGCCGGCATCACACAACCCGTGCGGACGCTGGACATTGCCGCGCGCGACTTCGATGCGATCGTCGACGTGAACCTGCGCGGCACGCTGTACATGTCGCAAGCGGTGCTGCCCGCGATGAAAGAGCAGCGCGGCGGCAGCATCGTCTGCATGTCGTCGGTGTCCGCGCAACGCGGCGGCGGCATCTTCGGCGGGCCGCACTACAGCGCCGCCAAGGCCGGCGTGCTCGGCCTCGCGAAGGCGATGGCGCGCGAATTCGGCGCCGACCGGATTCGCGTCAATTCGATCACGCCCGGCCTGATCCAGACCGACATCACCGGCGACAAGCTGACCCCCGCGATGCGCGAGGACATCATCAAGGGCATTCCGCTCGGTCGGCTCGGCGATGCCGACGACGTCGCCAATGCGTGCCTGTTCCTGCTGAGCGACCTGTCGAGCTACCTGACTGGCATCACGCTCGACGTCAATGGCGGGATGCTTATTCACTGAGAACGGCGCCGCCACGCGTGCGGCGCCGTCCATCATGCACCCGGGACAACCCGGGGCCGTGGCAGGAGACAAACATGAGAGCAAAGTATCCCGCATCTTCGGTTCAGCCCGAGATGCTACAACGGGACGATGCGCAGACGTTCGAAGCGGCGACCTATGCGAAGGTCGCGCGCCGGCTGATCCCGTTCCTGATGTTGTGCTATCTCGGCGCCTATCTCGACCGCGTCAACGTTGGATTCGCGAAGCTGCAGATGCTGAGCGACCTGCGTTTCAGCGAGACGGTGTACGGGATGGGCGCGGGCATCTTCTTTCTCGGTTACTTTCTGTTCGAAGTACCGAGCAACCTGATCCTGCATCGCGTCGGCGCTCGCCGCTGGCTCGCACGCATCATGCTGACGTGGGCCGTGATTTCCGCGAGCTTCGTGTTCGTGAAGTCGCCCGCCGCGTTCTACGTGCTGCG
>NZ_QTQN01000037.1:0-82377 GCF_003853755.1 Burkholderia sp. Bp8984
CGTCAGGTTCCGGAGTAATGCAGCCATTCCAACGGCAACTTTCCCGACTCGACGAACGTCCGGAAGTGGCCGAACTGCGCCATACGATGCTGTCGCGCCGCTCCGGCGAGCCGGCGACGTCCGAGCGGCGCAGATCGACCCGAAGGAGACCTTCGATCTTCGCCAAAGCGGCCGTTCGCAATGCGCTAAGCTACCGGTAGCTAGTCCGCCCAGAGAAGAACGTGAACAAAGGGCCCGTTGGGATGTGCAATATCCCGGCGGAGGCGGCTACAACATTTATCCAGGAGGCAGACGTCGTGACAGGTGATCTGGTTCTATCTGCCAAGCGTGTTTGGTACTACTCGGAGTGCGATGAATCCGCATTCTTCGAGTGGCTCGATAAGCTGCCTTGTGTGAAGCGCTATGAAGGCGAGCTAGACGTATTGAGCATCTATGTCGATCAAGCGAAGGTCGATGAGAGTGCTTTGCGCGAGTTGCTTGCTCTGTTCCGGCGTTATGCGGTGGAGATGAAGCAGCTTCGAGTCTTCGACCGAAATGCATTCGCGTCCTGGTTCCGCGATCCACGGGCCTACTGGCATGCCGCGGTGTTTCAAGCCCAGTGACGGATCTCATCGCATGCATGCGGTGCTGCGGTGAACGGGACATCGACTACCCGCCGGGTATGACCGACGGTTGCAGACTCGAAACGGTCGCGGCCATGACAGGCTTCTCTGTCAGTGTGTTGATAAATGGAGCGTTCGCAATCGGGGTATCGGTTAGCTCCACGGTAAGCCAACGGGAAATTAATCTGTCTATTGGGAATTAATGGCGAAGGGGGATATGATGCTGAAAATTTTTCGCGACGCGTGGCCGGTGCCGCCGAAAATGTCAAGATCTCAGTACCAAAGATATCGCCTCTGGTGCCTTGTGTTTTTAACGGTATGGATTTCTTCTGGGGTGGTTTTGTGCTTAATATGGGGGCACCTTAATTTCATCTTGAGAGGTGTCCTGGCGCTCGTCGGAGCAGGGTTTACTCCCGACATGGGTATGGTTGAGCAGTTGTTTGTGTCGTATGAAAAATATGAAAAAGAGGGAGGCTGGTAAATAACCGGAAAATTGACAAGGTTATTGAGGGTGATGAGGTGTGGAACCCGGACTGACACAGAACCTTCCCGATCCTGCGCTGATTGTCAAAGATTTGAACATCGATGTCGGACGGCCGAAACTGGCCGACTGCCGCCCGACGTGCTCGGCCGTAGCCGACCCGAAGCTGACGGTCGCCCTTGCGTGAAGCGGTCATTCAGTTCGTCGGTGCTGGAATGCAGCAAGGTTTCTAGCCTACGCTGACCTCTTCGTCTTCGCTGACTCCTGGCGAGTCAATTATGTTTCGAAGGTACTCAACAGAGATAAATCTATCGAAATTCACACCTTACAAGCTAAGCAGCGATCCGTAAAAGTGAACAGTATTTCCACCTGATCGCTTTCTGGAAGTTTAGATAAAACGAGATGGCCCCGCCTTCCTGTCGACGCCATATATGTATCGAATTCCACTGAGGCATTTGTCCAGCTCACGTTAGAGATTTGATACGGCTCACCATCGAGGAAATCTCGGCCAGATACGGTAAGGCCATCTGCAGTAGCACTTACCGTATATTGCGATCGCCCATCATCCTCATCTGCGCGCCAAGTACCAATCAACTGATGACTGGAAAGCAAAGATGTAACTTTTCCCACAATTGCCTCCTACGTCAAACTGAGGCGGTCCACGGGCAATTGTCAACGATCCCAAGGGCGATGTCGACCGACCGCTTGTGGCCGACTGCCGCCCGACGCGGTCGGCCGTAGCCGACCCATTTTCGTCATCCGTGGTTGACATGCCGCTGTCCGCTTCTTGCTCGATTGACCGATGCCAGTGATCGTTGAGCCATCACCAGATGGTGGCGGGGCATGTCGTCCTAATAGACGAGGTAAATTCGACCCGACGAAAGATCGGAAACGCAAGCACGGCCTTGCGAATCCAAAGAAACTCCAGTCGGACTCCCGAGATCCGTTGCCACTACCGACTGCTGAAAGCCGACTGGAGAACGAGTCAGTTTAAGCAACTGTCCTGCACCGAACATCGCGACATATATCGTTCCATCGGCTGATATAGACAAGTCGCCGACCGGTCCTTCGACGGCGAGTTCGATCGTATCGATCAAGCGTCCATCCTGTTCATATACGTCGATGCTTCGCGCGCGGTGCGGAGCTACGTACAAGTGACCGTCGGGACCGATACCAATAACGTGTGCGCTCCCACGCAGGCTGAATGTCGTTTCCACCCCGTCCGGGTGAACGTGTAGCACGCATCCGCCTTTCGACTGCATGACGGTAACAAAGAGGTCGCCGGAATTCGTTGTGACCATGCCCTTCTTTGTGCCTTCTACGCTCCGACCAATTTCATTACCAGCACCGAAGCGGGCACCGTCACGACGAAAGTAGAATGCCGCACCCTGATGTATATTATTCGCATAAATTCCACCATTTTTGTCGATTGCGATGCAATCGACGCCGAAGGGAGCTAGGTCGGGTTTGGGAATCCGCAATACTGTCTCAACTCCACCGTTACGCTTCAGCTTGAAAATAGAACTAGATTGATCACAGAAGTACAAGTCGTCGGCGCTATCGAAGCGGATGCTTTGCGGTCGATATAAACTTTCGAAATAGATAGATTTATCACCATGGACATGATCCTCGACTCTCACGTCAATGGAACTCTTGAATCCGTGTTGAATATAATCCACTCGTGTTTTCCCCAAGGATTTCGCCCGGAGTATTCCTCCGCCGACATGTGCAACTTGCTCGTCCTGGCTATTCCACACGCCGCCGCTGGTAGATACATTCCGCCGGATCGAGCCGTCAGTTTCGACAACTTGCGCACTCAAAGTTCGGATTTCGCCAACGGATAACGAAACGACGTTTGGAAACAGGCCAAGATTACTCACGACCCCCTTCCCTCGTTCTCCCAGAATATTCGGCGCGGCAAGCACGGAGCTATCCCACGCGGGAAGAATTTCTCCATTAGCCGAACGGAACCAAGTCTTTCCTATGGCCGGTCGATCGAATTCAAATGGACCGTGAGAGACGTATTGCCCTTTTTTGTATGTACCTCGCGTTGGTTGAATACGAAGGAACACCTTACCCCCTTCATTTGCTTCGACCATAAACCCGGTGCAATCAAGTCGTCGCAACTTCCCGCCGACATCCTCATATAAAGGGATGTTTGCATCAATGACCTCGTAGATATTGTCCGCGCCTGTACCGATGGGACGCCCATCGACATGCACTGAATGGACTTTGTCCGCACCTGAAAACACGTCAAGTTCTCCTGCGAAACCGGGGCTAAGCTCGAATTCCGCCAGATCAGCTCGCTGAAGTGTTGCGCGAAATGACTGTCCCGATCCAACAACCTTGTCTATTCGGGTTAGTTGAGCGCCATGGAACCCCACCGTCATGCGATCGGAAAGCGCAACAACTTCGACACTAGCGATATTCGGCAGCAACGCCTTATCGCGATCGAGAAGGCGCAACAAGAAACCCGCGAATTGGAGAAAGGAATTGCACTCGTCAATTGAACCGCATGGGAGAGCTGGCACGGCCTTGTGTGCTCTGTCGTTGCGGACGAATCCAAACGCGCCCGAGAATATCGATTTAACCCATTCGACATCACGAGAACCACCGATCTGAATCTTGGGTGCGGGGCCATCGAACGCCTCATTCAGCAGGGCTTGGCCGATGCTAGTAGAGCCAATACGGCCTTGGATTTCACTTTCGACGTAACGTAGCGCAGCTAGGATCGCATCGTCGAATTTCCCAGATTCCGCGATATCTTTCGCTTGCTCCTGAATTGCCGGGTGTACTGTCTGCCACACATTGCTCCAATCAATCGCGTCCATATTGTCATCCTTCGCTTGTCGTCACGTTTGAGAAGCATATTCTCACAGACGGACAAGGGTCGAGCTCGCCGAAAGAATTTTTCCAACTGATGCGTAAATCGGACGGAAGGGGGGGATCACGTGCAGACTTCGGGCGACGAATGATGCAGTTACTAGAACTTGACGACCTCTGTTCATTTCCCTGAAAGCAGACATCCGGGGAATTGGTTCGAACGACTACTTCTGGCCGGAAGTCGCCGGTCGGCGCCCGGTGCGGCCCGACAGGCGACTTCCGACCCGTTGCGGACTTGACGTCTTGGCAAAGCGGACGTTTACCGTGGAATGAGCGGGGCCGTGACCTAGGTGTAAATCTGGGTGGTCGAGATGCATCATGGGGGCGTCAAAAGCCCCGTGGCTGTCTGGATTTCCAGCCTGTCATCGGCGGGGTCGTCATCAAGAAAACATCGTGCGGAGGGCTCTCCGATCTAATGAACTCGGCTGCCCTTTGGTTATTGCGTTCCGCAGCCTCCAGATCAATAGGAGGATCAGCACCATCCCAAATGCAATCGACCCTCGCTTCGAATCCAGGGAAATGCCATATGCCGCCTTCGATTCGAGCGACAACCAAGCCGTGTTGGGCCGCCCGCTCACAAACTGCAATTGCCGCGTCGGTAGAAAGCTTCATCACAATGCTTCCATCGAGGAAAAAAAAGTCATCCGACGAATCGTAGACGCGAGAACGATCGATGTTCATTGGGTGGTTTCAACACAATCCGACTGCCAGAAGTTCATTTTAGATCGTCCTTTGCGATTGCGGACGACGCCAATGGCCGCTTTGTGTAACGGTTGTCGACTAGTCCGCTCCTGGCCGACAGCCGCCGGCCGTGATCTCCAACAACCGGCCGGATGGCGAACTTCGAGCCGTCCCGTTCAGGCCGCTGGTAAACTCGGGCAGGCAAAGCAACTTTTCCCGGTCACATGAGTACCCAACCCACCGCAGCACCTGCACCCGTCACTCCAATGATGCAGCAGTACCTGCGCGTTATCTGACAGGGCCCGGCTAGAAAAGCTACGCCCAAAGCTACGCGTATTCCTTGGGAATTGAGACTCTTGATCTATTACGGCCCGTCTGTCCCCGTGTACGACTTCGACCAGGCCGAAAAAGAGCGATCTCAACCGAGATAACGGATTACAAGTGAAAACAAGGACAAATACGCGGATGTCCATCATCGTCTGGACAACTCTAGTTCTGGCGGGGAGTGTCATCGTCTGGATCGGAAACGCGACTGCGTCGCGAGTCTATTTCGTGATAGTAGAGCGGTCATGGTCCTCGACCGACGCGACCGTTCTATCATCGGAAACAATTTCTCGATCCCAGAAGAGCGGGAGGATCTGGACACCGTCGTGGACATACTCGTATATCGTGCACGGTCGTCGATATGTGAGTCAAAGTAGCAGCACCATTTACGGTTACAACGCGACATGGTACGGATCGCAAGAACTTGCCAAGCGAGCTGCGCTATCCCGCCCCGCCGGCTATACGCTGCCAGCTTACTTCGACCCGGCCGATGCCAGTCACTCGGTCTTGGACCGAGCAACGTGGCGAGGAGAGGACTGGATCACGCTGGTTCTTCTTCTGCTGCTGCTCGCTTCAGTTGCGAAGGGGCTTCAAAGCTTCAGGCGGGCCGATTCGAAGAGGGACGGGTAGACTACGCGCAACCGGTTTAGGGGCAGTCATCGTCGATCAAGGCGGAGCTCACGCCACACTTGCATTCCCCGATACCAACCGACAATGGGTATCAGTGTCGCCGCGCCGAAAGTTAAAATCATTGAAACGGCAAGTAGATGCTCGCCCGCAACCGGCCTGAAAACAAACCCTAAAACGACGACGGACACGAAAAGCGCACCAAACAAAATGGCGGCAAATCGCAGAGATGCTATTGAGGCAACGCCCTCAATGCGCCCGCTCTGATGGTCGCACCAACCCTCCAATGTTTGCCAATCGTTCGGATCCCGGAGTACTGCGGTTACGATCATTCCGCTCTCAACTCGAACAGTTCCGAGAATCTGCACAGCGTATTGTCGCCGACCGTCTATGGTGGCATTGAATGTCGTATTCGTCCCGAACCTTGTTCGGGTCGTTGCCGCGCCCGACACATCATCGATTGCCGCTGTAACTCGGTAGAGCTTCACTTTTCTCACGTCCCAGTCATCCATCGACACTGATTGTCGACGATTCAGGCAATCGCGTCGAGCGACTCTTCCTGGCCGAACTCGGCCGGCCGCCACCCGGCGCCCGCGACCGACGCAGATCGACCCTAAGCGGTCTGACACATTTCCCGAAAACGGTCATTCGATCTACCACATGCCCTCTGGGGGACACCCAGTAATACGGTCGGCATGATGCCGGGTTGCCATCCTGCGCGGAGCCTCATTTTTTATGCATGGATGTTCGTAGGCTTATTTCATGGCCGCTGCTCTAATATCTTGACAAAGGTTCTTTAGATTTCCAGGACATTGGTTGCTCGCATTTCTGGCGATCCGCTGCAATCGGTCTGCAGGCACATTTTCGTCAATATGCCGGATAATGAATTTACGGAAAGCTGGATCTGACGCGATCATGGGTTCAATCTGTCGAATAGTTTCCCAGTGATCGGCGAGCAAAAGAGTAATTGACTCGCTGAAACCTTCCGCAACGGCTCCATCGTCACAATGCGCATATTGTACAAATTGTAGATGCAACTGCTTCCACGACCTACCAACTGCAGCTACAGCTTCTGCCTTCTGAGCCTCCGCTGCTGTACAAACTCGTGTGTCACCTAGGGCCGTTGACGAGCAGAAAATGGCGACAAGCCATAGCCAAAAGTAGCGACCTATTTTTTGGAATGAGTCGACGATCATTTTCCTTATTATGAACGTGGATGCAAAGGGCGTAGGCGTCATTTCCCACCAAGCCGTCTTGAGATCACGAACACCTCGACATCTGACATAGAGCATTCTTCCCTCGATGCATCGCTTGCAGTGATGACCTCTATCGTCTCACCACTTTTTTCAGTGAAGACGACGTGATGAACTTGACGGTACAAGTCATTTCCAATTCGTTCCGATGCGAGTCGAACCGTCTTGGTCTTGTTGAAGTCGAGTTTGTCGTTGTCGGTTAGCCCTGCGTTCTTAAGCTTTACGAATGCCATACTGGTAGGCCAACGATCAAGCCCCGCGCAGTCCGGGTCCGCGGCCAGCGCATGGACGCCCGGGAAGGCACATGCCGCAGCAACGATGAAGGAGGGAATGCGGTTGCTCATTAACGCCTCACGTTGTAGTTACCGAGGATACAAAATCCTACCCTCAGGCAGGATGTCTTCTGTGAATGTGCGCACCGATCTTTGTAACGTCGGCTATCTCTCGGAGAGAGCCGGTAAGACGAGGCGATATTACCTTAAGGTCGTATTCGTAAATCACGAACGTTCGCAGGTTGGGACCGGCGCAGCTCTCATTGTCGGTGATTTACGTGGCTGCCCCGAATGTCCGAAAGTGGCCGGACTGCGACGGCGGCAATACATCGAAAAATGTTTTCAGTTGCGTTTCTGAACGACGCACCCCCAACCATCGTAGGTCAGCCCAAAAAATGCAGAGATACACGTCATGAATCCCGACACAGCTAAAATATTGTGCTGGAGAACTGGCATATTGATGAAGACTAGGACGCGAAAATGGTCGTCGACTTGTTCCACCGAAGCGCGGCCGTACTGGTAGTCGTTAATGAAACCGGAAACAATCGATGCCTTTTCGGCAGACGGTGCGATCAGGCAAAAATCGACTTCGCGAGGTACGCCAAAGTCGTCTCCTTGTGTATCCATTACACGCAATTGATCAACGTCAGCAACTGCAGTTTCCATCAAAGTCTCGATAACTGACACGGCTTTCCCCTCTTTTTTGTATCGTTGAATATTTTCAATGACGACCATGATCGAGTGCTTACTGTCGATTTGCATATCGTGGATTTCACCATGCTACCTGCGGTGAACGTCGGGAGAGATGTTGTTCGTTGTCGACGATCTACGATCTGACACCGAATGCCCCTTCTTGGCCGACTGCCGCCCGACGCGGTCGGCCGTAGCCGACGGCGGATTCAGCCAGTCGCTTTCCTCTACAGCGGACGTTCAAGCTTTACGTTGCACATGCCCAGATCGACCACTGGCCCAGAATCCTCAACCAGTAAATCCACGATCTGCTCGCTGACGAGCTCAGCCCAACAGCGATATTGCCCAGCCCCGGGGTGAAATCGATCACGGGCCATCTCGAGCGGCTTTGCTGCCCAATCAAGCGATATATAGCGCGCGGCAGCGTCCTGGCTAATCCACCGCCGCAGCGTGCGGTCCAGAGACGCGGCATATCGGCCCAGGTACCAGCGCAGCGGGTGCTGCGCCGCTGGCAGAATTCGCAATGGCGGTAGCCCTGTTGCTACCAGACCGAATGCGCCGGTGCGACGGCGGACTTCTTCAACCAGTCGCCGATAGTCTTGCAGGAACTGGCGTGGCGAACGTTGCGACGTTACATCGTTAGTACCCAATGCGGTCACGAGAAAGTCCGCCGGCTGTAATTCGCTCTGCCTTAATAGCGCTAGAGACTCTTCAGTGTTGACACCCGACTTTGCCACCAGTTGCCATGTAACGGGCCTGCCCAGTTTGATAGCCAGCATTTTGGCGACCGGTTGCGCTAATGCCTGTACCTGATCGTCGACCCCCACTCCTGCCGCCGACGAGTCACCGACAACCAGAATTCGCAAGGCCGGTTGCAGGGCCTCTCGCGAGCCTTCCCTGCCGCAACGAGGCCCTGCTGCTTCCGGTAGGCGTAGCGCCGTTCGCCTTAGCCTGCGTGCCTGTATCACCAGAATTGGGCCGAGGACAAACTTGTAGAGTGGCAACATTTTCAGTTCAGATCAGAAGAGGAACAACGGTAGCCCCATGCACGTTTTGACACGGTCTGGGCCGAACCCGGCCCCGACGATGAGCCGGCAATGCGCTCTGCCGATGATGCTTCCGAATCCGACAGTACTCGACCCATCGCGGTCAGACGGTCAACACGGAATCATCGGCTTTTGGAAATCACGTCACTCATGTAGTTATTCAGATCGCGAAAATCCTGAACGGTCCAGGAGTGCGGCGCAAGCTTTACGCCGTTTTCCCTCAAAGTTCTCGGAATCAGGTCCCCGTTCGGACGAAGTATTACCGATGAAACAATGACGCCTGGATAATCATGGAGTCGCTTTTTGAACGCAGCAGTTGTGAGGTCAGGCGTGGCAGGATTGCTTTTCTTGGCCAATGGCCCGGTGCCCGTGATATCTGCGCCATGGCACATCGCGCATCTTTGTATATAGAGATTTTTCCCGTTGATGTTTTGCGAGAAGGATGGTGAAGGTTGAGTCAACACCAACGCTCCTAGCGAAGCGATCAACAATTCTCTCGTTTTCATTTGGTCTTGTCGTATCACGCAGATTGCTGTGCCTGGGAGTATAAACGCGTGATCGTGGAATGGTCGCTCTTGGCCGTACATGGAAATTGGCCGATCAGCCTGACTGGAGGTTGGCTACGCAATCGTTGATTGCCTGTTCGAACTGCGGATTGGATAAATCGACACCGACACGCGCAAGCGAAAGCAGCAATTGCTCCGCAGCCGACAGCCGCTACCGCCGCCAACCGGCGTTGCAGGCGGCCGTCACGGCCGCGATGATGGGCGCCGTCGAGAAGAGCCGTGCGGGCATCGCGGCTGGCGTGCTCCATGCGAGCAGGCAAAGCGGCTCCGCATTCGGCGTGGCGATCTTCGGCGCGCTGATGAGCACCGCGCAGACCCCGGGGGGAGGCGTGCGCGTCGCGATCTTCGTTGCGACCGGGTTGTCGCTGGCGGCGGCTGGATGCTGGCGCATCACGCTCGGGCGGGCAGTCCGCGAGCCGAAACCCGCAATCTGATTCCATTCACTCGAACAATTCAACCGGATCGCCCGTCGGACGCGGTCTGCGACGCCGTGTCGGCGCGCATTGCCGGGCCGCCGTTTCGCGCATCGACGGCGCGACGCCAGCCGGCAGCCGCGTCTCGTTCTTCGATGACGCGCCGGTCCACGCATCGGACCGGTTTGCCGATGCAATAAAAAACCGCGAAGCCTTTCGCTGTCGCGGTTCTTTTAACGTGCCCGAAACACGGAGCAACCGTGTTCCGCTGCCGACGGCGAGACTCGAACCCGCACAGCTTTCGCCGCTACCCCCTCAAGGTAGCGTGTCTACCAATTCGGCGGCTATCTGATCTGGCGACTGCATTTGCGCTCACGGAGGTCGCTGCGCATGGCGGCCGACAAATCCGCCGGTGTCGTCGCGTGCCTATGTGCTCTCTGCATAGGAAATACCGAAACTTTGCATTGGACCGCATATTTTGCGATTTCTAGAATCGGGCGAACGTCGAGCCTTGTTCGACAGGTTCGTTCAGCCACGTCGCGCTTGCCGCGCGGCAGCAATCCCCGAGGAATCGTTCCATGCAGATCAGTACACCCGTCGCCGCACTGTCCGAGGACATGAAAGCGTGGCGTCGACAGATTCACAGTCGTCCGGAAATCGCGTTTCAGGAAACCGGCACGGCAGCGTTCGTCGCGGAGTTGCTGCGCTCGTTCGGCATCGATACGCATACCGGAATCGGCCGCACCGGCGTGGTGGGCGTGATCGACGGTAACGGCGGGCCGGGCCCCACGATTGCGTTGCGCGCCGACATGGATGCGCTGCCGATCCAGGAGGAAGGCCGGCCGGTTTATCGCTCGGTCCATCACGGACTGTTTCATGGCTGCGGTCACGATGGACACACCGCGATCCTGCTCGGCGCGGCGAAGCTGCTGGCCGGCCATCGCCAGTTCAAGGGGCGGGTCGTGCTGGTATTCCAGCCGGCCGAGGAAATCGTCAAAGGCAGTCAGGCGATGCTCGACGATCAGTTGCTCGCGCGTTTCCCGTTCGACGAAATCTATGGGTTGCACAACCATCCGCAGCTCGAACCGGGCAAGATCGGCGTGCGCGTCGGATCGCAGCTTGCCGCGGTGGATTTTTTCTCGATCGAGATTCGCGGCACCGGCAGTCATGGCGGAACGCCGCATCGTAGCGTCGATCCGATCGCCATCGGCGCGTTGCTCGTCACCGCATTGCAGACCGTCGTCAGCCGCGCGATCGATCCGCTCGACAGCGCGGTGCTGAGCATCTGCCAGTTCGTTGCGGGGGCGACGGCGAACGTCATTCCCGATCGCGCGTCGCTGCAAGGCACCACGCGCGCGCTGTCGCCGCTGGCGCGCGAACGCGTGCATCGGCGCATGCGAGAGATCTGCGACGGCGTTGCGCTATCGCACGGATGCGCGATCGATCTCGACGTTTCGCACGGCACGCCGGCCACGATCAATGCGGAAGCTCCGGCGCGATGTGTCATGGCGGCTGCCGATACCGTGGTCGGCGCCGCGAACGTGCTGACCGACGTGGCACCGTTGATGGCGGGTGACGATGTCGCGCGCTTTCTCGAGGCGCGGCCCGGTTGTTATTTCTTTCTCGGGCAGGGCGGTCACATGTGCCATCACCCCGAATACGACTTCAACGACGACGTGGCACCGATCGGCGTCGCGATTTTCGACGAAGTCGTGCGTCGCCGTCTCGGCGTTTGACGGAAAGCGTCGCGCGACCGAAGCATTCATAAAAAATGGAGGAGAACATCATGGAACGTGCAACGTTTCGCGCCCGGCGGACGATGGCCTCGCTGTCGGCAGGCGTGTGCGCCGCGGCCGCAACGGGCGCGGCATGTGCGGCCGAAGCACCGGCGCAGCGCGTCGCAAGCGGGTATACGCTTGCGCCGTTTCTGCTCTTCGTTGCGTTGACGCTCGGCATTACGTACTGGGCATCGCGTCGCAACCGCTCGGTTTCGCAGTTCTATACGGCCGGCGGAAGTGTCACGCCGTTGCAGAACGGCTTCGCGCTCGCAGGCGACTACATGTCCGCATCGTCGTTCCTCGGTGCGGTCGGCATGATGGCCGGCTCGGGCTACGACTCCATCATTTACGGCGTCGGCACGCTGATCGGCTGGCCGATCCTGCTGTTTCTCGTCGCGGAACCGCTACGCAATCTCGGACGCTTCACGCTCGCCGATGTCGTCGCATTCCGTCTCGCGGAGCGTCCGGTTCGGAGCCTTGCCGCCGTGAATTCGCTGGTGATCGTGCTGTTCTATCTCGTCATCCAGCTGGTCGGCGCCGGCAAGCTGATCCAGCTGCTGTTCGGCGTGCCTTACATGGTGGCGATGCTGGCGGTTGGCGCACTGGTGCTCGTGTACGTGCTGATCGGCGGGATGCTGGCCACCACGTGGGTGCAGATCGTCAAGGCGGTGCTGATGGTCGCGATCGGTACGTATCTGGCGTTCAAGGTGCTGCAGGCGACCGGCTTCAGCGCCAGTCGGCTGATCGCCACGGTGGTGCAGTCTCATCCGGCCGGCTCGGCCGTGCTGGCGCCGAGCCGGCTCGTCACGAATCCCGTGGATGCGATTTCGCTCGGCATGTCGTTGATCTTCGGCATGGTAGGCCTGCCGCATATCCTGAGTCGCCTGTTCACCGTGCGTGACGGCGCCGCGGCCCGGCAATCGGCGTTCTACGCAACCGCGCTCATTGCGTGGTTCTATACCGCGGTCGTCGTGATCGGCGCGGGTGCGATCGTATTCGTGCTCCGCAATCCCGCTTTCCTGGATCCGGTCACGCACACGCTGATCGGCGGCGGAAACATGACGGCGATGCATCTGAGCCATTACTTCGGCGGCGACGTGTTCCTCGGCATCATGTCCGCAGTTGCGTTCGCAACGATCCTGGCGGTCGTCGCGGGCCTCACGATTTCGGGCGCATCGGCGGTCGGTCACGATCTGTACAAGCGCATCCTGTGCCGGGGGCAAGCCGATCCGGCACGCGAACTGGCGGTATCGCGCCGGGCCACGTTCGTACTGGTCGCGGCCGCGCTGCTGCTGTCGCATCTCGTGCAAAACCTGAACATCAGCTTCCTGGTCGGGCTCGCGTTCTCCATTTCGGCGAGCACCAACTTCCCGATCCTGATGCTGTCGATGTTCTGGCGAGGATTGACGACGCGCGGCGTACTGGCTGGCGGGATAGTCGGGTTGGTGTCGTCGGTCGGGCTGCTCGTGACCGGGCCGACAATCTGGGTGGGCATCCTGAAGCACGACAGCGCGCTCTTTTCGTACGCGAATCCGACCCTGTTCTCGATGACGCTGGCGTTCGGCGTCGCATGGCTCGCATCGATTACCGACTCGTCCGCTCGTGCGGCGGCGGAGCGCGCGGGATTCGATGCGCAGATGTTCCGCAGCGCGACCGGAATCGGCATCAGCGCTCCCCAAACTCACTGATCACTGGAGCAACCATGTCGAACGTCAATCACCCGGCAGTCGTCGCGCGCAGCACCGATGCGAACGCAAGCGTCGACGCACGCACGCGCGACGTGGCCCGTCTGGTCCGGCGTCGCACACGCCTGAGCATCGGCATGAGCGTGCTCGTGCTGGGCATCTACTTTGCGTTCATCCTGACCGTCGCGTTCGCTCCGGCCGTGTTGACACGCCACTTCCCGGTCGAATCGCCGATGACGGTCGGGATCGTCGTCGGGATCGGGCTTTACTGGTTCTGCGCGATCGCAACGGGCGCGTACGTGTGGATAGCCGGCCGCTGGATCGACCCGCTCGTCGGGCGGATTGCCCGATGAACGGGCGGGCGCGTCCGGGTTCGCGATGACGAAGCCCGTTGCGCGGTCGCATGGCGACCGGTACGAATCGATATGCCGTGCTGTCGGAACCACGCCGATTTGTCCGGGACTCGCCGTCTAGCCGAATGGATGTCCTGATCGTCGTGCGCCGCGGTAGTCCAAGGTCACAACGCGTCGTTCGCGCAATCCACATCAGAGCCGTGTCTCCTTGTGCGCGTGTCAGTCATGAAACTGATACGCGCTTTTTTTTGACGAGGATGGCCATGTCGGTCGTGACCGACATGATCGAAGCGCCCGCTCGTGCGTTCCTCACACAGTCATCGGAGGGGCATGCAACTCTTGCATCGCCGGACGACAAGAATCTCATTGGATGGTGATTTTTTAGCTGAATACGATGCATCGCGGTCTCGAAGATTCACGCGGACGCATGCTCCGGTGCCGCGCATGCGATGAAGAAAATCGGTTTTCCAACGATTCGGTATGCGAAATGGATATGCCGTAACGAGCGGGAATGCGTGGAGCCGGATCGCAGCGCAATCCAATCAATGATGGGACGACATGAAAAACAGAAAATCAGTGAGGAGACTGGCGACGACCGCGTTGACGCTTGCGTGCGCGACGGGGGCGGATGGCGCCCGCGCGCAGAGCTCGGTGGTCATGTACGGCATCCTGGATATCGGCATCCAGAGCTTGACCAACGCCGGATCGAACGGGAAGTCGTCGCTTGGCATGCTGGGCAGTGCGTTTCTGCCGTCCCGCTTCGGCATCAAGGGCGACGAGGATCTCGGCGGGGGCTACGGTGCAATCTTTCAGCTCGAAAACGGCTTCGACCTCGGCAAGGGCACCCTCGTGACGCCGGGCACGTTGTTCAACCGCCTTTCGAGCGTCGGGTTTCGATCGCCTTATGGCCGGCTGACGTTCGGGCGGCAATACAGCGTACAGTTCGACAAGACGGTGCTCTATGATCCTACGTATTTCGCCAACGACTCGACGCTTTCGCTGAACGCGATCCCGCTGGCGACGCTGAGGCTGAACAATGCGGTGAAGTTCCAGTCGCAGCCGTTTTACGGATTCAATGTCGAGGCTGAATATGGCTTCGGTCAACAACTTCCGGGCAACGGCCTGGCCGGCCGGTATGTCGGTGCGGCGCTCGAATATGACCGGGGAGCGCTTGCCGCTCGCGTGCTTTACGAGCAGAGTCGCGGTGCGAGCGCAGGCGGCATCGATGCGTCGGGGCGGGTCGATGAGCGGTACAGCGCGGCGCTTCGTTATACGGTGGGCGGCGTGACCGTTGCCGCGGGCGTCACGCGCGTGGTCGGAGACCTCCAGTTGACGCCGCGCGGCATGGCTTACTGGGGCAGTGCGAAGGGTTTCGCGACGCCGACGATTCAATGGTACGTGCTGGGCGGCCGCTACGCGTTCCAGAGCACGCCGGGGCATCCGACGCTGTTGGTCGGCGGAGGCGAGTATCTGCTGTCGAAGGCGACGTTTCTGTATGCGCATGTCGGCACGGTCTGGAACTCCGGCGAGAGCGCGTTCGGCGTCAACAGCTTTTCCAGTGTGGGCCAGCCTGGCAAGAGTCAGGTCGGCGTGAGCGTCGGCATTCATCACCGGTTCTGATACGGCACACGGGCGCCACGATCGAGCCGTTGCGGCGAAGGGCGCGACTATACTTTCCGCACGTGGGCAGGTCGCTGCCCGTGAACGCCTGATTTCACATGAACCTTCGCAAACTGCAACATGTCCTCGCGCTCGCTCGGTGCCAGAATTTCAGTCGCGCTTGCGCGGAGGTGCACCTGAGTCAATCCGCGCTGTCACGCAGTATCCAGTCGATCGAAGCGGAGTTCGGTATTTCGCTGTTCGATCGCGGCGCGCAACGTATCACGCTGACGCCGCACGGCAAGGTATTCGTCGAGCGGGCGCGCCGGATCGATTTCGAAGTGCGGGAGCTCAGGCGCGACCTCGCGCTGCTCGAGCGCGGGGAGTTCGGCGATCTCTGCATCGGGCTGGGCGCGACGCCAGCCGCGCTGCTCAGGCAACCCATCCTGACGTTCGGGGCCGTTAATGCGCCCCAAGTACGCGTGGTACTCAAGCGAGGCAATACTGCCGACCTGCTCGGCATGTTGCTGGCGGAGCGCATCGACATGTTCGTTGGCGATATCGCGTCGCTCACGCAGCAGCCGGAAATCGAGATCGTGCCGCTGCCGAGATGGCGGGCCGCATTCTTCTGCGGTCACGCGCATCCGCTCGCGGGCATGGCTGGCGTATCGCCCGAGAATCTATTGAAGTATCCGGTCGGCTGCACGCATCTGTCGAAGTACGCGCTCGACGATCTTCAGCAGCATCTCGGATATCCAATCGCGGATCGCATCAAGCTCCAGAGCGACGATTTCGGCGAGCTGGAGGCGGCGGCAGCCGTCAGCGATGTCGTCATTCTTGGCAGCCGGCCAGTATTCGACGAGGCGGTTCGGGCGGGAAGGTTGCATCCGGTGCCGCTCGATCCGCCGCTGGCTGGTTCGGCCTGTTTCGGGATCGTCACGCTCGCGGGCAGAACCCAGTCTGCCACGATGCTGAGAATCAATGCCTTGGTGCAACGTGTGTTCGACAATTTCGCGGAGGACTTGCCGACACGCTAGCTCGGTGAGCGGGGGCCTGTTGCTCTATGAGGCGGGCGATATCGACACGGTGCGGCGACTCGTGCACGAAGCCCGTTCAACACGGAAGGGGTCTGGAGGACGGTCGATATCCGCTTTTTTTCCTGAACCGGGCAGACGAGCATTGATGCGTGTTTTGCGTGCGGCTCATCGTATCCGGGAGGTGCGGATGCGAAAGGGCGCATGCGGATGCGGGCCGCCGTTTGCGCAGTCTCGCCGGCCGGGGTTGCCTCGGTCGTTGCGCAGCGGACAACAAAAAACCCGCGAAGCCATGCGCTGTCGCGGGTTCTGCAAATGCACGAAACACGGAAAAACCGTATCTGGTGCCGACGGCGAGACTCGAACTCGCACAGCTTTCGCCACTACCCCCTCAAGATAGCGTGTCTACCAATTTCACCACGTCGGCACTTCAGTACTGCAAGGGGCGCAATTCTAGCGCCACATTGCGCGTTTGTGAAGGGGGTGTGACGCGATCGCGGGGCAGGCGAGGGGGAACCCGGTAAAATTCGCCGGATCGATCCGACGATCCTCGCAACCGCAACCCGTTTTCTCCCCGTGACGACGACCCTCGAACAACTGCAGGCCGGCCAGCTGTCGGGCGCCCGGCAACTGAAGCTTGCGTGCGGGCTGACCGAATTCCCGCGCGAGATCTTCGATCTGGCGGATACGCTCGAAGTGCTCGACCTGTCCGGCAATGCGCTGTCCGCGCTGCCGGACGACCTGTCGCGGCTGCATCGCCTGCGCATCCTGTTCGCGTCCGGCAATCGCTTCACCGAATTTCCTGAAGTGCTCGGCACGTGCGCGCAGCTCGACATGATCGGCTTCAAGGCGAACCGGATCCGCACGGTGCCGCGCGACTCGCTGCCGCGTGCGCTGCGCTGGCTGATCCTGACCGACAACGAAATCGACGCGCTGCCCGCCGAGATCGGCGATTGCGCGCGCCTGCAGAAGCTGATGCTCGCGGGTAACCGGCTGCGTGCGTTGCCGCCCGAAATGGCCGCCTGCCGTGCGCTGGAGCTGGTGCGGCTGTCGGCGAACCGGCTCGACGCGCTGCCGGACTGGCTGTTGCGCCTGCCGCGCCTCGCGTGGCTCGCGTCGGCGGGCAATCCGTTCGGCGCCGCGCCGGAAGCCGCGGCTTCGGCCGAGCCGGGCGTCGCGGACATCGACTGGAGGTCGCTGACCTGCGACGAGAAGCTCGGCGAAGGCGCGTCGGGCGTAATCTACCGCGCGCAATGGCGTGTGGACGGCGCCGTGCCGCGAGCGGTCGCGGTCAAGCTGTTCAAGGGCGCGGTGACGAGCGACGGCCTGCCCGATTGCGAAATGGCCGCCTGCCTGCACGCCGGGCGCCATCCGAACATGATTCCGGTGATCGGCAAGGTGCGCGGTCATCCGGACGGCACGCACGGCCTCGTGATGGCGCTGGTCGATCCGGCGCTGACCAACCTCGCCGGGCCGCCGAGCTTCGCGTCCTGCACGCGCGACGTGTATGCGGCCGATGCGCGATTCGCGCCGGCCGACGCGCCGCGGATCGCGCTCGGCATCGCGTCGGTCGCCGCGCATCTGCACGCGCGCGGCATCATGCACGGCGACCTGTACGCGCACAACATCCTGCACGACGGCAAGGGCGGCGCGCTGCTCGGCGATTTCGGCGCGGCGTCGGTCTACGACGTGAACGACCGCGAGCGCGCGGCGCGGCTCGAACGGCTGGAGGTCAGGGCGTTCGGTCATCTGCTCGGCGAGTTGCTGGCGCGCTGCGAGCCGCCTGCGTGGGAAGGCTCGCACGCACTCGACGCGCTGGCGGCCGCGTGCCTGAACGAAGATATCGACGCGCGGCCGTCGTTCGGCGAGATTGCGGCAGCGCTGGCCGAATCGAAGGGCTGACGATTCCGCCCGCGCCGCGGCGCGGGCCGTCGCCGTGCGGATGCTTACGCCTGCCGCGCGGTCAGCAGCTTGATCCCGAGCCCGACGAACAGCAGCCCGCTCGCGCGCTTGGCCGCGCGTACCCACGGGCTGATGCCGATGCCGCGATGGAGCCGGCGCACGCCGAACGAATAGACGCTGTGCACGATGACGACGGTGCAGGCGATCGTCGCGTACATCGCGACGAACTGCATCGCGAGCGGGCGATCGTGCGCGATGAACTGCGGCATGAATGCCGACAGGAAGATCATCGTCTTCGGATTGCTGCCCGACACGAACAGCGCTTCGCGGAACAGTTTCCTGCGGTCGGGCTCGACGATCGCGGCCTTGCCGTCCGGCGAACGGGGGTTGCGCCCGCCGCGCAGTTGCCGGATGCCCAGATAGATCAGATACGCGGCGCCGACGACCTTCATCGCGATGAACAGCGGCGGCATCTCGGCCAGCACGGCGCCGACGCCGAACGCGACGAGCATGACCACCGCGCCTTGCGCGACGAGGTTGCCCGCGATCGTCGCGGCGGTGCCGCGCGAGCCGTAGCGCACCGTGTTGCGGATGACGAGCAGCACGTTGGGGCCCGGCGACAGCGTGGTGGCGAGATAGGCTGCGGCAAACAGCAGCCAGGTCTGAATGGACATGCGGCGCTCCGAAAGGCGGGTTCTGCGGTCGGGGTGAATCCGTGCATGATGCCACGGCGGCGCGGTTCACCCCGACACACGGCGTCAACGCGCGCCGCGCACGCAGTAGGCGGCGATCGACGACGGCGAATCGATCGCGGACGGCCGCGTCATCCATGCGATCCACCCCGCCCATAACCCGCAGACGATCAGCACGGCGACATTCAGCGGCGTCCGGTAGCGGACGATCAGGTTGGCCAGCGGCAGGCGTTCCTTGCTCATGTGCATCTCCTTCGGTCGTTGCGCAGGCGGCGTTACTGGCCGATGTAGGACGGCGCCTTCGCGTCGCAGGTCACGGACGCCGTCGCGCCGTCGGCGAAATGCAGCCGCAACGGCACCTTCGCGCCGGGCGCGACGGGCTGGCGCGGCTCCTCGAGCATCACGTGATAGCCCTTCGGCCTGAACGTCACCGTGCCGTGCGCGGGCACGTCGACCGCTTCGACGTGAACCATCTTCGCGGTACTGCCGGCCGTCTGCGTTTCGTGCATCATCGCCATCCCGAACGCGGGCGTATCGATGCCAGTGAGCGTGAC
Organism: Burkholderia sp. Bp8984; assembly: GCF_003853755.1. Lineage (NCBI taxonomy): Bacteria > Pseudomonadati > Pseudomonadota > Betaproteobacteria > Burkholderiales > Burkholderiaceae > Burkholderia > Burkholderia sp. Bp8984. The sequence goes on from NZ_QTQN01000037.1 coordinate 19,436, forward strand.
GGGCTTGTCGCCGTCGTTCTTCAGCGTGAAATAGCCGGATGACGGCACCGTCGCCGGCATCGTGCGGATCCAGCATGCATCGGCCTGGACGGCCGACGCGGCGAACGTGGCGGGCGCCTGCAGCGCCAGCAGGGCGAACAGCAGGCTGGTCGGAATCGAGGGTTTCATTGTTGGTGTTCCTGATCGGGTAGGGAAGCGGGCAGCGTGTGCGTTACTTCAGCGTGAACGCGTAGCGGCCCTGCGTGCGATGGCCGTCGCTCGCCACCGCGACCCACGCGACCGTGTACGTGCCGGGCGTCAGGTTCGCCAGTGCGACATGCATCCGCTTCCGGTTGCCGGCGTCGACCGCGGATTTCCCGTCGGCGACCGACCGTCCGTGGCTGTCGGTGACGGCGATCGAACTGAATGCGGGTTCGAGCGTTTCGCTGAAGTCGATCGTGACCGCGTGCGGCGCGCTCGACAGCGTGGCGTCGGCGGCCGGTTCCAGGGTTTTCGGGTGCGCGTGCGCGTGTGCGGCCTGGGCGACGACGAAGCCGAGAGCGACGAGTGCGCCGCGGAGGAATGCAGTGGTTTTCATGACGGGATGATCCGGTTGGAAATGATAAGGAAAACGATGTATTCGAATTCGGCACGCGGCCGCGCGTTCACGCGCGCGCAACGGCCTGAAGCGGACGAGCGCACGCACGGCACGGCGCCGCGAGCAATACGGTCGAACATGATCGTCCTTCGAAACGTGACACGGCATGCACGCGCGGACGCGTGCGGACGGCGCGATGCGCTGCGGCATCACGCGCGGTGACGACGAATCAGGACGCGAGCGGCGGGGCGCGCGGCTGCGCGGCCGTGAGCGGCAGCGCGCGGCGCAGGCTTTCGAAGCGGGTTGCTTCGCGGTGCTGGAGCGGGTGGACGTTGGCCGCGAACGTCAGTTCGGGCGCGGGCAGGGCCGGCGTATGGGCGAGCAGGCTGCAATAGCCGCAGGCCTGCAGATGCGCCTGCAGGCTTTTCGACGACGCATCGCCGGCGTGGCCACCGTCAGCCGGCGCGGCCGTGCAGTGGCCGGCAAGCAGCGCGTCGACGCGGCCTTGCGTCGTCAGCGCCTGCGAGATCGTCGGCGCGAGCGCCGTCATCAGGATGGCGAGCATCCCGATCAGACTGACGATCTTCCGGAAACGACGACTCAGCATGCGATGCGCGGGGCGGCGTAGGGTAACGATGGAGCGGATTATGCCATGCACCCGCGGCTAGGGCATGCGGGCACGTGGATACCGGGAATGACGCGCGGCGCGCTCACGCGTGCTTCGCCAGATATTTCGTGATCAGCATCATCTGCGCGGCCCAGCCGTGATCGTTCATCTCGCGCGCCTTCGCACGGCGCGCTTCGATCAGCTGGTCGAAACCCGTCTCGGTGACCGTCAGCAGCGTGCCGCCGTCCTTTTCCGCGAGCGCGAACGTGACGAGCGTCATCGGCTCGGACGTGTAATCGAAGTTCGGGTCGATCGCGAACGGATGCCAGCGAAAGGAGAACAGTTGTTTCGGCTCGACGCGATCGACGACGATTTCGAACACAGTGCCCGCATACGGCTCCTGTGCCTTGGCGATGTCGTCGTCGACGCGCGTCGGCGTGATGCGGCCGAACAGCGGCTGGTCGGGCACGAACGGCCCGTCGAACGACACGCCGAACCAGATGCCGAATTCGCCGGCATTGCTGACGGCTTCCCAGACGCGCGCCAGCGGCGCGGCGAGCAAGGCTTGTTTCTCGATGCGATCGGTGGACTGGGTCATCATCTTCTCCAGGCAGGCATCATCGTTGCGGGACGGCGCGCGGCCGCGCGCCGCGTTCAGTCGATCATGACCGCATCGGGCACGTCGAGCACGACATCCGAAGTCGCGACGGCCACGCACGGCAGCGTATAGCCGTCGGCCTTTTCCTCGCGGCTCAGGCCCGGCCATTCGATCGTATAGCGTACGCTGCCGCTGACGATCCTGCACAGGCAGCTTCGGCACGTGCCGTTGCGGCACGAGCGCGGCAGCCTGACGTGCGCGAACGCGGCGGCCTCGAGCAGCGTCAGCGAATCGGGCGCGTCGAACGTCGCGCCGAGCGGCTCGATGCGCACGAGAGGCGGGTGGTCGGGATCGGTCATGGGTGAAAGCGGGCGGCGAATCGGCAGCGAAGCGAGGAAAGGCAGCGCGATGCCGGAAGGCAACGCAAGCGCCAAGCATACCCGAAGCCGCCTGCGGCCGGCGCCCGTCGGGCGGGCAACCGGCCCGGAACGTGTCAGTGCCGGCGCAGGTAGCGGTACACGGTATTGCGGGCGAGCCCGAGCTCCCGCGCGGCGGCCGATACGTTGCCGCCGTGCCGTGCGAGCACGGCATCGATCACCGCGGCCTGGTGGCTCTGCAGCGTCGTCGCTTCGCGCACGTCGGCCGGTGCGGCTTGCGCCGCGGGTGCGTCGTCGCAGTCGAGCCAGAAATCGTCGGGCAGGTGCGCGAGCGTGATTTCGGCTTCGTCTTCGGCGAGCATGCCGGCCGTGCGCAGCACGTTGGTCATTTGCCGCAGGTTGCCGGGCCAGCGGTGCCGCATGAACGCGTCGAGCACGTCGGCCGCGAGGCGGCCCGGCATCGGCTCGCTGCGCGCCAGCCGCGCGAGGATCCGCTCGACCAGCGCGGGCAGGTCGGTGCGCGCGGCGAGCGGCGGCAGCGTGACCGCGAGCCCGTTGATCCGGTAGAACAGGTCTTCGCGGAAGGTGCCTGCGGCGATCATCGCGCGCAGGTCGCGGTGGGTCGCGCAGACCACGCGCACGTCGACCGGCACCGCGCGTGCGCCGCCGAGCGGCATCACCGCGCGCTCCTGCAGCACGCGCATCAGCCTGACCTGCTGCGCGAGCGGCATGTCGCCGATTTCGTCGAGAAACAGCGTGCCGCCGTCGGCCTGCACGATCTTGCCGGGGCTGCCGCGCTTGCGCGCGCCGGTGAACGCACCGTCCTCGTAGCCGAACAGTTCGGCCTCGATCAGCGAATCCGGCAGCGCCGCGCAGTTGACCGCGACGAACGGGCCGTCCGCGCGCGGCGATGCCTGGTGCAGCGCACGCGCGAGCCATTCCTTGCCGGTGCCGGTCTGGCCGAGGATCAGCAACGGCAGGTCGCGTCCGCGGATCTTCGCGACGCGTTCGAGCACGGCGGCCATCCGCGCATCGCCGGTGTCGAGCGTCGCGAACGTGATCGCGTCGGGGTCCGGCGCCCGCGTGCGCACGGCGGGGGCGGGCGGCGTGACGGCGACGGCCGTCTTGTGCGCTTCCGCGAATTCGCAGCGGGCGAGCACGCGCACGCCGGTCGACAGCGTGAGGCGGAACGGTGCGCCGGCCGCGCGGGCCGCCTGCTGCGCGAGTTGGCCGAAGTGCATGCCGAACAGCGCGTCGCAGCCTTGATGCTGCAATGCATCGAACGTCGCGCCGAGCTGGAATTGCGCGCTCCGGTTCGCGGCGATCAGCCCGCCGTCGGGGCCGAACGCGACGAGCCCGGCGAACAGCGAGTCGACGCAATCCTCGTGGGCGTGGAAGCGCAGCCGCAGCGCCTCCGCGCACTGGTTCGCGAACAGGTGGTTCTCGATCAGCTGCGCGGACATCCGCACCAGCGCGAGCGTATGGGGGCTGAAGCCGCGCGGGTCGCCGCTCACGTCGAGCGTGCCGAGGGTACGGCCGAACGGATCGATGATCGGCGCGCACGAGCAGGTGAGGATATGGTTCGCGCGCAGGAAGTGTTCCGAGCCGTGCACGGCGACCGCCTGGCCCGATGCGAGCGCGGTGCCGATCGCGTTGGTGCCGCGCGCGCCTTCGGCCCATGACACGCCGGTGCACAGCGCGACGCGGTTCGCCTTCTCGATGAAGTCCGCGTCGCCGATGCTGTGCAGGATCACGCCGTCGGCATCGGTGAGCAGCACGAGGCTTTGCGTGTCGGCGATTTGCGCGTGGAGGTCTTCCATCACCGGGCGCGCGTGCGCGAACAATGCGTGGTTCGTGTCGAGCAGTTCGCGCAGCGCGAGCCGCGACAGCGGCGAGAAATCGGGGCGCTCGTTCGCGCGCAGGCCGACCGCGGTCGAACGGGCATGCGCCTGCGCGAGCAGGTCGGTGCGGCCCGCGGTGGCGGGCAGCACGAAAGATTGAGGCATGTCTTGTCTCCTGTCGGCCCAAGTTAGCGCTTCAGCGCTTACTTGGGCCCCATGCTTCGCGGTCGGCCCAAGTTGACGCTTTAGCGCTTACTTGGGCCCCATGCTTCGCGGTCGGTCCGAGTTAGCGCTTCAGCGCTTACTTGGGCCCCATGCTTCGCAGTCGGCCCAAGTTGGCGCTTCAGCGCTTGCTCTAGTCCCATGCTTCGCGGTCTACCCGAGCCCGCACATCAGCGCGTTCCGAGGCCCCGCTTCGCAGTCGAACCCTTTGACGCCCTGCACCGCACCATCCGCCACCCGGGCCGCCGCCGTCGATATCGCCTCATCATACAAGCGCCGCGCACGTTGTGCGACTGCGTACAAAAACCCCTTGCTTTTAAGCGCCCGCCTGCAATGATGGAAATGGAACACGCACGCGCCGTGTTCCGCATCGCAACATGCATGCGACGCGACATGCATCCGTTCGGGAGACGCATCATGGTTCGGACGGAACTGAGAGTCGTGCTGGCGGCCATCGCCACCTTCATCATGCTGGGCGGCATCGCCGTGGCGATCCACGGGCTGCTGTTCGACCTGAGCGACGCGGTGCAATACGGAGCGGCCGCGATCGCGGTGGGCGCCACGACCGCCGCGATCGCGCTGAACGTCTGGCCCACCGATCCTCACTGACGCCGTTCGGCAAAACGGTGCCGGATGTCGCGCTGGTCAGAGGAAATGCGCGTCGGAACGACGCACATCGCAAATTTTGCCTCCTGCGCGAAACCGTCTAAAGTGGAATGCAACCGGCATGCATTAGTCCGCGCCATACCCCCGTGGATCGTGCCTCTGCCGGCGAGCCCGCGTAAATTTTCGTCCGGCCGGTAGCGGACGACGGACGCGGTCATTTGCTTTCTACCGGTCGAGGCGGCTCCCATGCAGATCCATTTCACGAATGAGAAGCCCGAATATTCGGGGCGCGACCTGATGCTGGGTTTCACGGCGCTGGTCAATGGCGAGCGCGTCCAATGTCAGATCACCGCCGAGGCGCTGGAGGATCATTTCGGTGCGGCATCGCCGCGCTTCGAGGACATGGTCGGTGCGTACGATCAGCACCGCGAGCGGATCGAGGCAGCCGCACGGCGGTTGCTGTCCGAGACGCGCGCGCAATGCGTGACGCTGCGCAGCGGCTACGTGCGCTTCTACGAAGCGAACTGGCGCTGAGCCGGACGACCGGGCAGCGACGGAGCGGGCGCCGGATACCGGCGCCCGTGTCATATCGGCGCGGGCTCGTCCGGTAGATCGATCGCTTGTGCGGGACGATGCGCTGCACGGTCCGGGCATCGTGCGGCGCGATGGCGTGCCCGCGTTCCGTTTCGCTTGATCCCGTTTCGCTCAATCTGAGTCGATCAGCGCGTACGCGCCGCCCGTTGCGTCGTGCGTGCGCGCGATGCGTGCGAAGCCTGCGTCGGCGAGGTGCATGCCGGCAATCAGCAAGCGATCCGAAGCGACTTCGGCGAGCGTGGCCGCGCGGGTCGCCGATGCCTGCGACGGATCGTGATCGAACGCGATCGACACGTCGGGGCGAGCAACCTGGATCGGCGCGAAATGCACGAGATCGCCCCAGATCAGCAGGCGCTCGCCCTGCGATTCGACGCGATAGCCGGTGTGGCCGGGCGTGTGCCCCGGCAGCGGCACGGCGGCGATACCGGGCAGCACGTCGCCTGCCGCGATGGTGCGCAGTTGCGCCGCGCAGGCGTCGAACGCGCGCCGCGCGATTCGGACATTGATGCGCGCTCGCTCGCTGGCTCTCTCGTACATATCGTCGTCCAGCCAGAACATGCGTTCCCGTTCGTCGATGAGCACCTCCGCTTGCGGAAAGGCCGGGCGCCCGTCTGCGTCGAGCAGGCCGCCGATGTGGTCCGGATGCGCGTGCGTCAGCAGGACCGTGTCGATCTCGCGTGCATCGATGCCGGCTTGTGACAGCGACGGACGCAGCAGGCCGCCCCAGTTCCGGATGCCGCCGGCACCGGTGTCGACGAGCACGGTGCGGCCGTTGCCGCGTATCACGTAGCAGTTGATGTTGACCGCCGACGGCGTATGCATGCCGGCCCGGTGCATGATACGGGCCGCGTCGTCGACGTCGATGTTCGACAGCAGGTCGAGGCCGGCCGTCAGCGTGCCGTCGCTGATCGCGGTCACCGTGAAATCGCCGACTTGGCGGCGCGGGAAAGAAGGGCGTGGAATGAGTGCGCTCATGGGGTCAATGTCGGGCGTGAAGGTGGGTGGTGTCGTAGCCGAAGCAGCGGATGCGTGCGATGAATCCGGTGTGGCGGAGAATCTCGCGATCCAGTTCGGCCATGAACCGGTCCATCAATTCAGTGGTGCGAAATGACGCGATGCGAAAGCGGATCTCCGCGCTGACCGGATGTCCGCGGCCGAGCCGGATCGGCACGTACGCGACGTGGATCGTGCCGGGTGCGGCGCTCAACACCTCGGTGCAGAGCGTCTCGCAGGCTGACGACAGTGCATCGAGTGCCGCGCTGGACGGCATGCTCGTCCCGGGGATGAAAATCGTGACGCTGGGCATGGCCGGGCTCCCGTCAGCGTGCGGCCGACGTCGTCGTCGCGCTGACGAGCCGGTCGCCCATCGGCGCATAGCACCGGATCGCGGCGCCCGACGCATCGGACGCGAGCCGCGCCTGATCGTGATCGAGGACGGCCAGCCAGCGAGCGGCCGGCTGGCGGTCCAGCGCGACCGCATGCATGGCGGTGGCTGCGATACCTGCTCGCGCGAACGGGGCGGCGTCGTCGCACACGGCCAGCCATTGATGGCCGGAGACGGCCGGCGCAGGTGCCGCGCTGTCGTACACGTTACGGCGCCATTCGACGATGTGCGGCTGCCAGCGCGCGAAATTGCCGCCGCCCTTGTCGCGATACTCGGCCGACGTCAGCACGTCCGGGCCGTCGATCGTATGCAGCGCGAGGTAGACCGGGCCGTCGCCGCCGAGGGCGCGAAAGCGTTGCGACGTGCGGAAGCCGGATACCGAGATCAGCGCCGGCAGTTTGACGCGGCTGTAGAAGTCGTTCCACCCGGCTTCGACGGCGGGCTCGGCGATGCTGCATTCAACGGCATAGATCATGACATCTCCACGGGTGGCGAGCGGCCTTCTGAGCGATCGGCTGGCTCGACTGGTTGAGTTTTTGTCATGATAATGATCGGAAGAATGGGCGGAAAACGATGATTCGTCACCATTCAATTACATTTGATCAAGCCATGACCGACGGCGGTCGGACCGGGAGCAATCGTGACGCGACGCAGGATTCCGAGCAATTCGGCATTGATGGCATTCGAGGCCGCGGCGCGGCATGGGAGCTTCGCGCGCGCCGCCGACGAACTGGCGTTGACGGAAGGCGCGATCAGCCGGCAGATCGGCCGACTCGAGACGTTCCTGGGCGTCGCGCTGTTCGAACGGGTCGGCAACCGCGTGCGGGTGGCGCCGAACGGCGCGCGCTACGCGGCGCAGGTTCGCGAAGTGCTGGACCGGCTCGAGCGCGACAGCCAGTACATGATGGGGCAGCCCGGTGACGGCGGCAGCGTCGACATCGCCGTGACGCCGACGTTTGCGACGCGCTGGCTGATTCCGCGGCTCAAGGGATTCCAGACGCAGCATCCGAACATCACGGTGCATTTCGCCGATCGCGCCGAGCCGTTCGTACTGGCCGGCAGCGGCTTCGACGCGGCGATTCACTTCGAGCATCCGGCCTGGGCCGGCATGCATACGTACCGTTTGTGCGAGGAGGTGCTGGTGCCGGTCTGCCATCCGTCGCTGCTCGCGGGCGGGCAGCCGGACACCTTGCTGGGCACGCTGCCGCGCCTGCACAAGCGCCAGACGCCCGATGCGTGGTCGGCTTACGTGCAGGAGACGGGATTGCCCGTGAACAATCCGGCCGCCGGCGCCCGCTATGATCTTTACTCGATGCTGATCGCCGCGGCACTGGCCGGGCTCGGCGTCGCGCTGGTGCCGCGCCTCTATGTCGACGCCGAAATCGCGCAGGGGCTGCTCGCGGCGCCCTGGCCGGACGGGCGCGGCGTGGTCAAGCGCTTCTGTCTCGTGTTGCCGGAGGCGCTGGAACTGGGCGAGGGGCCGTTGCAGACCTTCGCGCGCTGGGTGCTCCGGCAGGCGGACGCGTGACCTGATGTCGCCTGCACCAGGCGGCTACCCGAACGAACACGCGGTCCTGCGGCGTCATGCCGTTCAGTTCTTCACGGTAAGGAAAGGCATCAGGCTTTCGGGACGCTTCGGTCCGCCGCTTCACGAACCGCCTGTCTGCAAATCCGTCCATCGCGGTTTCGGCTTGTCCATGCCGCGAAGCGACAAGCCGAAACCGGTCATTCAGTCGCCCCCGGACTGCCGCACCCGGTTATCGAGCCGGGTTGGTCGCCGTGATGAACGGGTCGAACGACATATGGACGTTACCCTCCAGCAGCAGGTTGATCGAGTATTGAACGTTGGTTCCCGCGCTGTTGACCCGCCCGCCCCACACGGCGCCGTCGAACTGCGGATATTGTTGCGGGTTGACCATGTTGGGAATCGCGCTCCCCCAGAAGCCGAGAATCGCGATGGATTCACCCGGGTCGAGGGAAACGGCGGACCAGACGATCGTGTCGCCGTTTTCGCATTTCGTCCGCAATTCATTGCTGCCTTCCGAACCGTCCCCGCTGTAGCCCGTCGAATCCACCATGAATACATATTTCGGCAGATTGTTTTCGGCAATGGCTTTCGCGACATTGACAATCACGTTTACGTAGATCGTTGCCATGACGACTCCTGATTATGAAACAGGCAATGTTTTTCCGGCCCCTTGCCCATTCGCGTGGAGGATACCCCGTGCGTGCTTGATATATTGAATCACGCCGACCCGAATAAAACCGAAAGAATCACTCCTTTTGATGAGCGGGAAGATCGCGCGACCGCAGAGATTTTCGGCCGTGCAAGCGGAATATAGCAGCCGGATTTTATAAATCAACCCGATAATTCCGGGGATAATTGCGAGCGTCATCAAAGTCATGCGTCGTATCGATTTGCGAAAATATCGATGGAAAATGGTGCTGTGCGACGATTAAGTGATGTCTTGTATTTTTAATATATCGGTCGCCAATATTTCGATTGGATATTTGGGGTAAATTCAATGCTTTTTGATACGCCGAAACGCATTGTTTCGCGTAATACAACCATCAATCCCGCCCGGGAAAATGCCCCCCGGGCATGCAGCTAGGCGGGCGCCCGCCGATACAGGGCGCCCATGTGAAACGACCCGGCCGCAAATGCGACCGGGTCGTCAGGGGCCGTCCTTCTCGTCATGCCGTTCGGTTCCGCGACAGGAACCGGGCGGCACTACACGTGAAGGTGGCGTCTTTTGATCATGCCACGCACCGGGGCGCGTGCGTCACTCGCTGCCGAGATAGAAGAAGCGGAACAGGAACACGGCCGCGATGATCCACACGATCGGCTTGACCGTGCGGGCCTGGCCCGTCAGCAGCTTCAGGCCGCCGTACGCGATGAAGCCGAACGCGACGCCGTTCGCGATCGAGTACGTGAACGGCATCAGCAGCGCGGTCAGCGCGGCCGGCACGGCTTCGGTCGCGTCGTCCCACGGCACGTCGACCATCTCGCGCAGCATCAGGCACGACACGTACAGCAGTGCCGGTGCCGTTGCGTAGCCCGGCACGACCCCGGCGAGCGGCGCGATGAACAGGCACGCGAGGAACAGCACGGCGACGGTGATCGCCGTCACGCCGGTGCGGCCGCCGGCCTGCACGCCCGATGCGCTTTCGATATAGGCGGTGGTCGACGACGTGCCGAGCACCGAGCCCGCGACGATCGCGGTGCTGTCGGCGAGCAGCGCCTTGTTCAAGCGGTTCATCTTGCCTTCGACGAGCAGGCCCGCGCGGTTCGCGACGCCCATCAGCGTGCCGGTCGCATCGAACAACTCCACGAGGAAGAATACGAGGATCACGTTGATGATGCCGGTCGACAGCGCGGCGCCGATGTCGAGCTTGAACAGCGTCGCGTCGATCGACGGCGGCGCGGAGAACACGCCGTGGAACTGGTTGCCGCCGAAGAAGAACGACAGGACGGTGACACCGATGATGCCGATCAGGATCGCGCCGCGCACGCGCAGGTGGTCGAGCGTGACGATCGTGAAGAAGCCGATGATCGCGAGGATCGTCGTGGGCTTGTGCAGGTCGCCGAGCGTGACGAGCGTGGCCGGGCTGCCGACGATCACGCCCGAGGTCTTCAGCGAGATGATGCCGAGGAACAGGCCGATGCCGGCGGTGATCGAGATGCGCAGCGATTTCGGAATGCCGTTGACGATCGCCTCGCGCACGCGGAACAGCGTGACGAGCAGGAACAGGCAGCCGGAGATGAACACCGCGCCGAGCGCGGCCTGCCACGTGAAGCCCATTCCCTTGACGACCGTATACGCGAAATACGCGTTCAGGCCCATGCCGGGCGCGCAGGCGATCGGATAGTTCGCGTACAGCCCCATGATGATCGATGCCAGCGCCGCGACGAGGCAGGTCGCGACGAACACGGATTCCTTCGGCATGCCGGCATCGCCGAGGATCGCGGGGTTGACGAAGATGATGTAGGCCATCGTCAGGAACGTGGTGACGCCCGCGAGTATTTCGGTGCGGAAGTCGGTGCCGGCTTCAGCGAAGCCGAAATACCGCTTGATGGATTCCATGAAGGCGTTTTCTCCGGTCGGGTTGTCGTGTTGCTTGTTGTTCGTGCCGAATTGTTGTAAGGCAGCGCGAGGCCGGCCTACTGTAACCAGCCACTATTGCCGCGCTATCGGCGGATTGTAATAGCGCGGATAGCTCGGACGATATAGTTGCGGGGCACGATCGGCCGCGTTCGCGCGAACGGTCGGACAGGCCGGCCGCGCGAGGAAGGCGCGCATTTTACCGGTTCGGACGAGGCGGGCAGGTAGAAACGATGGAAACGATTCGATGAGGGGCGGCGGGCCGGGCCGGCCGATGCGGGCGCAACGACATGACCGGCATGCGGCGCGCGGCCGCCGCGCGATGACATGCGATGACATGCGACTGCAATCGCGCACCCGCATGCTGGCCGAACGCAGGACGGTCGCAATGCATGCGCGAACGCGCGCGGCATGACCGGCGCGGGTGCGCAGCGGCGTGCAGCGGCCATTCATCAGTCCAGGCGGTTGCAGATATCGGGCTATCCTGCGCCGAACCCGTTCCGTCCGCAACTGTCATTTCGCGACGCGGGCGCGACTGTGGTTTCTGTGTAAAAGATTGCAAGACGTCATCGCGTTAACCGGCAAGTCTTTCTAGGATAGATACACCGCGCACACACGCCGGCCAGTCGTTGCCGACGCGGGGGAGTCGCAGTCCGTGCAGGGCAGGCGGTGAAGTGCGGTGACGGTCGTTGCGCATTCGGGCAGGCGCGACCGGTTGCGATTGCCCGATGCGGGTTCGTCCGTCATCCCGGAGGTGAGCATGTTGAACTGGATCAGCCGTTGGGCGATGCGGCACGCCCCCACGCCGGAAAAAACCGCTGCGTCGATGCTCGTGACGGCGCGCATGGAACTGTTCGCAGCCGAACAGCGCGTCATCGATGCGAAATTACAGGCGGATTACTGGCGTACGCGGGTGTCATTTCTCGAGGAGGTGCAAAAGCAAGGCATCGACCCGTGGGTGACCTCGCAGGCGGCGCAACGCCCCGACCTCGATGCCACTCCCCGCAGCACGGGCCCGCGTCTCGCCGCCAGCACCTGATGCACGCGATGCATGCAAGGGTTGCGCACGGCGCGCGATCGCTCGCGGCACGCACGCGCGTGCCGCGTCATTCGATGCGCACCCGCGACGCATGGCGCCGCGGGTGCGTCCGTTTCCGGATGCGTTGATTCCGCGCGTTCCGGTGTCCCGTCGCGCGACGGAATCGCGCATCGTCAATCCCGTCTTCGCCATCGTCCGGCGAGCAAACGTTGCATTCGCGCGAGCGTGCGTCTCAGCCGTTCGCCGCGCCGCACGTACGCCGTCGTGATCGACGCTTCGGCCGGCCGGTCGTCATTGGTGCCGAGCCAGATGCGATCGCCGCGCGCGATGCGCAGCACGTCGCCGGGTTGCACCCAGTAGTCGTCGACGCTCGGCGGCCGCGTGATCCACAGCGGTGCACCGTGCGCACGAATTTCCGCATCGCCCGGCGCGCGCCAGGTCAGCGTCGTGCGCGGCGCAACCGCGAATCGGATCACGACGGTCGGTAACGCGATCGCGCCGGCGCGGCGCGAATCGGGACGGTCGAACAACGGGCTTGCCTGGTCCATCGTCTTCTCCATTCGTTGAGCCGGATGGATGACGCGCACCAGAACAAAAAGGCCTCATCCGTTTCCGGTGAGGCCTCGTGTGACATGCGGTACTGCTCGGATGCTAACGCACAAGCGCCTCCCGTGATCCATTCTTTCGAATGTTCACCGGGCAATGATTCGCGATGGCGATGAGCTTGAACGTAGGCATGCGAACGAGTTTGTCGATGTCGTACGGCGTTGTCAACGACTATTTTCGAGAAACGTGGCGCGTCACGCGTCGCGCTGGGCGAGGCCGTTGACGAGCAGTTCGGACAGCAGGCCCGTCATGCCGTTCGGATGCGTGGCGGCGCGTGCCTTCAGCTGTTCGACGAGTTCGGCGTTGAGCTTGCACGCGAACGGCACGAGGCCCTGTTCCTGGTCGAGCTTGCGCTGCGCGCGGCGATCGAGCTTCGCCGCGTCCTCGGCGCCCTTGCCGAAACGGGCGGAGCTCGACTGCTTCATCGCGTGCGTCAGCTTGAGCGCCTTGTTCTTTTCTAGATCGGTTTTCTTCATGGCCATCGCGGCACCTCCGGGAAATGAAGCCGCGATTGTACGCATTTCGGCGGACGCCCCCGCCGAAACCGTCGCGAACCCGCCGGCGAACCCGGTCACGCGCCTTTCGTCGTGCCCCAGTTGCCGCCGTGCGCGGCCGCCTGCGCGGCCGGCGAGCGCGCCAGATACGCGAGCGCCTGCTCGGTCGAGCCTTCGTGGTGCGGCGTATAGCCCGGCCTGAAATAGCGCAGCGCCGCGCCGATCACTTTCCAGAACGAAGGCAGGTGCCCGCGCCGCGAACCCTTCCACCACGCGAGCACGAAACCGGGATAGCGGCCCACGGCCGGATCGCGCCGGTACATGAACTTCGCGCCGCTCGTGATGAAGTAGAGCAGCAGCACGATCACGAACGCCATGTGCAGGCAGCGCTCCGGGTAGTTGCCGCCCATGTGGTTGTAGATGTCGAACGCGACGGTCCGGTGCTCGACTTCCTCCGCGCCGTGCCAGCGCAGCAGGTCGACCATCGTCGGGTCGGCACGGCCTTCGTCGAGCCCGTGCGCGTTGAGCACCCAGTTGCCCAGATAACCGAAGAAATGCTCGAGCGACGCGATCACCGCGAGTTGCTGCCGCAGCCAGAAGCGCGTATGGCCGATCTTCAGCCCGAACGGCGCTTCGCCCAGCACGCGCGTGAACAGCCAGTTCAGCTTCTGCGTGAACGGCTTCGTGTCGATCCCGTGCCGGTCGTAATAATGCCTGAGCACGCCGCCGTGCGAGCGCGAATGCACCGCTTCCTGGCGCAGGAAGCCTTCGGCTTCGTCGCGCAGGCGCGCATCGGTGATGTGCGGCAGCGCCTTGTTGTACACGCGGCAGAACCACAGCTCGCCTTCCGGGAACAGCAGGTTCAGCGTGTTGATGATGTGCGTGCTGCCCGGGTCGTTCGGCACCCAGGTGATCGGCGTGTCGCTGAAGTCGAACTTCACGTGCCGGGCCTTGATCTTGTGATAGTCGGCGGTAGCGGTCATCTGTGTCTCCGTTCCTGTGCGGCGCGCTGCGCCGTCAATGCGATGCCATGCTGATGCGGGCGAGCATCCGGCCGAGCCACGGCATGAAGCGGCCGACGAAGCGCAGCGCGTGCGCCTCGGTGCCCACCGCCACGACCGGCCGGTTGCGCAGCACGCCGTCGACCATCGCCTGCGCGACGGTTTCCGGCTTCAGGCCGCGCATCTGGTACAGCTTCGTCGCGCGCTTGCGCAGCCGCGCTTCGTCCTGTGCGTTGGCGCCCGCGTATTGCGTCGACGCCATGATTCCGGTTTCCGCGAAGCCCGGGCACACGGCCGTCACGCCGATGCCTTTTTCCGCGAGTTCCGCGCGCATGCATTCGCTGAGCATCAGCACGGCGGCCTTCGTCGTCGCGTACGCGGGCAGGTCGCGCGACGGCCCGAACGCGGCGGCCGACGCGGTGTTGACGATGTGGCCGCCCGCGCCGCGCGCGGCCATCTGCTGCGCGAACAGCCGCGAGCCGTGGATCACGCCCCACAGGTTCACGTGCAGGATGCGCTCCCAGTGCCGCTCGCTCGTGTCGAGGATGCCGCCGGCCATGCCGATGCCCGCGTTGTTGATCACGATGTCCGCGCCGCCGAGTTCGCTGCCGACCCATGCCGCGAGCGATTCCATCTCCTCGGCGGCGCCGACGTCCACGCGTTTCGCGTATGCCTGCGCGCCGGTCAGCCCGAGCAGCAGCGCGGTGCGCTCGGCGCTCGCGAGATCGATGTCGCACGCGACGACGGTCGCGCCTTCGCGGGCGAACGCGAGCGCCGCGCAGCGGCCGATGCCGCTGCCCGCGCCGGTGACGACCGCGACCTTGCCGCTGAACCGGCCGCTGGTCGCGCGGCGGCGTGCGTTCGCGAGCGCGGGCGGTTCCTCGCCCGATTCGACCGCGTCGATCAGCTGCTCGGCGAGGCCCGCGAAGCGCGCGGGATCGGCGAGCGGCAGCCAGTGGCCGGCCGCGACTTCACGGCGGTAGTACTGCGGCACCCAGCGCGACAGGTTCTCGGACAGCGCCGGGCTCACGTATTTGTCGCCGAGCGGCACGATCGTCTGCACCGGTGCATGTGCGTAGCGCTCGCGCGGCGCGAACAGGCAGCGGATGAAGTTCGCGCGATAGAGGCGCACGCCGCGCGCGCCGTCGTCGGCCTGCGTCGGGCGCGGCGTGGCAGGCGTCTTCTCGACCCGGCGCAACAGGCCCGGCCACGCGCGGCCGAGCCACAGTCGCCAGCCGAGTTCAGGGACGAACGGCAGGTGGAACAGGTACACGTACCACGAGCGCACGAGCTGGCCGCCGAGTTTGCCGAGCGATGCGGGCGTCGGGTGCAGCACGCGTTCGCGCAGCCAGAAGCCGACGTGGTCGAGGCACGGCCCTGAGCACGACGTGTACGACACGATGCGGCCCGCAAGCCGCGGATCGGTGACGAACTCCCAGCCCTGGATCGAACCCCAGTCGTGCGCGATCAGGTGCACCGCGCGGCCGGGGCAGAGCGCGTCGATCACCGCGACGAAGTCGTCGGTCAGCTTCGCGAGGTGATAGTCGGCCGTGCGCTTCGGCACGCCGGACAGGCCCGCGCCGCGCACGTCGTAGGCGATCACGTAGTGCCTGCGCGCGAGCAGCGGCGCGACCTGCTGCCAGACGCTGCTGTCGTCGGGGTAGCCGTGCACGAGCACGACCGGCGAGCGGGCCGGGTCGCCCCAGGTTCGCACCGCGAGCGTCAGGTCGCCGGAGGCGACGGCCGTTTCGCTGTGGACCGATTCGAACAGGGCCAGCGGCGCTTCGTCGGAAAGAGGCTGCATCGTGAGTCCGTCGTTCAGGGATTCGGGAGGAAGGCGCAATGCGTGCGTGTCAGGCGGCGGCCTGCACGGTCGCGACGGCCGGCGCGCGTTCGGCCTGGCGGCGCTGCCAGCGGCGCACGTGCGGCAGGTCGTCGTCGAGCCAGTACGCGTCGTCGTCGGTGATCACCAGCAGCTCCTCGAATTTCGCGCCGACGCCGGCGAAGCCGAGATGCGGCTCCACGGCCCACAGGCCCGGCACGGGCGCATGCTCGGAGCGGCGGTCGATCGACCACAGCGGCGACCAGCCCTGCTGCTTCGCCGCGCGGCCCTGGTCGAGCAGCAGGTTGCGCGTCGCGTTCAGCCCGAAGCGCGCGACGAAGCGCGGCTTCGACAGCTTGTGGATCTTCGCGACGCGATGCGCGAGCACCTTGAACGGATAGGCCTTGTGGCGCGGCTCGACGCCCTGGCGACGGCACAGCGCGTCGACCGCCTGCGCGACCTCGGCCATCGGGCGGCGCGCCTTCACGAGCTGCACGATCAGGTCGCGATGGTCCATCAGGTCGTCCTGCAGCTGTTCGAGGATCGGGTTGTGGCCGAGGCAGTGCGCGTAGCCGACGTCCGCGACGATCCCGTCGAGCACGGGCGCGACGTCGAGGATCACCGGCATGTCGGTTTCGAGCTGGCGGTTGCTCGGGAAGAACGCGAGGTTGAAGCCGCCCATGTGCTTCAGGCCCGAGAAGCCCTGGAACGCGGTGCGGTCGCCGAACCACGCGAACGGCTTGTGCAGCCAGTCGTGCACGCCGTTGTCCTGCAGCCATTCGGTCAGCAGGCGCGCGGCTTCCTTCTCGGTGATGCCGGGGTAGAGCATCGCGCCGACGGTCTCGACGCAGCGGTACGCAAGCTGCTGGACCGCGCGGAATTGCGGCAGCTCGTCGAGGTGGACTTCCGGCAGCGGATGGTGGGCGGTCATGATGCGTCTCCATGTGTCGGCCCGCGTTTGCGCGTCGGCGCGACGCGGGTCCGGTGCAAGGCTGGGGCGCTGAACCGGAATGCATCCGCCGGTGATCCGGCGGCGGGTTATTCAGTCAGCATTTAATGTGTCATTGATCGATGTAAAGATCATAGCGGGTTCGACGTGGCGCGGAGGTGAGGATTTCTCCTAATGAAGGCCGAAATGGAGGGGAAGCTCTAGGTTTGCGGCGGTCGGGGCGGATGGCCGTCGCTGCGCACGCATCCCGAGCGGGGCAGCCGGCCGGGGAGCGCCACGCGAGGCCGCGGCGCGGGCCTGGCATGTCGCGCTGGATCAACTCCCTGTCGTGTCGCGGCGCGACGCTGTCAAATTGCCGAAATAATTTCGTCACATCATTCGCCCCCGATTCGAAGCCTTCGCGGCTTCGCGGGGCCGGTGTGCCGCGCGTCGCGCGGGGGCAGCGACCGAAGCCGATTCGACCTTCCTGTGGAGACAGACCATGCAACGCCGCAAGTTCATGAACACCCTGGCCGCGGCGACCGCTGCGACGCCGCTGATGCTCAAGGCCGGCATGGCCGGCGCGAAGAGCGCGACCGCGCCGGACGCGCTGGACCCGGGCCGCTGGTCGCCGTTCAACGCCGCGCGCCTGCAGGCGGTGCTCGACCAGCACGGCGTCGCGAGCGCGCGCTACGACGGGAAGCGCCGCCCGTATGCGGTGTTCGACTGGGACAACACGTGCATCATGAACGACTGCGAAGAAGCGTTGCTGATGTACCAGATCAACCATCTGCAGTACAAGCTGACGCCGGACGAGTTCGTCGGCGTGATGTGGAAGGACGTGCCGAAGGGCGCGTTCATGAAGGACTATACGACCGTCGACGGCAAGCCGGTGACGATGGAGGATCTCGCCGCCGACGTCGAGTCCGACTACCGCTGGCTCTACGCGAACTACAAGGGTTTCGGCGGCGACAAGAGCCTCGACGAGATTCGCGAGACCGACCAGTTCAAGGATTTTCGCGCGAAGCTGTACTTCATGTACGACGCGATCTGCGATACGCATCCGCTCGAAGTCGGCTACAAGTGGATCATCTATTTCTACAAGAACATGACGACCGCCGAGCTGCAGGCGATGGCGGAAGCGTCGAACAACTACGGGATCGGCGACGCGCTGCGCAAGGTCCGCTACGAAAGCCCGAAAGCGCTGCCGGGCAAGGCCGGCGTGGTGGCCGACACGCATTTCCACGGCATCCGCATTCACGAGGAAATCCGCGCGGTGATGCATACGCTGCGTGCGAACGGCATCGACGTGTACGTGAGCACCGCGTCGCTCGACGATGTCGTGCGCGTATTCGCCGGCAATCCGAACTATGGTTACGGCGTGCCGCCCGAGAACGTGATCGGCCTGCGTCTCGACATGCAGGACGGCAAGTACACGAGCACCTATCCGGCCGGCTGGCATTTCAACTGGGGGCCCGGCAAGACGGTGGGCATCCGCAACGTCCTCGCGTCGAAGAAGGGTTACGGCCCGCTGCTGGTGTTCGGCGACAGCGACGGCGACGCATGGATGCTGCGCGACTTCAAGGACACCGCGGCTGGCGTGATCGTGAACCGGATGAAGAAGGGCGAGATCGGCGCGGACAGCAAGCTCGCGGCGGAGCAGATCGGCAAGCCGGACGCGCGCTTCCTGCTGCAGGGGCGCGACGAGCACACGGGGCTGATGATCCCGGACGAGAAGTCGATCAAGTACGGCAAGACCGACCGCAAGCTGCTGGCCTGACGCGGGCCGGGCGCGGGTCGGGCAACCGGCAACCGGCAACCGGCAACCGGCAACCGGCAACCGGCTACCGGCTACCGGCCGCCGCGGCCCCGCGCCCGAGCGTTGGCGTCGGCATCGGCATCGGCATCGGCCGCGGCGTCGTGCATGCCGGCGCCCGCGCGTCTCACGACTCGCGCGGCGGCCTCAATCGCTCCAGCAACGCCCCCAGCAGATCCACCGGCAGCGGAAACACGATCGTCGAATTCTTGTCCGCCGCGATCGTCGTCAGTGTCTGCAGGTAGCGCAGCTGCATCGCCTGCGGCTGAAGTGCGAGCCGCTGCGCGGCCTGCAGCAGCTTTTCCGACGCCTGCAGTTCGCCTTCCGCATGGATCACCTTCGCGCGCCGCTCGCGTTCGGCCTCGGCCTGCCGCGCGATCGCGCGGATCATCGTCTCGTTCAGGTCGACGTGCTTGATCTCGACCGTCGACACCTTGATGCCCCACGCATCGGTCTGCGCGTCGAGCGTCTTCTGGATGTCGGCATTCAACTGCTCGCGTTCGGCGAGCAACGCGTCGAGCTCGTGCTTGCCGAGCACCGCGCGCAGCGTCGTCTGCGCGAGCTGGCTCGTCGCCTCGAAGAAGCGCGCGACCTGGATCACGGCCTTCTCCGGATCGACGACGCGGAAATACACGACCGCATTGACCTTCACCGACACGTTGTCGCGCGTGATCACGTCCTGCGCGGGCACGTCGAACACGACGGTGCGCAGGTCGATCCGCACGACCTGCTGGACGATCGGGATGATCAGCACGAGCCCCGGCCCCTTCACCTTCCAGAACCGGCCGAGCATGAAGACGACGCCGCGCTCGTACTCGCGGAAGATGCGGATCGACGATGCGACGAGCACCACGATGAAGACGATCAGGACGCTGCTGAAGCCAAACGTGTAGCCCATCATGACGGTGCTCCCTGGTGTTGTTGTTCGTGTACCGGCACGTCGTAGAGCGGCGCGACGGTGAGCGTCAGCCCGTGGCGGCCGGTCACGCGCACGCGGCAACCGGCGGCCAGCGGCGTGCTGCTCGCGACGCGCCAGCGCTCGCCGTGCACGCGCGCCCAGCCCGCCGCCGACGGTGCGGCGCCGGCCGCGCCCTGCGGCTGGTCGGCGTGCAGGCCGTCGTCGAGCACTTCGCCGATGCTGCCGACCATCGCCTCGGCGCCCGTCACCACCGGCCGCCGCCGCGCGCGCAGCGCGACGCTCGATACGACGGCGACGAGCAGCCCGCCACCGGCCGCGAGGCCCACGATCACCGGCCACGGAATGCCGTAGCCGGGCACGTCGGTATCGATCAGCATCAGCGCGCCGATCGTGAAGGCGACGATCCCGCCGAAACCGAGCACGCCGAAGGTCGGCAGGAACGCCTCGGCGACGAGGCAGCCGAGCCCGAGCAGCACGAGCCCGAGGCCCGCATAGCTGACCGGCAGCAACTGCATCGCGAACAGCCCGATCAGCAGGCAGATGGTGCCGGCGACGCCCGGCAGCACGAAGCCGGGATTCGCGAACTCGAAGAACAGCCCGTAGATGCCGATCGTCAGCAGGATCAGCGCGACGTTCGGATCGGTGATGATCGACAGGAAGCGGCTGCGCCAGTCGGGCGCCAGCACGACGAGCGGCGCATGCGCGGTCGCGAGGTGCAGCGTGCCGGCGGTCGTCGTCACGGTGCGGCCGTCGAGCTGGCGCGCGAGGTCGGCCGGGTCCTGCGCGACCAGGTCGACGACATGCTGCGCGCGCGCCTCCGTTGCCGACAGGCTCAACGCCTCGCGCACCGCGCGCTCGGCCCACGCGGCATTGCGTCCGCGCAACTGCGCGAGGCCGCGGATGTACGCGGCGGCATCCTGGGTCGCCTTGCGGATCTCGGTCGACTGCGTGTCGTTCGGCAACTCGGCCGGTGTCGCGGATGCGCCGGACGCGCCCGATGCGCCGGCCGGCGACGGCTTCGTCGCACCTGGCGCCCCAGGCGCTCCCGGCGCTCCCGGCGCGCCGCCGCCGATGCCGAACTGCACCGGCGATGCCGCGCCGAGATTGGTGCCGGGCGCCATCGCGGCAATGTGGCTCGCGTAGACGATATAGGTACCGGCGCTCGCGGCCCGTGCGCCACCCGGCGCGACGAACGCGGCGACCGGCACCGGCGAGCCGAGGATCGCCTTGATGATCAGCCGCATCGACGTGTCGAGCCCGCCGGGCGTATCGAGTTGCAGGATCGCGAGCGGCGCGTGCTCGCGCGCCGCGCGGTCGAGCGAGCGGACGATGAAGTCGGCGCTGGCCGGCCCGATCGCGCCGTTGACCGGAATCACGACGACAGGCGGCGCGGCGACGGGCTGGGTAGCGGGGGGCGGCGCGGCAACCGCCGCGCACACGACGAGCAGCGCCGCGAACAGCGCGGCGCGCGCGACCCGCGCGGACAGCGGGTGACGGGGGCGGGCGCCGGGCGATGCAGGTGCCGGCGGCGGCCCATGACGGTGAATGTGCATCGGGGCGTCCGGGCGGCGCGCGGCCGCACGCCGTCCGGCTCGCGGAAAGGGCGTTGGCCCGATATTTGAAGATTAGGCGGTTTCGGCGGAAAGCGCGAAGGCGGTGCCGCCGGCCGCGCACTCAGCCAGTGCCGCCGCCCCGCGCGAGCGCTTCTTCCCGGTACTCGGCCGGGCTGCGCCCGCTCCATTTGCGAAACGCGCGGTAGAACGCGCTCGGTTCCGCGAAACCGGCGGCGGCCGCGACGTCGGCGATGGTTCGCGCCGGATCGGCCAGCGCCTCGAACGCGAGGTCGCGCCGCAGCGTGTCCTTGATCGACTGGTACGCGTGGCCTTCCTGGTGCAGCTTGCGGCGCAGCGTCGCTTCGGCCACATGCAGCCGCGCGGCCATCCCGCCGGCGCCGGGCCACGCGGCGGGCGGCATCCCGCGCAGCACCGTGCGCACGCGCTGCGCGAGCGCGTTCGGGTTGCGGTACTTGACGATGAAGCTGGCCGGCGCGTTGCGCAGGAAGGTCTTCAGCGTCTTCGCGTTCTGCACGACCGGCAGCGTCGCGAATTCGGGATCGAAATCGACATACGAATCGGGCTGGTTGAAGCGCATGTCGTCGCACAGCATCGACGGGTATTCGTGGTCGGCCGGCGGCGTGTCGCAGCGGAAGCTCGCGTGCAGCACCGGGATGCGTCGCCCGATCAGCCAGCAGGTGAGCCCGTACACGATGATGAAATAGGTCGCGTACGTAAACATCGCGGGCGCCGCGGCGCTGTTGCGGTGCACGAAGCGCAGCCGCACGCGCTGCGGGTTCGCGTCGAGCTCCGCGTGCAGGTCGTCGAGCACGCAGTGCATGAAATTCACCGCGCGCGCCATCGCGTGCAGCCCGTCCTGCGCGGATAGCGCGGCCTGGCTCATCGCAATGAAGCTGCCGCTGCGCATCGGGTGGCGATCCTGCCCGAAAAACTCGTCGTCGAGCGCGCGCGCAATCGCGTTCCACAGCGCGCCGTATTGCTGCGCCGACACCCGCGCGCGCGGCTGCGCGAGCAGCGCGGGCGCGATGCCGGCCTGCGCGAGCAGCGGCTCGGCCGCGACGCCGCGCCGGGTGGCGAGCGCGACGCTGTAGGCGACGAGGCTGATCGCGACGGTTCCCTTCTCTTCCTGCTTCATCGAAGCCGCCGGTATGGCAAAAACGCTCAGTGTAAATGAGCGGCGCGAGCATCGAACAGTCGCGCGCGCTTGCCTACACTTGTTGCATCGAAACGAAAGGTCGGTCGCGGTACGCGGCCGCGGGAGACAGCAGCGCCATGGACGAGCTTTACACCGAAGACCAGCGGATGATCCGCGACGCCGCGCGCGCTTTTGCCACCGAGGTGCTGGCACCGAACGCCGCGCAGTGGGACCACGACGCGCACTTGCCCGACGCCGTCGTCGCGCAGCTCGGCGAACTCGGCCTGCTCGGGATGATCGTGCCGCAGGAGCTGGGCGGCGCGTATACGGATTACGTCGCCTATGCGCTGGCGATGGAAGAGATCGCGGCGGGCGACGCCGCCTGCGCGACGATGATGAGCGTGCACAACTCGGTCGGCTGCGGGCCGATCCTCGGCTTCGGCACGCCCGCGCAGAAGGATCGCTGGCTGGCCGAGATGGCGGCGGGCCGCATCATCGGCGCGTTCTGCCTGACCGAGCCGCAGGCCGGCTCGGAGGCGCACAACCTGCGCACGCGGGCGGAGCTGCGCGACGGCAAGTGGGTGCTGAACGGCGCGAAGCAGTTCGTGACCAACGGCCAGCGCGCCGGCGTAGCGATCGTTTTTGCCATGACCGATCCGGAAGCCGGCAAGCGCGGCATTTCCGCGTTCCTGGTGCCGACCGACACGCCGGGCTTCATCGTCGGCAAGCCGGAGAAGAAGATGGGCATCCGCGCATCCGATACGTGCCCGATCACGTTCGAGAACTGCGCGATTCCGGAAGAGAACCTGCTCGGCAATCGCGGCGAAGGGCTGAAGATCGCGCTGTCGAACCTGGAAGGCGGGCGCATCG
The DNA here is from genome assembly GCF_003853755.1 of Burkholderia sp. Bp8984. NCBI lineage: Bacteria > Pseudomonadati > Pseudomonadota > Betaproteobacteria > Burkholderiales > Burkholderiaceae > Burkholderia > Burkholderia sp. Bp8984. The sequence goes on from NZ_QTQN01000037.1 coordinate 42,549, forward strand.
GCATCGCCGCGCAGGCGCTCGGCATCGCGCGCGCCGCATTCGACAAGGCGCGCCGCTATGCGGGCGAGCGCGTGCAGTTCGGCAAGCCGCTCGCCGAGCACCAGGCGATCCAGCAGAAGCTCGCCGACATGGCCACCCAGATCAACGCGGCGCGCCTGCTCGTGCATCACGCGGCGAAGCTGCGCACGGCCGGTCTGCCGTGCCTGTCGGAAGCATCGCAGGCGAAGCTGTTCGCGTCCGAGATGGCCGAGCGCGTGTGCTCGGACGCGATCCAGATCCACGGCGGCTACGGCTACCTCGTCGATTACGAAGTCGAGCGTCACTATCGCGACGCGCGCATCACGCAGATTTACGAAGGCACCAGCGAAGTGCAGCGGATGGTGATCGCGCGACAGCTTTGAGTCGCGACGCGCGCTCCATCGACAACCACGCAAACAACCAGACATACAGGCAGGCAAACAGGCAGGGCACGAGGGCAGCGCGGCAAACGCGGCACGCAACGACGTGACCGTGCGCCGCGCGATACGGAACCGGGCATGCGCTGCAGCGCGTGCCCGGTTGACCGCTGGGCATGGAGACTGGAGACGACACGATGACGGTACAGGCATTCCTGGACGCACGCGACTTTCTGCTGCGCCATCGCACCGACTACGAAACCGCTTACCGCGATTTCGAATGGCCGGTGCTCGATGCGTTCAACTGGGCGCTCGACTACTTCGACCCGATGGCGCGCGGCAACGACAAGCCCGCGCTGTGGATCGTCGACGCGGCAACCGGCACGGGTGACCCGTATTCGTTCGCGCAGATGTCCGAGCGCTCGTCGCGGATCGCGAACTGGCTGCGCGGCATCGGCGTCGTGCGCGGCGACCGGATCCTGCTGATGCTGCCGAACCGTGTCGAGCTGTGGGACGCGATGCTCGCCGCGATGAAGCTCGGCGCGATCGTGCTGCCCGCGACCACGCAGCTGTCGGCCGACGACGTGCGCGATCGCGTGCAGATCGGCGGCGCGAAATACGCGATCGTCGACGAGAACGAAACCGCGAAGTTCGAACAGGCCGATCTCAGCCTTAAGCAGAAGATCGTCGCCGGCGCGCCGCGCGCGGGCTGGCTCGCGATGAACGACGGCTATGCGGCGAGCGCCGCGTTCGAGCCGGACGCCGTCACGCACGCGAGCGATCCGATGCTGCTGTACTTCACGTCGGGCACGACGTCGAAGCCGAAGCTCGTCGAGCATACGCATCGCACCTATCCGGTCGGGCACCTGTCGACGATGTACTGGGTCGGCCTGCAGCCGGGCGACATCCACTGGAACATCAGCTCGCCGGGCTGGGCGAAGCATGCATGGAGCTGCTTCTTCGCGCCGTGGAATGCGCAGGCGTGCGTGTTCGCGTTCAACTACGCGCGCTTCGAGCCGAAGGTCGTGCTCGATGCGCTCGTCAAATACCAGGTGACCACGCTGTGCGCGCCGCCGACCGTGTGGCGCATGCTCGTGCAGCAGCCGCTCGCGTCGTTCGACGTGAAGCTGCGCGAGATCGTCGGCGCGGGCGAGCCGCTCAATCCCGAGATCATCGAGCGCGTGAAGAAGGCGTGGGGCATCACGATTCGCGACGGCTACGGCCAGACCGAGACGACCTGCCTGATCGGCAACACGCCGGGCCAGCCGGTCGTCGCGGGCTCGATGGGGCGGCCGCTGCCCGGCTACCGGATCGCGCTGCTCGACCCGGACGGCGCGCCGGTGACCGAAGGCGAGGTCGCGCTGCCGATCGGCGCCGGCGTGACGCGCCCGGTCGGCCTGATGACCGGCTATGCGAACAATCCCGACGCGACTGCCCACGCGATGCGCGACGGCCATTACCGCACGTCGGACATCGCGATGCGCGGCGACGACGGCTACTACGTGTACATCGGCCGCGCGGACGACGTGTTCAAGTCGTCCGACTACCGGCTGAGCCCGTTCGAACTGGAAAGCGTGCTGATCGAGCATCCGGCGATCGCGGAAGCGGCCGTCGTGCCGAGCCCGGACCCGCTGCGGCTGTCGGTGCCGAAGACTTTCATCACGCTGCGCCAGGGCTACGAGGAGAGCCCCGCGCTCGCGCTGGAGATCTTCCGCTTCTCGCGCGAGAAGCTCGCGCCGTACAAGCGCATTCGCCGCCTGCAGTTCGCGGAGCTGCCGAAGACCATCTCGGGGAAGATCCGCCGCGTCGAGCTGCGCCGCCGCGAGATCGAGCGCGGCGACGATGCGACCACGCGGATGCCCGGCGAATACTGGGAAGAAGATTTCGCCGCCGAACTGAAATGACCGGCCGCGGGCCGCGCGCGCCGCGTTTTGCCGTGCGTCGCCCGTCACCGGACTGAACCGAACCGGCCGCGCGTGGCATCACGCCATGCGGCCCACTGCAAGGAGAGTGCACTGATGAACGCGAATCCGACGCCCCGCACGGGGCAAGACGTGCCGACGGTCAAGCTGCTGATCGACGGCGCCTTCGTCGAGTCCACCACGAGCGAGTGGCGCGACATCGTCAACCCGGCGACGCAGCAGGTCCTCGCGCGCGTGCCGTTCGCGACCGTCGCCGAAGTCGACGCGGCCGTGCAGGCCGCGCACGCCGCGTTTGCGACGTGGAAGAACACGCCGATCGCCGCGCGCATGCGCATCATGCTGAAGTTCCAGGATCTGGTGCGCGCGAACCTGCAGCGCATCGCGAAGACGCTGACGGCCGAGCAGGGCAAGACGCTGCCCGATGCCGAAGGCGACATCTTCCGCGGCCTCGAAGTGGTCGAGCATGCGTGCTCGATCGGCACGCTGCAGCTCGGCGAATTCGCGGAGAACGTCGCGGGCGGCGTCGACACCTACACGCTGCGCCAGCCGCTCGGCGTGTGCGCGGGCATCACGCCGTTCAACTTCCCCGCGATGATTCCGCTGTGGATGTTCCCGATGGCGATCGTATGCGGCAACACGTTCGTGCTGAAGCCGTCCGAGCAAGACCCGATGTCGACGATGCAGCTCGTCGAACTCGCGATCGAGGCCGGCGTGCCGAAGGGCGTGCTGAACGTCGTGCACGGCGGCAAGGAAGTCGTCGACGCGATCTGCACGCATCCGCTCGTGAAGGCGATCTCGTTCGTCGGCTCGACGGCGGTCGGCACGCACGTGTACAACCTCGGCAGCCAGCACGGCAAGCGTGTGCAGTCGATGATGGGCGCGAAGAACCACGCGGTGGTGCTGCCCGATGCGAATCGCGAGCAGACCCTCAACGCGCTGGTCGGCGCGGGCTTCGGCGCGGCCGGGCAGCGCTGCATGGCGACGTCGGTCGCGGTGCTGGTCGGCGAGGCGCGCGACTGGCTGCCCGATCTCGTCGCGAAGGCGAAGCTGCTGAAGGTGAACGCGGGCGCGGAAGCCGGCACCGACGTCGGTCCGGTCGTGTCGCGCGGAGCGAAGGCGCGCATCCTGTCGCTGATCGAAGCGGGCGTGAAGGAAGGCGCGAAGCTCGAGCTCGACGGCCGCGACGTGAAGGTGGCCGGTTACGAGGAGGGCAATTTCGTCGGCCCGACGATCTTCTCCGGCGTAAAGACCGACATGTCGATCTACACGCACGAGATCTTCGGTCCGGTGCTGGTCGTGCTCGAAGCCAACACGCTCGACGAAGCGATCGCGCTCGTCAACGCGAACCCGATGGGCAACGGCGTGGGCATCTTCACGCAGAGCGGCGCGGCGGCACGCAAGTTCCAGAGCGAGATCGACGTCGGCCAGGTCGGCATCAACATCCCGATCCCGGTGCCGGTGCCGTTCTTCAGCTTCACCGGTTCGCGCGGTTCGAAGCTCGGCGATCTCGGCCCGTACGGCAAGCAGGTCGTGCAGTTCTACACGCAGACCAAGACGGTCACCGCGCGCTGGTTCGACGACGACACGACGGCCGGCCCGGTGAACACGACGATCCGGCTGCATTGAGCCGCGGAGGACACGAACATGAAGATCGGTTTTATCGGACTGGGCCACATGGGTGCGCCGATGGCGCTGAACCTGTTGAAGGCCGGCCATGAAGTGCATGCGTTCGACCTGAGCGCCGACGCATTGCGCGCGCTGCAGGACGCCGGCGCGCAGGTCGCCGCATCGCCGCGCGACGCGGCATCGGGCGCGGCCTTCGTGATCACGATGCTGCCGGCCGCGCCGCACGTGCGCTCGGTGCTCGCCGGCGAGAACGGCGTGCTGGCCGGCCTCGGCGCCGGCGCGACCGTGATCGATTCGAGCACGATCGACCCGGCGAGCGCGCAGGCGTTCGGCGCGCTCGTGCGCGAGCACGGCGGCGCGTTCGTCGACGCACCGGTGTCGGGCGGCACCGGCGGCGCGGCGGCCGGCACCTTGACCTTCATGGTCGGCGGCAGCGATGCGGATTTCGAGCGCGTGAAGCCGGTGCTCGCCGGGATGGGCAAGAACATCGTCCACTGCGGGCCGACGGGGATGGGGCAGGTCGCGAAGGTCTGCAACAACCTCGTGCTCGGCATCTCGATGGCGGCCGTGTCGGAAGCGATGTCGCTCGGCGTCGCGCTCGGCATCGACCCGAAGGTGCTGGCCGGCATCGTCAACACGTCGACGGGCCGCTGCTGGAGCTCGGACACCTACAACCCGTATCCGGGCGTGATCGACACCGCGCCGTCGTCGCGCGGCTACAGCGGCGGCTTCGGCACCGACCTGATGCTGAAGGATCTCGGCCTCGCGAACGACGCCGCGAAGCAGGCGCGCCAGCCCGTCTATCTCGGTGCGCTCGCGCAGCAGCTGTACCAGACGATGAGCAGCCGCGGCGATGGGCAGCTCGATTTCTCGGCGGTGATCCGCCTGTACCAACCGGCCACCAAGAAGGACGCCTCATGATCGAACTGGACTACGTCGACGACGGCGCGATCGCGTGCGCGACGCTCAAGCGTCCGCCCGCGAACGCCTTCACCGCCGACGGGCTGCAGCAGCTGCAGGCCACCGTCGCCGAATTGAATGCGAACCCGCGCGTGCGCGCGCTGGTGATCACCGGAGACGGCCCGAAGTTCTTCAGCGCGGGCGCGGACCTGAATACGTTCGCCGACGGCGACCGCGCGGTCGCGCGCGCGATGGCCGCGCGTTTCGGCGCGGCATTCGAGGCGCTGCACGACGCGCGCGTCGTGACGATCGCGGCGATCAACGGCTATGCGATGGGCGGCGGCCTCGAATGCGCGCTCGCGTGCGACCTGCGGATCGCCGAGACGCACGCGCAGATGGCGCTGCCCGAGCCGTCGGTCGGCCTGCTGCCGTGCGGGCTCGGCACACAGACGCTGCCCTGGCTCGTCGGTGAAGGCTGGGCGAAGAAGATCATCCTGGCCGGCACGCGCGTCGACGCGGCGACGGCCCTCAGGATCGGCCTCGTCGAGGACGTGGTCGAAAGCGGCGCGGCCCGCGATGCGGCGCTGGCGCTCGCGCGCAACGTCGCACGGCAGAGCCCGCATGCGGTCGCCTACAGCAAGGAGCTGATCGGCCTCGCGCGCCGCGGCGTGCCGCGTAGCGCGGCGCTCGCGGTCGAGCGCGAGCGCTTCGTCGACCTGTTCGACACGAACGATCCGCGCGAAGGCGTGGCCGCGTTTCTCGGCAAGCGCGCGCCGCAATGGCACACCGACGGGGAGTCGCAACGATGAGCACGCCGGTGACGACTCATGACAGCTTCGCGCAACCCGCGCCGGAGGTGCTGTTTCGCGTGGTGAACCGCGTGGCGCTCATTACGCTGAACCGGCCGGCCGCACTCAATGCGTTGTCCTATTCGATGATCGGCGAGCTGGCCGCGCTTCTCGAGCGTTGCCGCACCGACGACCAGATCGTCGCGGTCGTGCTGCGCGGCGCGGGCGAGAAGGGCTTCTGCGCGGGCGGCGACGTGCGCGCGCTGCACCGGATGGTCGCGCAGCGCGAGACCTGGCTGCCGTTCTTCGTCGACGAATACCGGCTCGACTACGCGATCCACACGTTCCCGAAGCCGGTGGTCGCGCTGATGGACGGCGTGACGATGGGCGGCGGAATGGGGCTCGCGCAAGGCGCGGCGCTGCGCGTCGCGACCGAGCGCAGCAAGATCGCGATGCCCGAGACGCGCATCGGCCTCGTGCCCGACGTCGGCGCGACGCATTTCCTGTCGCGCATGCCGGTCGAGCTCGAGCTGTACGTGGGGCTGACGGGCGCGATGCTGTCGGGTGCCGACGCGCTGAGCGCGAAGCTCGCGGATCTGTGCGTGCCGTCGGCGTGGCTCGATACGTTCGAGACGCGCATCGACAGCATCAAATGGGACGGCGACGTGCTGCCGGCGCTGCGCAAGGTGTTCGAGCCGCCGTGCAACGTCGTGCCGCATGCGGCGCTCGATACGCAGACGGCGTGGATCGTCCGGCACTTCGACAAGCGCTCGACCGTCGAGCGGATCGTCGCGACGCTCACGCAGGAGCTCGCGCGCGACGAGCTGTCGCGCGAGCATCGTCAATGGCTGCAGGCGACGCTCGATGCACTCGCCGGCCATTCGCCGACGATGCTGTGCGTGACGCGCGAAGCGCTGCTGCGCGGCCGCCAGATGACGCTCGCCGAATCGTTCCGGATGGAGCTCGGCATCGTCGCGCGCGCGATCGAGGAGGGCGACTTCTGCGAAGGCGTGCGCGCGCATCTCGTCGACAAGGATCGCAAGCCGCGCTGGGCGCCGGCGTCGCTCGTCGAGCTGCGCGCCGAGCGCGTGCGGCATTTCCTGACGTCGCCGTGGAAGCTGTTCGCCCATCCGCTCGCCGATCTCGGCGCGGCGTGAGCGCCGCGTGACGGCCCGGCGCGCCCGTGCGGCGCGTCGGTTTCAACCGGTTTTCTTGATGCTCGCGGGCTGCGGCCGCTCGATCATCGGCGGCACCGCCTGCACGAGCGCGTCGATCACGCAGCGCGTCTTGCGCGGCAGGTAGCGCGTTTTCGGCCAGATCGCGTGAATGTCGCCTTCGCATACGAAGCAGCGATCGAGCACGACGACCATCTCGCCGCGCTTCACGTAATGATCGAGCAGCCAGCTCGGCAGCCACGCGATCCCGAACCCCGATGCGCCGGCCGCCGCGATCGCCTGCACGTCGTCGAAGCTGAGCTGGTGCGGCATGTCGATGCGCACCGTCGAGCCGTCCGGCGCGCGCAGGTCCCACGGCTGCGCGACGCCCGAGCGTGAGTATGCGATCGTCCGGTGGTTCCTCAGATCGTCGAGCGATTGCGGCATCCCGTAGCGCGCGAGATACGACGGCGCGGCGCCGAGGCTTCCGTATTGCGTGCCGAGCCGCCGCACCGCGAGGCTCGTGCTGTCCGCGAGCGAACCGATCCGCACCGCGAGGTCGATGCCTTCCTCGACCAGGTCGACGAAGCGGTCGGTGATCGACACGTCGATCCGCAGGTGCGGATAGGTGCGCGCGAGATCGAGCACGATCGGCGTCACGCAGTGATGCCCGAACGCGAGCGGCACGCTCAGCCGCAGCTTGCCGCGCGCTTCGTTGCGGCCGCAATCGAGATCGGCTTCGGCCGCTTCCAGCTCCGCCAGCGCGCGCACGCAGCGGTCGTAGTACGCCTGGCCGTCGTCGGTCAGGCTCTGGCTGCGCGTCGTGCGCTGCAGCAGCCGCGCGCCGAGCCGCTTCTCGAGCCGCGCGATCGCCTTGCCGACCGCCGAGCGCGTCATGTCGAGCCGTTCCGCGGCGAGCGCGAAGCTGCCGGATTCCACGACCTGGACGAAGGTCGTTACGCCGTCGAGTTTGTCGGTCATGGCGGGGCGTGCTGGGGTTGCCCTGATTGCGTCCTGTGATTCCCGAGTCCGGGGAAGTGGACGCGTCAATGGGGAGGGAAATTCTCACTATAGTACCGATTCCCGCTCAGCGTGCGTTGCCGGCCGCACGCGGCGCATCCTTCTCACCTGGAGGCGCACGGCCTGTCGAGGGCCGTCGCGCAATACGCATGACCCTATCCGACTCCCGCAGGAATGCGGTCGCGCTGGCGGCCGTCTGTCTCACGTCGCTGATGTTCGGCCTCGAGATCTCGAGCGTGCCGGTGATCCTGCCGACGCTCGAACGCGTGCTGCACGGCGACTTCAACGGCATGCAGTGGATCATGAACGCGTACACGATCGCGTGCACGACGGTGCTGATGGCGGCCGGCACGCTCGCCGACCGGTTCGGCCGCAAGCGCGTGTACGTGATCGGCACCGTGCTGTTCGGCGCGACCTCGCTGCTGTGCGGGCTCGCGCCGAACGTGCCGGTGCTGGTCGCGGGCCGGCTGCTGCAGGGCGCGAGCGGCGGCGCGATGCTGATCTGCCAGATCGCGGTGCTGTCGCATCAGTTCCGCGAAGGGCGCGAGCGTGGCCGCGCGTTCGGGATCTGGGGCATCGTGTTCGGGATCGGCCTCGGCTTCGGGCCGATCGTCGGCGGCGCGATCGTCGTAGCGGCGAGCTGGCCGTGGGTGTTTCTCGTGCATGCGCCGCTCGCGGCCGTCGCGCTCGTGCTGATCTGCGGCGCGGTGCAGGAGTCGCGCGATCCGCATGCGGGCACGCTCGACGTCGCGGGCATCGTCACGCTGTCGCTCGCGGTGCTCGGTCTCGCGTTCTATATCACGCAGAGCGCGGAGCTGGGGCTCACGAGTGCGGCCGGCCTCGGCGTGCTCGGCGCGACCGTGCTCGCGCTGGCCGGCTTCTTCGTCGCGGAGCGCACGAGCGCGCGGCCGATGTTCGACTTCTCCGTGTTCCGGATTCGCGCGTTCACAGGCGCGATCTTCGGCTCGATGGGGATGAACTTCAGCTTCTGGCCGTTCATGATCTACCTGCCGATCTGGTTCCAGGTCGCGCTCGGCTACGACAGCGTGATGGCCGGCCTCGCGCTGCTCGCGTACACGCTGCCGACGCTGGTCGCGCCGCCGTTCGGCGAGCGGCTCGCGCTGCGCTACGGGCCAGGCGTCGTGATTCCGGGCGGCCTGTTTACGATCGCGGCCGGCTTCGCGCTGATGCGGATCGGCAGCGGCGTCGAGCACGCGAGCTGGCTCACGATGCTGCCCGGCTGCGTGATCGCCGGCATCGGGCTCGGGCTCACCAACACGCCGGTCACGAACACGACGACGGGCGCGGTGCCGAGTTCGCGGGCCGGGATGGCGTCGGGCATCGACATGAGCGCGCGGATGATCTCGCTCGCGCTGAACATCGCGACGATGGGCTTCGTGCTGGTCGCGGGGATCGTCGCGAGCCTGAAGGCCGGCGTCGCGGGAGCGGTCGATGTGGAGGCGCTGCGCGCGCTGGCGCAGCAGATCGCGTCGGGCCGCACCGACGGGCTGCAGGCGATCGCGCCGGCGCTCGCCAAGGCCGACCCGAACGGTGCGGCGCTGCACGCGGCGCTCGTGCACGGCTTCGGCTGGGTGATGGTGTACGGCGCGGCCGGCGTGGCCGTGCTCGCGACGGCAAGCGCGGTGGCGTTCGCGCCGGCGCGGCGGGGGGTGACGGTGTGTGAATGACGCGTGCGCCGCGCGTCGGGTGACGCGTCGTTGCCGTGACGCGGCAACGAGCGTCATCATCGGCCGGTCGTGTTCCTCGCCGCGCGCGGGCATCGCGCCGATTCCCGTCCGTTCAGGTGCGTGCGCATCTTGTGCGATTGCCGCACGCGGTGTGGTGCGCGGCTGGTTCCGCGCGCTTACGCGCCGTCGCCGCGTGTGTCGATCCTGCGTTGCGTGTCCGCGTCGACGATCGCACGGATCGCGTTGAACAGCGGTGCCGCGTCGGTGTAGCGCCGGCCGTAGCCGAGATTGAACGCGTAGTCGAAGTCCGGCGGATTGCTGCCCTGGTTGTGCTGCAGGATCGTCTCGAGCTTGTCGAGTGCCTTCGCGGCGCGCGCTTCCGGTGATGCCGCCGCCTCGTATTCGTCCCACAGTGCGACGATCTCGTCGCGCAGCGCGCGATCGAGCCCGGCCGTCAGCGTGAGCAGGTCGTCGCGTTCGTGCGTGCTCTTGTCCGGATGCGCGGCCTGCTCGATCGCGGGGATGTCGCCGTGCAGCGCTTCGCCGAGATCGTGGACGACGCACAGTTTCAGCAGCTTCGTCGTGTCGACGTCGGGCAGCGCGTCGGCGAACACGAGCGCCATCAGGCACAGCCGCCAGCTGTGCTCGGCCGTGCTTTCGGCGCGCCCGCTCGACGTGTGGCCGCTGCGCAGCACGTCTTTCAGGCGTTCGGCTTCGCGCAGGAAATCGAGCCGCGCGTGGATCGTGTCGAGGTTCATGGCTGGTGGGAATGCTCGAATCGTGCCGTCAAGCGTACGCCGTGCGGCCGCGCTGCGTCGACGCATGAAATATGCGCGCCGCGCTCGTACCCCGCGACCGCCGCGCGTGCTATAGCGTTTCGACGAGGCGCGCGGCGGAGCCGTCCGACAGCGTCATCCGCGTCCATCGGCAGGTGCTGCCGCGGATCGGCACGACGCGCGACGCATTGGCGCCGGTTGCGAATTCGACGCTCGGCGGCCCCGCGTGATCGTGCCAGCCGAGCGGTTCGAGCGCGGCTTCCATGCGGACGATCTCCGGCGACGCATAGCGCCACAGCGACGTGCCGAGCAGCGTCGGCAGCGGCCGCGAGAACTCGGCCGCGCGCGACGGCGAGCACGCGAGCAGACGGTGCGTGAGGTCACACACGAGATGCATGCGCGCCGTGCTGCTCGCGATCAGCCGCGCGAGCGCGTGGTCGCCCGCCGAATCGAGACGCGCGGCAAGCAGCCGCTCGGCCGTCGCGCGCTCGTCCGGCGACATCTGCTGGATGCCGGCTTCCCAGCGCGAGATCGTCGATTGGGCGACGCCGAACAACTCGGCAGCATGGCTCTGCTTCACGCGATGCAGCGTGCGCCAACGCTTGAGTTGCGGGCCGAGCGGCGGGGTGTGAAGCGGTGAGGCGGGCATGTTCGTATTCCGTTCGGGATGCGGGCCGCGCAGGCGCCGCGTTGCGCAATGGATGAATGGGGCCGTCATTTCCGGGATGCCTGGATTACGACGAACCCGATCGGAACGCGCGTCGTCCGCCAAGGGCGGGTGTGCCGTCGGCGGTGATCGGTGTGCGCTGTATCGTGAGATCCAGACCTGCGATCGCCATCGTGACATGCCGAGCTTAGATCGTGTACGGCTGATCGAGCAACGGTGCGGCCATCCCGGACGGTACGTCGAAACCTTCGGCGGAATAGCAGCCGCAACCCCGCCAATCGCGCCGTCTCTATCGACACGCCCGGCGTCCGGCTCCGCCGGCAATGTTTTCGCCAGGCTTTCAACCGGCTCCGCCATATCTTATTATTCGGCGAAAGCGGAGCGCGCCGGCCGTGATTGGACATGTCGACGCATGACGCGCCGGTCAGCATTGCCACCGTCCGACTTCCGCATCGCACGATGCATGATCGGCACGACCGGAGGCGCGTGATCTGCGCGTATCCCGAAAAAATCAATACGAGGGCGCCATGGTACGACTGGTGTTGCTGCTGCTGGGCATCGAATATCTGCGAACGCGCTGGCGTGGACTGACCGTGCTGGGCTGGCTGTGGGTCGTCGCGGGCGTCGGCATCTTCGTCGACGCACTCGACGGCGCGCTGCATTTTCCGATCGAACTGTTCGCGTGGCTGTTCCTGATCGAGGGGCTCGCGACGCTCGCGGTGGCCGGCAGCGGCGTCGGCGGGCAGCGCATCCTGCGCTACGTGAAGGGCATCGCGGTCGTGGTGGCCGCCGCGCTCGTGTTCGCGGGCCATCATCACGGACACTTCCTGCTGTCGATGATCTTCGGCACGCTGTTTCTCGTCGACGGGCTGCTGCAGTGCACGTCCGCGTGGATGGTGCGTTACCGGCGCTGGCACGTCGCATTCGCGTGGGGCGTCGTCGAGATCCTGCTCGCGATCTTCTTCTACCAGCCGTATCCGACTCACTATGTGGGCACCGTGCCGTACTGCCTCGGCTTGCTGCTGATGTTCGGCGGCATGCACATGCTGAGCCTCGCCGCGCGCGTGCGGCGGCTGACGCGCAACCCCGCGTTCGTCACGTCGCCGGCGCCGGCGATCGTGCCTGACATCGACACGGCTGCCGACCTCCCGCGCTTCACGCAATCCGAATGGGACGGCCCGCCGGCCGACCACGAGCACGCGCTGACCGTGCACGTGTGGACGCCGACCGGCACGTCGAAGGCCGAAGCGCAGCGCTATCCGGTGATCGACCGCTACATCGCGGCGGTGGACGTCAACGGCGTGATCTCCACCGGCCATGCGGCGCTGGAGTCGCCCGAGGGTATCTACATCAGCCTGTATCCGGCCGTCGAGATCGATCGTTCTCCCGATGAATTCACACGGATCCTGCGCGCGACGCGCGAGAACGACGTGCCCGGGCTGTTCCAGCCCGACTATGCGACCGAGTCGAAGGCGTGGTGTCCGTCGACCGTGCGCGTGCGGATCCGCAACTACGATCCGGCGAAGCTGGCCGCGTTCTGGTCGTCGTATCGGCAGACGGTCACGTACAACCTCACGCACCGCAACTGTTCGAGCACCGTGTCGAACGCGCTCGAAGCGGCGCTCGACGGCGCGGTGTGGCGGCTCAAGGGCACGCGGGCCGGGTGGGGCGCATTCGTGCGGCTGCTGCTCACGCCCGAGCTGTGGGTCGCCGCGCAGATCCGCAAGCGCGCGGTGACGATGGCCTGGACGCCCGGGCTCACGCTCGACTATGCGCGCGCGCTCAGCATGCTCGCCGATCCGCGTCCGTTCGCGTGGTGGAAGGTCGCGCGCTCGGCCGTGCAGGCGATCATCGCGTCGCGCCGCGCGTGGCGCGAGCAGGACAGCGCGGCGATGTCGTCCGGCGGATCGGAGGCCGCGTCGGTGAAATGATCGCGTGGCGCCGGACGAGGGCCGGCGCGTGAGCATCGGCGTGTGACAGATTCTCGCGCTCGAAGGCGCGGATTCGGCCGCGCGTGCGCGCATGCAGCTTGGCAGCAGCGAGCCGTGAGCAGGGGCATGCTGTCCGCGAGTTCGATGCTTTGCCCATTCCGATCGCGACGCGATAGGGCCTGCCCGGCCGGCAGGCCGTCATCGTGGGGATGCTCCGTTGCAGGGCGAGCCGGCGTCTCCGGCGGAGAAGGGCGCGTATTGGTACCGGTGCCGGCGCTGACAAGGGTGGCGTTCGACTACGAATTCCTTCGTCCACCTTCATATTGATGCCACGTTGCGCGAGCAACAATCGCGGGCAGACATTCGACAACCTTGTGGCGCATCCCGCGACCGCAAGCCTTTTCCGAGGAAACGCCATGCTCAAGACGCTCGCCCGCGCCGCGGCCGCAATCGCCGTCGCATCCGCCTCGCTGCACGCCGTCGCGCAGACCAGCTACGACTACCTGCTGCTCGCTGCTTCGTGGGAACCCGGCTTCTGCGCGTCGCACGACACGCCGGAGTGTACGAACCTCGCCGGCACGTACGCGGCGACGAGCCTGTCGCTGCATGGTCTCTGGCCGAACCGGTACGACGGCAACCAGCCGTTCTACTGCGGCGTGCCGCAGAGCGACGTCGATCTCGACAACGCGCACCAGTGGTGCAGCATGGATGCGTATCCGGTCAGCACCGCGACCCGCAGCACGCTGTCGACCTACATGCCGGGCGTGGCGTCGTGCCTCGACAAGCACGAATGGTTCAAGCACGGCACCTGCTCGAACTCGGCGTCGCCGGATGCGTACTGGAACCAGGCGGCCGGCATGATCAGCCGGCTCGGCAACACGTCGTTCAACGCGTTCCTGCAGGCCAACGCGGGCAAGACGGTGACGCGCAACCAGCTGCTGTCCGCGTTCGAAGGCGCGTTCGGCAGCAATACGCGCAGCGCGGTGTCGCTGAAGTGCACGAAGACCAATGGCGTCAGCTATTTCACGGAAGCGTGGATCGCGGTCAAGACGAACGCGACCGCGCAGTTTCCGAGCGCGGCGTCGCTCGTGACGGACGGGAATACGCAGGGGACGTGCCCGACGTCGGGCGTGTATATCGCGAAGTAACGCGCGAAGTTGCGCACGGCGTAATGCGCGAGGCGCCGGCCGGAAGCGTTCCGGCCGGCGTGGCGTGGATATCGTGCGCCTAAGCGAGCAGCCGCAGCGCGTCCGCGAGCGACAGCACCGTCGTGCGCGTCTCGAACGCCGTCGCGAACAGATGCTCGTGCACGACTTCATCCGGGTCGTAGCAGCAGTCCTTCACCGTATACAGCCGGAAATCCGCGTCGCTGGCGTGTGCGACCGACGACAGCACGACGCCGGTCGACGCAATCCCGACCAGGATCAGCGTATCGATACCCCGCGCGATGAGCCGCGCCTGCAGGTCGGTGCGGAAGAACACGCTCGCGCGATGCGCGATAGTCAGCGGCTCGCTGTCTAGCCGGCCGAGCTCCGGGCACGGGCCGTCGTCGACGAACAGGCCGAGTTGCTTGATCCCTTGCCCGTTCTTGTTGCGGGGGCTGACTTCCGGATAGCCGGGGCTGAAGCGGAGATTCGCGAAGCAGACGTGGACACCGCTCGCCCGGGCTGCATCGCACAGCTTGCGCGTATTGGCGAGCAGGGTGGGGGCGACTGACGGAAAGAGGCCGAGGATGTCGGTCTGGTAGTGCATCACGATCAGCGCGGTTTGTGCCGGAACGATCGAGGGTATCGGCGCGTGCGTGCTGCCTTCCGCACCTGCATGGCGAGTCGTCGCGAGATCTGAAGCGTGTTCCGGTTGCATGACTGATGCTCTCCCATGAGCCACTTCGGTGTTTTCAGAAAATCGACCGCTCCGTATACGTCGTCAACCATTCCGGCGCGAGCGTGTTGGAACTCCGGCAATATAAACCGACATTTCATCTTGGTGCAGACCGGCCGAGCTGGCGAGTGCGGTACCGCCCTGGACGACCGGGTTCGTTCAGCTCTGGACATCGGGTCGGCGATACTGAAATGCCGGCAATCTGGCAAACTTCGCGAAACACCGACATTTGGAGAACGGTGGTGTCCATCAATGTACGCGGCACGGAAGGCTACGCGGAGCATGCACATTCGCTCATCGAGCAATGGCAGGACATCTCGTTCGAGGAACATCATCGGCCCATGCTGCATCTCGTTCCCGCGCGCCCGTCTTGCATTCTCGATGTTGGAGCCGGTATCGGAACCGATGCGGCTGCATTCGCGGCGATGGGGCATTCGGTCGTAGCCGTCGAACCGGTGGATGCGTTGCGCGTTGCGGGAATCAGGCGGCATTCGTCTCCTCGGATCGAATGGCTGGACGATAGCCTGCCGGATCTTGCGATTTTGCGTACGAGGCGAAAGGAATTTGACTTCGTGATGCTGTCGGCCGTCTGGATGCACCTTGATGAAGACGAACGTCGTCGGGCGATGCCGAACGTCAGCGCTCTCCTGTGCGACGGCGCGGTGCTGGTCGTGTCCTTGCGTTACGGACCGGTTCCGGAAGGACGACGGATGTTCGACGTCTCAGCGGAAGAAACCATGCAGCTCGCAAATGCTCATGGCTTGCGCAATGTGCTGAATGTCCAGACCGAATCCGTACAGCGTGGAAATCGGCGTGCGGGTGTGATGTGGAGCCGATTGGCATTCGTCAAAAGCGGCACGCGGGGTTAGCTTCGGTCGAAGCTCGAGCCAGGGTGGCTTCGGTAAGCGCGTATGGAGCGATCAGCGCCTGTTCTCGAAGAGAGCGGTGGCAGTAAGGGGTTGGTCTCTGCCGGATATGTGCGACTGCTGCAGAGACGCACGTGCTGTAAAGATCCAACCTCGACACTGAGGATTACCCGACGACGTTCTGTCAAAATATCCGCCCAATCCTCCTGATCGAGCGCGGAATGGAACTCAGACAACTACGCTATTTTCTCAGTGTCGTCGAACACGGAAGCATGGGCAAGGCAGCGCTGGAACTCGGCGTGGTGACCTCGGCACTGAGTCAGCAGATCAGCCGTCTCGAAGGCGAACTGTCCACGCGCTTGCTGCAACGCACCTCGGCGGGCGTCGTTCCGACCGATGCAGGTCTGGCGTTCTGGCGTCAGGCGCAACTCGCGCTGCGGCATATCGACGATGCCGCGCTTGCCGCACGCTCGGCCCGTCTGTCGGGCCATGTCAGCGTCGGCATGGCGCCGAGCACGGCGAGCGTGCTGGGTGTCGCATTCATGCAGGCCATGCGCTCGCGCTATCCCGATGTACGGTTGCACATGGTCGAAAGTCTCTCCGGCTATCTTGCGTCCATGTTGAGCGCGCGTCAGATCGATCTCGCCGTGCTGTTCCATGAGGAGTCCGCGCAACGATGGAGCGTGCTGCCGCTGCTGGACGAGCGGCTGTTCCTGATCGGCGCGGGCGATCTCGATGGCATGCCGACGAGCGCGTCCGTCCGGCTGAAAAATCTTGGCAGGCTTCCGCTGATTCTCCCCAGCGGCACGCACGGGCTGCGTTCGCTGCTGTTATCGGCGTTCAGGCGCGCCGAGTACGAGCCGAACATCGTCGCCGAAGTCGACGGCCTTGCGCTCCTGATGGACTTCGTCCGCACCGGCATCGGCGCGACGATACAACCGGGCGCGGCGCTCGCAAGGCCCGAGAACGTGATACTGACGAGCGTGCCCGTCGCTGAAAAATACGCCACGCGGCCCAACATGCTCGCCAGCATCTCCGATGACGAACTGTCTCCCGCCGGTCTCGCTGCGCGCGTGGTGCTCGCCGATGTCGCCCGTCGACTGGTGCAGGAAGGCCGCTGGCCCGGTGCGCGGCTGCGGGAACCTCAGCCTTCACAAAAAGTGAAGACCCGTTGACGGCTGGCTGGTAGCGACGCGGGCACGAGACCTTTACGATTTGTCCAAAAGGAGGCAAGTCTGATGGTCGATGTGCTCGTAATCGGAGGAGGCAATGCCGCGCTGTGTGCCGCATTGATGGCGCGCGAAGCGGGCGCCTCGGTCCTGCTTCTCGAATCCGCGCCGCGCGAATGGCGCGGCGGCAACTCGCAACACACGCGCAATCTGCGCTGCATGCACGATGCGCCGCAAGACGTTCTCGTCGACGCCTATCCGGAAGAGGAATTCTGGCAGGACCTGTTGAAAGTCACCGGTGGCATCACGAACGAGCATCTCGCGCGGCTGACGATCCGCGCGTCGTCGTCGTGCCGGCCGTGGATGCAGAAGCATGGGGTGCGCTTCCAGCCGCCGCTGTCCGGTGCGCTGCACGTGGCACGCACCAACGCGTTCTTCATGGGCGGCGGCAAGGCGCTCGTCAACGCGTATTACCGCAGCGCCGAAGCGCTCGGCGTCGATATCCGCTATGAAACGCCCGTTGATTCGCTTGAACTCGACGGCAGTCTCTTCATCGCGGCGCGCAGCGGCAGCCAGCGCTTCGAGGCGCGCGCTTGCGTGCTGGCGGCAGGCGGTTTTGAATCGAATCGCGAATGGCTGCGCGAAGCGTGGGGGCAAAACGAGCGCGGCGAATGGCCCGCCGACAACTTCCTGATTCGCGGCACGCGCTTCAACAAGGGCGTGCTCATCAAGCATATGGCCGACGCTGGTGCGGACATGATTGGCGATCCGTCCCAGTCGCATTGCGTCGCCATCGATGCACGCGCGCCGCTGTATGACGGCGGAATCTGCACACGCATCGACTGCGTGTCGCTGGGCGTCGTGGTGAATCGTGACGCCGAGCGCTTCTACGACGAAGGCGAGGATTTCTGGCCGAAGCGCTATGCAATCTGGGGACGGCTCGTTGCGCATCAGCCGGGGCAGATCGGCTATTCGATCATCGACTCGAAAGCAATCGGCCGCTTCATGCCGCCGGTGTTTCCGGGCGCACAGGCCGACACGCTGCCGGAACTCGCGCGCAAGCTCGGGCTGCCGGAGGCGCGCTTCATGGAAACGCTCACGCGCTACAACGATACGTGCCGCGACGGCACCTTCGACCACACCGCGCTCGACGACTGCCACACCGAAGGCCTCGCGCCGCCCAAGACACACTGGGCCCGCCGCATCGAGACACCGCCGTTCTACGGTTACGCGTTGCGGCCAGGCATCACGTTCACGTATCTCGGACTCAAGACCAATGACCGCGCGCAGGTTCACTTCGGCGGCAACGCCAGTGAAAACCTGTTCGTCGCCGGCGAAATGATGGCCGGCAACGTGCTCGGCAAGGGCTATACGGCGGGCGTCGGCATGTCGATCGGCACGGCCTTCGGGCGCATTGCCGGGACGCAGGCCGCACGCGCCGCGCTCAAGACAACGGAGGCAACCAGTGCAGCAGTCTGACCCGCTCGCGCCCGAACGCGCGCGCACGGCGTGCTCGGTCGATACGAAAAAAACTCCACACGGCAGCACGGCGCGCGTGATCCCCATCGTACACATGAGCGCCGGCGAAACCGAAGTGGCACGGCAGATGCAGATCTGCAACGCCTGCCGCTATTGCGAAGGCTTCTGCGCGGTGTTCCCGGCCATGACGCGCCGCCTGGAATTCGGCAAGGCGGACGTCAACTATCTGGCGAATCTCTGCCACAACTGCGGCGCGTGCTATCACGCGTGCCAATACGCGCCGCCGCACGAATTCGGCGTGAACGTGCCGAAAGCGATGGCCGAAGTCCGGCTCGAAACCTACACCGAATACGCGTTTCCTGCGTCGTTCGGCGCGCTGTACAAGCGAAACGGCCTGACTTTGTCGGTTGCATTGGCGGCCGGAATCGCGCTGTTTCTGCTGCTCGGTACGGCATTGCGCGGCGGCTTGTCGGGCGATGTCGCGCCGGCGAACTTCTACGCGATCTTCCCGCACGGCCTGCTCGCGGCGATGTTCGGCATCGTTTTCCTGTTCGCCATTCTTGCGCTCGGTCTCGGCGTCACGCGCTTCTGGCGCGACGTGTCGGCAGGAACGGCGAGCGCGAGCGCGCCAGCCGTCGCGGAAGCGGCCAGGAACGCGCTGACGCTCAAGTACCTGGACGGCGGCCACGGCGACGGCTGCAACGAAGAGGACGATGCCTTCACGCTGGCGCGGCGTCGCTTCCATCACCTGACGTTCTACGGCTTCATGCTGTGCTTTGCGGCAACCGCAGTCGCGACGCTCTATCACTATGCATTCGGTCTGGAAGCGCCGTATCCGTTTCTGAGCGTGCCGGTGCTGATGGGAACGGCGGGCGGCATCGGGCTGATTGCGGGGCCGGCGGGACTGCTGTGGCTGAACCTGAAACGCGTTCCGGAGCGGGGCGATCCCCGTCAGCGTCCGATGGACCGCGGCTTCATCGCGCTCCTGCTTCTGACGAGCGCATCCGGTCTCGCGCTGCTCGCGCTCCGCACGACCTCGGCGATGCCGTCGCTGCTCGCGATTCATCTCGGCATCGTGATGGCGCTGTTCGCCACGCTGCCTTACGGCAAGTTCGCGCACGGCATCTTCCGCTCGGCGGCATTGCTCAAATCGTCGCTAGAGAAGCGGCAACGCAGCACGCTGAACCTCGGTTCGGATTAGCAGACACCAGGGCGCGTGGGCGCCCATCATCATAGACAAGAAGCAGGAGACGCAATGAACCGCACAGAATCGATCGCTGCCACGCCCGGCATTTCGCCCATGACGAGGGCCGCCGCCGTGTTGCGCGTGACCAGCGGCAATTTCATCGAACAGTTCGATTTCTTTCTGTTCGGCTTCTACGCGACCTCGATCGCGAAGATCTTTTTCCCGTCCACCAGCGAGTTCGCGTCTCTGATGCTCACCTTCGCTGTGTTCGGCGCGGGCTTCCTGATGCGTCCGCTCGGCGCGATCTTTCTCGGCGCGTATATCGACAAGGTCGGGCGGCGCACCGGGCTGATCGTTACGCTGTCGATCATGGCGAGCGGCACCGTTCTGATTGCCTGCGTGCCGGGGTACGCGACCATCGGCCTGGTCGCGCCAGCGCTCGTGCTGCTCGGGCGTCTGTTGCAGGGCTTCTCGGCGGGCGCGGAACTGGGCGGCGTGTCGGTCTATCTCGCGGAAATGGCGACGCCCGGCAACAAGGGTTTTTACACGAGTTGGCAGTCGGCGAGCCAGCAGGTCGCCATCGTCGTGGCGGCGGCCATCGGTTACGGATTGAACCAGTGGCTGTCCGCGCAGCAGATCGCTGCATGGGGGTGGCGCGTGCCGTTCTTCATCGGTTGCGCGATCGTGCCGTTCCTGTTCGTGCTGCGCCGCTCGCTGCAGGAGACCGCGGCGTTCGAAGCGCGGCGGCATCATCCGCAGGCGCGCGAGATTTTTGCGATGCTGCTCGGCAATTGGCGCACCGTCATCGGCGGCATGCTGCTGACGGCGATGACTACCACCACCTTCTATCTCATCACCGTGTATACGCCGACCTTCGGGAAGTCGGTGCTGAAGCTGTCCACCTCCGACAGCCTGATGGTGACGCTGCTCGTGGCTGCGTCGAATTTCGTCTGGCTGCCGATCGGCGGCACGATTTCCGACCGCATTGGCCGCAAACCGCTGTTACTCGCCATTTCCGCGCTGACGATCTTCACGGCTTATCCGGCGCTGTCCTGGCTCGCCGATGCACCGAGCTTCGCGCGCATGCTGATCGTGCTGCTGTGGTTCTCGTTCTTCTTCGGCATGTATAACGGCGCGATGGTCGCCGCGCTCACCGAAGTGATGCCGGTCGAAGTGCGCGTCGCGGGCTTCTCGCTGGCGTTCAGTCTCGCGACGGCGCTGTTCGGCGGCTTTACGCCGGCCGTATCGACGTATCTGATTCAGGTCTTGCATGACAAGGCCGCACCCGGCTACTGGCTGAGCTTCGCTGCGCTCTGCGGCTTTTGCGCGACGCTCGGGCTGTACCGTCGCCGCGCGGGCGGCAATGCGTCGGCGGCATCGTCGGCCTGAGGGCGATTACAGCGGCGCGTTTCCGTCACCCCGGCTTCGCGCCGGGCTTGCGCTTTTTCAGCGGCGACAAGAGGGGCGATGCGGTCCAGCTTGCGCAGCAGCGCAGGCCACTCCGCTTTGCCGCAGGAGCGGCGGGTCTGTGGTTGACAGGCTCGTGTGTCCGGCGCGCAGATCATGGGCCGAAGGCTATTCGACTGACCGACGAGTGGGCTTTTCGGCAAGGGGAGCGGATTCAACCGGCAACGGACCGCCGGGGAGGTATCCAACGGCGTTCGATTCGGCCATTACGAGTCATGCACGACCGGCACCCGCATTGGCGCTTGAGTACCGGTGTGACGCCTGCGGCGATACGCACGAAACTTGTTCCGCGATTTGCCGCGCCCGGTTGCTTTCTTCACTGTGCTCGCAATGCGGCAAAATGAGTGTCCTGTTGCCGGGCGGCCCCGATGAGTGGCGCACTGGAAGACGTGCCCCCGCTCACGGTGCCTTTGCTCCGGTCGACCGGTGGCGCGAGGCGGTGTGTTGCACCGTCCGGAATCGCGGCATCTGCCCGGGTGCGGCCCGTGCGATGATGTGCCATGACCGACATGAGAGATGGAATGACGACTACCTTCGACGAGGCGACAACGGCGGCAATCGCCGCGTTTGCGCAATTGGATTTCTACACGGCTGTGCAAGCGATGCGCGCCGAGGCCGATTACGACCGCGAACTGGACCAGTGGATCTCGCGCTATATCGACGAGCACGGCGGCGGCGCGGACGATGCCGCATACGACGCCCTGCACGCGCAGGCGCAGGCAACCCCGGAATATGCGCAGTTCGTCGATGCGGTTCGCCGGGAAATCCTGGAATACTT
Organism: Burkholderia sp. Bp8984; assembly: GCF_003853755.1. NCBI lineage: Bacteria > Pseudomonadati > Pseudomonadota > Betaproteobacteria > Burkholderiales > Burkholderiaceae > Burkholderia > Burkholderia sp. Bp8984. The sequence continues at coordinate 64,242 of NZ_QTQN01000037.1, forward strand.
CGGCGTGACCGACGATCAACTGGACTGGATGGTCGTGCTGCGCAATGACGACAGCGATGAGCTTTGGGCGGAAGTCAACCGGCAGCGCAGCGCGCTGGGAACCGGTGAAGTGCGCGGAGATCTCTGACCATTGCTTGCCGTTGGGGGCGCAGGTCGGGCTGGGTGCTGGAGCCAGGTCAGTCACGTGGTGCGCCCGGCTTTCGGTCGCTGCAATCGATCCGCGGAGGGAGGACAAGCGATCGGATGTTCGGAACGAGTGACCGTTGTGCTCAGCGGACGGCGGATATTCGATCGGGAGATCGAGGCTAACGCGCATTGGCCCGGGACGAACTGCGGAACACGAGTCGTCAAGCAAGCGCTTGACGGTGACGTTCGCAAGCACCTCTAGGAACGGAAGCTCTCCAGCGTGTGCTGACCGTCGCACAGGAGGCGCACCTCTCGGCGGGCTGCATTCCTGCCATCGAACGGGTCGAATCAATCGAGAACACCGCTCGGCTGGAGTCGCGAGAAAAGGCGGTATATATCAGGAAATAATCGCACGGCGAGGATGATCGTTCGCTATGCTGCCTGCGACAACGCACCTACTCCAGCCGATATACATGAGCACGACTGCGCGGACCATTCTCAAAGCCATTCTGAGCATCCCCATTGCCTTTGGGCTCGCCTATCCCCTTATCTATCCCGCTGAAGGCGGAGGCGTTCTCGGCGAAATGGAGATGCTTGGGCCGATCGGTGGCATCGTCGTCATCGCGGTTTTCCTGGCGCTGGTCTATGCCTACGCGAGCGACCTCAGGACCACCCTGAAATCGGTCAACCGAGGATCGCGTGCGGCCGAACCCAACAGCGTCTGGCTCATGTTCCTCTTGCCATACAACTTCATCGAGGACTTCTTCATTATTTCCAACGTCGCGAAGTCCCTGGAAGCGGAGTCTCGTATCAATCCGGCTCTGTCGGGTTTGCGCTCGTTCGGCCGGATCAGCGGCATCGGGTGGTGTCTTGCCCAGGTTCTTTCGCTAATACCCAATACCATTGGCACCGTCGCCGGCGGAGTTGCGGTTCTCCTCTGGATTTGGCACTGGGTGTTCGTGCGCCGAGCCAACAGGATGCTCGCCGGCAGTCAGGTCTCCGTGGCTGCTCTACCTGGACGAACAGAATCGTAGCCCTCGTTGGAAGCCGGATCGCGTACCGCACCGCTTTGGGCGAATAGGATGGGCGGGAGTCGTGGTGCACGGCGGGGAGTTACGAAGCAAACCCGCTCCCGAGAACAAGAGTTATGCATCTTTCAAACTTGCGCGAAATCGCAAGATGTCCGACAGGCCACAGCTCGTATACGTCGTGGCGCGGCCCCTGGTTACTTACGTCGTGTTGACCACAGTCTGGCTGAGGCGCGCGCCTTCAAGGCCGGAGTCTGCCGGATCAAAACCTGTCAACGTCGATCACCGCCTGCGCAAACGCTCGCGGCGCCTCCTGCGGGTTGCTGTCCTAATGACCGAGTGTGGCCATCATTCCGGACGAATAGCGCTCGCCAGCTGCAGCGCCGAACGGAGCGGCCGCATCCAGGGCGTTCATCTCGTCCTGGGTCAGCGTGATATCGACGGCGGCGACGTTCTCTTCGAGATACCTGATGCGTCGCGTTCCCGGAATGGGCACCGTTCCGGTACTCGTCACCCATGCAAGGGCGAGCTGAGACGGCATGACGCCCTTTGCTTCAGCGATCTCGGTGATGCGGTCGACCAACAGTAGATTGGACTGGAGGTTCTCTCCCAGGAAGCGCGGATCGAACCGGCGGAAGTCGGTCGGATGCAGGTTATCCAGATGCTTCAGCGCACCGGTCAAGAAGCCTCGGCCGAGCGGCGAGTAGGAGACAAAACCGATTCCCAGCTCTCGGACGGTCGCCAGCACATCGTTGTGCTCGACGCCACGCTCGAACAGCGAATATTCCATTTGGACGGCCGTGAGCGGATGAACCGCGTGGGCTTTCCGGATCGTCTTTGCCGATGCCTCGGAAAGGCCGAGGTAGCGGATCTTGCCTTCGTGCACGAGGTCGGCTAGCGCGCCGATCGTCACTTCGATCGGCGTTGCCGGATCGATGCGATGCAGGTAGACGAGGTCGATGACGTCGGTCCTCAGGCGTCGCAGCGATCCTTCGACCGACTTTCGGATATGCGACGGATCGCCCGTGACCAAGGGCTTCTCACCTTCCATGGCGAGCTTGCCGTGCTCGGTGTAGCGAAATCCTGCCTTGGTCGACAGGATGACCTTGTCGCGCTTGCCTATGAAGGCCTTGCCGAGAAGCTCCTCGTTCATGAATGGGCCGTAGACCTCCGCCGTATCAAAGAACGTCACACCGAGGTCGAGGGCGCGCATGAGGGTTGCAAGGCTTTCGTGCTCGTCGCTGGGCCCGTAGGTAGTGCTCATACCCATGCACCCAAGGCCTTGCGCGCTGACCGCCATGCCTTGGCTTCCGAGTGATACCGTTCGCATGTTTTTTCTCCTGGCTACGTTGCCATAGTGGTTGGTGATAAGGCGCGACTGGTTGTCCCGAGTCGCATCGAATTTGCTCAATCCAGCGTCACGCCCGTCAGTTGTTCGCTGAGCTGCCACAAACGGCCGGCGGAGACGGGGTCGATGGCACGGGGCCTGACGCCGTGCATTTCAGGGCTCCCGTCGCTGGGAAGCGCGATGGCGATGTCGCAATCGGCGCAGTAGACGCCGCCCATGCCGGCTAGTTGAGGGCTCGTCGCGCACCACACGGAGGTGGCCGCCCCCTGTTCGGGCGTCTTCTTGTTGTTTTCCGGATCAATGACCGGCTTGCCCTCGGCATCGAAGATCCGGCTCGCTTCGATCTCGGAGGGCAGCATGTGGCGCGCTAGCGGGGTGGCAATGCCACCGGGATGGACGGCGAATGCGCGCACGTTCCAGTGCCGGCCGATTGAATCCAGCGCGACGGCGAACAAGGCGTTCGCGGTTTTGGCCTGGCCGTAGGCTATCCATCGGTCGTACTCACGACGCTCGAAATGAGGGTCGCGAAAATCGATGCCGGCGCGGCGATGTCCGTAGGAGCTGAGCGCTACGACGCGAGCCCCCTCCGCGCGCACGAGTGCGGGCCATAGCCGGCAGGTGAGTTGGAAATGGCCGAGGTGGTTGGCCGCGAACTGCATTTCGTAGCCGCGCGCATCGCGTGTCAGCGGTGCGGCCATGACTCCAGCGTTGTTGACAAGAATGTCCAGCGTGTCCGTCAGCGACAGTACGCGACTGGCGAATCTGTCTATCGCTGCAGGCTCCAGCAAGTCCATCGCTTCCACGATGACGTCAGGCATGGTCGCGAGGGCTGCTTCGGCCTGGGCTGTATCGCGGGCCGGCACGATGACCCTGGCGCCTGCGGAACGAAATGCACGGACGGTCTCGATTCCGATACCTGAAGCGCCGCCGGTTACCACGACGGTCTTGCCCGTAAGATTGATGCCACGGATCACCTCGTCGGCGGTCGAGGCGGGGCCGAAGCCTGAACCGATTGGTTTTTGAGGCGTGTGCGTCATACGGTTTCCTCGTTCAATTCTGCGTTTGGGACGCTCCATTGAATCGCAGCGACCGTTCGCGGCGGTAGCGCAATGCCGCCAATCTCTTGCACAATCCTGTCAATTGGTGTTTCCGGAGCGGGTGCAATGCCCTGAGGTGTTTGGAGGCAGGCTTGGACCACTTGTACGAACTTCGCGCGCTGGTCGAGCGCCATGGCGGGGAAGGCCCGACTGAAACCGCCGTTGGCGGGCTGACGCTTTATGTCGAGACGGATCTTTCGGTGGTCACCTACGTGGTCCACCGGCCGGTTTTGGCCCTAATCCTCGGAGGGGCAAAGCGGACGGTGCTCGGAGGCCGGCTATTCGACATCGTGCCGGGCGACTACGTAGCCGTGTCCGTGGACCTGCCAGCGACAGGGCAGGTCACCCAGGCGCCATACTCCGCCGTCACGCTGGACCTGGACTTGGGCATGCTCGCGAGCTTGATCGCCGAGCCAATGGCGCCACAGGGCGGCGCCGCCGGCGTGGAGGTCAACCACGCTGGGCCCGATTTGCTTGATGCGATGTGGAGATTGGTCAGGTTGCTCGACCGGCCGGAGGACATTGCAGTCCTTGCGCCCATGATCCGGCGCGAGGTGTTCTGGCGGATTCTGCAAAGCCCGTGTGGCCCCATGGTCCGCCAGATTGCCATGGCGGACAGCCGCCTCTCGCAGGTGAGTCGTGCCATCACATGGCTGCGCACCAATTTTTCGGAGTCGGTGCGGGTCGAACGCCTGGCCGCGTTGGCAGGGATGAGCCCAGTATCTTTCCACCGCCATTTCAAGGCGGCAACCGCCATGAGCCCGCTTCAATATCAAAAGCAAATCCGCCTCCAGACCGCTCGCGCCCGGCTTTTAGCGCAACAAGGAGATGTCGCAGGCGTCGGCTTTAGCGTGGGCTATGAAAGCCCGAGTCAATTCAGCCGTGAATATGCACGCCAATTCGGAGTGTCTCCCGCGCGTGACATGGCCCGTTTCCACGGGGCAGGAGAGCGCGCCCATTGCGTTGCAGACTAGCGATGCCGTTTCTCTCGTTCGACTTTCCCCCACGGGGCGTGCGGCCCGCAACGGACACCCGTCAATAATCAAATTTGCAACGTATGGAATGACGGTCCGCGGACTCCAACAATGCGGCGCGATCTTCGCCGTCGGACCGGGTTCGGCCAGTCGTGGATGTCGGCGGGTTCTATCGCATCGACATTCGAATGTCGCCTGCGCCGAGGTGACGGGCTTTCGCGCGCATTCCATGTCCGGAGATGCTGAAATTTCCAGACAGTCGCCGACCGTGGTCAAAGGCTGGCCGGGGCCGTCATCCGATGTCCGCGCGCCAGAGCACGGAACGATCGCGCTCCCGCAGCCTGAATGCCCGAACATGGCGGACGCATGTTCGGGATGCGCCTTCAACGCATCGCCGGCGTGGCGCCTGCCCGATTTCCGTCATCCCGGTCCCACGGCGGCACGCCACCGAACGCATCGACCAGGAAATCGATCATGACGCGCACTCTGGCGCTCAAGTGTCGGCGGCTCGGGTAGACAGCAAGTATGTCGATCTCGGGTAGACGATACTCAGGCAACACGTGAACGAGTTTGCCTGCACGCAGATCGTCGTTGATCAGGAACGTGGGTTGCCAGATCAGCCCTTGCCCGGCGAGCGCTGCCGAGCGCGCCGTATCGCCGTTATTGGTATGCATATGGCAGTCGACCCTCACAGGATGGGTCTTGCCGTTACCATCGATCAGTTCCCATTCGTCGCCAGTGGCCGCATATGTGTACCCGATGCAGCGATGCTCGACCAGGTCCGTCAGCGCGGTCGGATGTCCGAAGCGGGCCAGATAGGCCGGCGACGCACACAAGATGTTTTGCGATGTCGCCAGCTTGCGTGCCGCGTGGTTGGTCGAGCCGGCGCGCGAGATGCGAATGGCGAGATCGTAGCCCTCGTCGACGATATCGACGACGCGGTCGATCAGCCCGATGTCGAGTTCGATTCGCGGATATTTCTGCATGAAGCCGGGCCATAGCGGCGCCAGATACAGAATGCCGAAGCTCACGGGCGCATTGATGCGCAGTCGTCCACGTGGTTCGACCGACGCGGATGACACAAGCCCCTCCGTCTCCGCAACCTCGTCGAGGATGGACTTGCAGCGGGCGTAGAGTGTCTCGCCGCCCTCCGTCAGGGACAGCGTGCGTGACGTGCGATTCAGGAGGCGCGTGCCGAGGTGCGCTTCCAGTTCATGCACGTACCGCGTGACGTTGGCCGGCGACGTGCCGAGCGCTTCCGCCGCGCGCGCGAAGCCGCCACGGCTCACCACCGTCACGAAAACCTCGAAGGCGCGAAGGCGATCCATACCAATCCTCGATCATTCACAAAAACTTAATGATAGGACCATTTTTTATGCCTTTCTGCAATCAAGACTGAAGCCTATATTGCTCTCACGGGCCAACGCATCGGGCGCTGGCCGACGCAGCGGATCAGGAGATTGGAAATGCAACGTTTGACAGGAAAAGTCGCCATCGTGACGGGTGCCAGCGCAGGTATTGGCCGCGCCACTGCAAAGCTGTTCGCGAAGGAAGGCGCCAAGGTGGTCATTGCGGCGCGGCGCGCCGCGGAACTCGAAGCGCTCGCGGCGGAGATCGCCAGCGAAGGCGGCGAAGCCGCGTATCTGGCCGGCGACGTACAGTCGGAGGACTTCGCGAAAGCGCTGGTCGCGCTTGCAGTGAGCCGCTTCGGCCGTCTGGACATCGCCTATAACAACGCAGGTACGCTCGGCGAGATGGGCCCGACCACCGGTATTTCCGAAGCAGGCTGGAACGCCGCGCTGGCGACCAATCTGACCAGTGCCTTCCTGGGCGCGAAGCACCAGATTCCCGAAATGCTGAAGCAAGGCGGCGGATCGATCATCTTCACGTCGACCTTCGTCGGTTACTCGTTCGCGTTTCCCGGCACGGCGGCCTACGCGGCGAGCAAGGCCGGGCTGATCGGCTTGACGCAGGCACTCGCCGCGGAGTACGGCGCGCAAGGCGTGCGGGTCAACGCGGTGTTGCCGGGTGCCGTGGACACGGAGATGTATCGCGGCATGAACGACACTCAAGAATCGCAGGCGTTCGTGACCGGACTGCATGCGCTCAAGCGCGTGGCAAAGCCGGAAGAACTGGCGCGTTCAGTGCTTTATCTCGCATCCGACGATTCGTCCTTTGTCACCGGCACTGCCTCGCTGGTCGATGGCGGCGCATCGATTACGCGTACGTAAACCTGTTGGCGACATCCAGTCGTTCGAGACTCGATGTCGTCACGTCTACTTTGTCCACGGAAAAAGGAATCACTCATGAACCTGAATCTGACAGGCAAACTCGCACTGGTGAGCGGCAGCACAGCCGGCATTGGCCTCGCTATCGCCAGCACGCTGGCCCAGGAAGGCGCTCGTGTGATCGTGAACGGACGCTCCCGGTCATCTGTCGATGACGTAGTCGCGCAACTGAAAGCGGATACCGGCGGCGATGTGGCTGGATTTGCGGGCGACCTGAGTACGGCCGAAGCGGCCGACGAACTGGCGCAACGCTATCCGGGTGTGGAAATCCTGATCAATAACCTCGGCATCTTCGAGCCCAAGCCATTCGAAGAGATTCCTGACGCGGACTGGAAGCGTTTCTTCGAGGTCAACGTCCTGAGTGGCGTACGCCTCGCCCGGCTGTTTCTGCCGGCAATGAAGCAGGCCGACTGGGGGCGCATCATTTTCATTTCGAGCGAAAGCGGGGTGCAGATTCCGGCCGAAATGATCCACTACGGGGTGACGAAGACCGCGCAGATCGCGGTTGCGCGCGGGCTGGCCGAAGCCGTTGCCGGCACGGGTATCACGGTCAACAGCATCCTGCCGGGGCCGACGAAATCGCGCGGCGTGGGCGAATTCGTCGAGACGCTCGCGAAGGCCGACGGCAAATCGTTTGAAGCGTTCGAAAAGGAATTCTTCGAGAAGGTCCGTCCCACATCGCTCATCAAGCGATTCGGTTCGCCGCAGGAAGTGGCGTCCCTCGTGGCGTATATCGCCAGCCCGCTTTCGTCGGCGACGACCGGCGCTGCGTTGCGAGCCGACGGGGGCGTGATAAAGAGCGCCTTCTAGCTGCGTGGCCGGATTTGCGCCGGCCTATCCGAATCTTGCTCGCTCAATGTTCCGATGCGATCGGTTGTCGCGCTCGATTCATGACGGGTGCGATGTCCGGTTTCGGGCGTTGCGAGCGTGTCCTCCGGGTCGATTGCTGCCCGAGAACGAATTCCCGATTCAACGTGCCGGTGTGTGCCGAATCGATCGTCACATTGCGAAGAATGCGTTGCGCGTGAATTCTGTGCGTCAAAAAATCGACCTTTCCGTATAAGTCGTCAACCACTCCAGCGCCAACGTCCCCGCCAGCGAGTTCCCGTTCGCATCGAGCCCCGGCGCCCACACGCACACGGCCATCTCCCCCGGCAGCACCGCGACGATCCCGCCGCCGACACCGCTCTTGGCAGGCAAGCCGACGCGATATACGAAGTCGCCCGCCGCGTCATAGGTGCCGCAGGTCAGCATCAGCGCCGACAGCCGCTTCGCCGAACTCGCGTCGACGACCCGCTCGCCGGTAACGGGCGCGACGCCCCCGTTCGCAAGAAACAGCGCGGCCTGCGCCAGCTCGACGCAGTTCATCGTGATCGCGCACTGGCGACAATACGCGTCGACCACCGTATCGGGCGGCATCTGCATGTTGCCGAAGCTCGCCATGAAATGCGCCATCGCGCGGTTGCGTTCCGCGTGCTGCAGTTCCGACAGCGCGACGCGCGAATCGTAGTCGAGGTCGGTCGCGCCGATCAGCCGCCGCACGAACTCGACGAGCGCCGTCTCGGCCCTGACGAAGCGGCGGCACAGCACGTCGGTGACGACCAGCGCGCCGGCGTTGATGAACGGGTTGCGCGGCTTGCCGCGCTCGCTTTCGAGCTGAACGAGCGAATTGAACGCGGTGCCCGACGGCTCGCGGCCGACCCGTTCCCACAGCGCGTCGCCCAGCAACTGGAACGCGAGCGTGCACGCGAACAGCTTCGAGATGCTCTGGATCGAGAAGCGCTCCCGCGCGTCGCCGACCGTGTAAACGTTTCCGTCCAGCGTCACGACGGCCATCCCGAACTTGTCGGCGGGCACCTTCGCGAGCTCGGGAATGTAGTCGGCGACGCGTCCCTGGCCGATCCAGGGGGCGAGTTCGGTATGGATGCGTTCGAGGATCGGCTGATAGTTCATCGCGTGCGAGGCAGGGCGGGCGGCCCGGTTTCCAAAGAGCCCGTATGGAACCGTTTCGGCGCCGGTTCGTCAAGCGCGGCAGCAATCGCGCCCTTATTTATCGGTCGGGCAAACAGGCGAGCGGTGGGCGCAGTATCATGCGGTACGTTTCGACCGATGGCCGGCAGCCGGCGCAAGCCTGCCGCCGCCGCGGTCTCCCCGTACGATCCGACCGTTGCCCATGCCCTTTCGCATCCTGCTCGTCGAAGACGACACCCGCCTGTCCACGCTGATCGCCGGCTACCTGCGCAAGAACGACTATGAAGTCGACACTGTGCTGCATGGTGACGCCGCCGTGCCGGCGATCCTGTCCACGCGCCCGGATCTCGTCATTCTCGACGTGAACCTGCCGGGCAAGGACGGGTTCGAGATCTGCCGCGAGGCACGCAAGCAATACGACGGCGTGATCATCATGGTGACGGCGCGCGACGAGCCGTTCGACGAACTGCTCGGCCTCGAATTCGGCGCCGACGACTACGTGCACAAGCCGGTCGAGCCGCGCATCCTGCTCGCGCGGATCAAGGCGCAGCTGCGCCGCGTGCCCGCGCGCGCGGCCGAGGGCGCCGCGTCGCAGCCGGAGCGCTACACATTCGGCCAGTTCTCGATCGACCGCACCGACCGCTCGGTCGTGCTGCCCGGCGGCGGCTCGCCCGACCTCACGTCGGCCGAGTTCGACCTGCTGTGGGTGCTGGTGTGCCGTGCGGGGGAGGTCGTCAGCCGCGACGACCTGATGCTGCAGCTGCGCGGGGTCGAATTCGACGGCCTCGACCGCACGATCGACGGGCGCATCTCGAAGCTGCGCCGCAAGCTGCACGACGATGCAGGCAACCCGCAGCGGATCAAGACGATCCGCAGCAAGGGTTACCAGTTCAGCAAGCATGCGTGGGAATGACGCCACCCTGGCGCGACGCCGTCGGCCGCCGCGTCCCCGCATCGCACGATAGCCGGAAGCCGCGATGATCCGACGCACCCGTTCGCACCCCGACGCAGCGCCGCTTTCCGCGCTGCGCTATGTCAAATGGCGCTGGCTGCATTTCCGCCGCGCGTGGACCGACACGCGCGCCGACCGCATTCCGAGCTGGTCGCGCCTGTACGTGCGCACCTACCTGCACCTGCTCGGCCTCGTGCTGCTGACCGCGCTGGTGCCGGCGCTCGCGCTGTGCGTGGTGTTGTCGCCGGAAGTCGTGTGGCATGCGTTCGACGCGCTGCCGGGCGATATCTGGATCGTGCTCGCGTTCGTGTTCACCGCGCCCGCACTCGCCGCGTATCGGTGGATGCGGCCGGTCTGGTCGGATCTCGTGATGGTGCGCGAGCGCGCGATCGATTTCACCGGCGGGCGCTTCAACACGCGCGCACGCGAGTCGCACAGCGTGATCATCGGCCCGCTCGCGCGCACGCTGAATGCGCTCGCGATGCGCATGGAGCGGCTGATCGCCGCGCAGCGCGACCTGACGAACGGGATCTCGCACGAGCTGCGCACGCCGCTCGCGCGCGTGCGCTTCGCGCTCGAGATGCTGCGCGAGCCGGGCTCGGCCGCCGAATACCACGGTGCGCTGGAGAGCATCGCGCAGGACGTGACGGAACTCGAGGAACTGATCGACATGAGCCTCACGTACGCGCGGCTCGAATACAGCTCGCTGCAGTCGAACCTCGAGCTGACCGCGCCGGTCGCGTGGTTCGAGCACCAGGTCAGCGACGCGCAGCTGCTGTATCCGGAGCGCGCGATCGAGTCGCGCATCGCGATCGCGTCGGACCTGCGCGTGAAGATGGACCGGCGGCTGATGTCGTACGCGATGCGCAACCTGCTGCGCAATGCGAGCAAATATGCGGCGTCGCGGATCGTCGTCGGGATCGCGATCGAACACGGCAACATCGCGATCTATGTCGAGGACGACGGGCCGGGCGTGCCGGAGAGCGAACGCGAGCGGATCTTCGACGCGTTCGTGCGGCTCGACCGCCGCACCGGCGGCTACGGGCTCGGCCTCGCGATCACGCGGCAGGTGCTCCACGCGCACAACGGCCGGATCGCGGTCGTCGATCCGGCCGAACTCGGCGGCGCGCGCTTCGAGATCAGCTGGCCGATCTAGCCGGCGTCCGGCCGCGCAAGGCGCGGGCGCTGACGCGGCGGATGCCCGCCGCCATCCGCACGCGCCGCCATCAGTATGTGCGGCCGAGCTGCAGGTAGATGTTGCGCCGGCCGCCCGGCGCGAGCGCGATACCCATGTACAGCGGACCGAATGAGGTCGACAGGCTCGTGAAGAACGTATAGCTCTGCTTGAGCGTGCCGCCGCCGACCTTCACGCCGCTCGACCACACGTTGCCGAGTTCCGCGCTGGCGCCGACCGACAGCGCCTTGATCGGGGACGCGTTGAACGTCATCAGCTGGTTCATGTAGGTCACGTTGCCGTACGCGAGTTCGTTGCCCGTCAGCTGGTCGGCCGCATACGCGGCCAGATGCTGGAACCCGCCGAGCGTGAAGTTGAACGCGTTGATCAGGTTGGTGCCGCCGATGCTCTTGCCGCCCTCGATCGTTGCACTGACGCTGTGCCGGCCGAACTGCTGCGCGATCATCGCCTTGGCGTAGAGCTCGGTGTAAGGCGTGTTGGATGTATCGGCGAGGTCCTCCGCGGACTGGCTGTTGTGCGACCACAGCGACCGTTCGACACGGAATTCGCCGTAGTAGCCGCGGCGCGGGAACATCGGATCGTCGAGCTGATCGATGACGAGCCGCGCACGCGCGGTCAGCGCCTGCGACGTGAAGCTCGGCCAGATCAGCGTCGAGCTGCCGTCGTCGAACGGGAACGGCAGGTTGTAGTTCGGCGAGCCGTGCCCGGTCGCATAGCCGATACCCATCCGGAAGTCGCCGAGCCGCGCGATCGGCAGGCCGAAGTCGAGCCCGGTGCGCGCCGTCTGCATCAAGTACTGGTTCAGCTTCACCTGGCCGCTGTTGTCGTACAGGTTCACGTAGCGACGCTGGTATTCCGCATAGGGCGAAATGTACAAGCCGTATGCGGCCGGCAACGGCTGGCGCAATTCGACGCGCGCCGACTGCAGGTCGCTGCCGATCGTCGTGTCCGCGCGGAACTCGAGGCCCGATTCGGTGAGCCACGGCCGCCGGTAGCCGACGTGCAGGCGGAAGCCGCCTTCGTCGGTCGAGCTGCTCGACATCCCGACGCCGAACAGCAGGAAATTCGGCCCCCAGTATTTCTCCCGCGCATCGATCTCGAGCACGTTCTCGTCGCCGTGGCTCACGATCTGCTGCGTCACGCTCTCGAAATTGCCGCCGGTCGTCAGTCCGAGCAGGTCCTGGCTGACGGTCGCCGGATCGTAGGTGTCGCCCGGTTTCACGTGCAGCGCGTCGGCGACGACACGCTTGGGCACGCCGCCGGTCGTCTTGATCTCGACCCGCGTGATGCGGATCGGCGGCGGCAGCGGCTGCGCATGCGCGGACCGGTAGGCCGCGTACTGTTCCGGCGTAAGCGCGAGGTGCCTGAGCCGCGGCAGCGCCGCGGTCGCGGCGGCCGCGCCGGCGGCGATCGCCTGCTTCGCGTTCTGGAAATCGGTGAACGCGAGCGCGCCGAGGTCGGGCGTGAGCAGCACGTCCTGCGCGGCGAGCTGCTTGCGCTGCGTCGTCACGTTCTGGCGGATCAGGATGCCGACCATCTGCTGCATCACGTCCGCCGGCGACGCGAGCGCGTCGAGCGGGCGCAGCTGCGAGCCGATGTCGACGGCGATCACGACCTTCGCACCCATCTGCCGCGCGGTGTCGACCGGCAGGTTGCTGACGAGCCCGCCGTCGACGAGCGCGCGGCCGTTGATCTCGGCCGGCGCGAACAGGCCGGGCATCGCCATGCTCGCGCGGATCGCGAGCGGCAGCGAGCCGCGGTCCAGCACGACCATCTGGCCGGTCTGCAGGTCGGTCGCGACCGCGCGATACGGGATCGGCAACTGGTCGAACGGCTGGTTGGTCGGCACGGCGGCGGTCCAGTTCGCGAGCAGCGCCTGCAGCCGGTTGCCCTGCACGAGGCCGACCGGCGCCTTCACGCCTTTCTTGCCGAAGCCCAGCGTCAGGCTGTTGATGTACAGGCGCTCGTCCTCGCGGCTGGTTTGCGGCAGGTCGGCGCGGTCGGTCACGTCGAACGCGATGTCGGCCAGGTTCACCTCCGACAGCTGCTTCTGCATCTCGTCGGCGGCCATCCCGCTCGCATACAGCCCGCCGACCACGGCGCCCATGCTCGTGCCGGCGATGCAGTCGATCGGGATGCGGTTTTCTTCGAGCACCTTCAGCACGCCCAGGTGCGCGTAACCGCGCGCGCCGCCGCCGGACAGCACGAGGCCGACCGGCGGCCGGCCGGCCGGGCCGCCGTCGGCGTTGCAGGTCGATGCGGGCGTGGCGGCGGGGGCGGCCGTCGTGGCAGGGGCGGCCGGTGCGGCGGCAGTGGCCGCCGGCGCGGTGCGCGCGGCGGTGTCGGCGGCCGGCAAGGGCTGCGCGGCAACGGTGCAGCACCACAGCGCAACGAGCGTGGCGCCGAGCCGGCGCACCCCGAGCCAGCGGAGAGAGGCGGTCGCTGTCATGGTGGAATACCTGGCGTGATCGGGCGTCGGGCGCCTGCCGGGAGCAGGCAAGACCGAGAGATTACCGTGTTTTACAAGCGCAGCGCGAGCGGCCGATGCGTAGCCGCAGGCCTGCCGAAACGCGGTTTCGGCAATTTCGTCGCGAAATAATCATTGGAATTGCTTAAAGTATCGGCACGATTTGCCGCTAAGACTTCAATGGGGCGGCGAAGGCGCGCCGCGGGGATGCGGCCTGGCCGCTTCGGCCGTTTGTTCAAGAAAAGGGTAACCATGTCGACACCGCTGTTCGGAAAGTTGTTTGCGCAACCCGTTGCGATCGACCCTGGAACGGCGAGTACGCGGATTTATACGCACGAGCGCGGCGTGGTGCTGGATCAGCCGTCGGTCGTGTGCTTTCGCAAGGGCGGCGCGTCCGATGCGCGACCGACGCTCGAGGCGGTCGGCGAACTCGCGAAGGCGCTGCTCGGCCGCGAGCCGGGGCATCTCGAGGCCGTGCGGCCCATGCGGCACGGCGTGATCGCCGATGCGCACGCCGCCGAGCAGATGTTTCGGCGCTTCATCGACATGTCGCGCACGCGCTCGCGCTTCAGCCGCCGCGTCGAGGTCACGCTGTGCGTGCCGTCGGATGCGACGGCGGTCGAGCGTCGCGCGATGCGCGAGGCGGCGTTCGCGGCCGGTGTATCGGACGTCGAACTGATCGAGGAAGCGCTCGCCGCCGCGCTCGGCGCGGGCCTGCCGGTGACCGAGCCGGTCGGCTCGATGGTCGTCGACATCGGCGCCGGGACGACCGAAGTCGCGGTGATCGCGCTCGGCGGTGTCGTCTATCGCGAGGCGATCCGGGTCGGCGGCAACCAGTTCGACGCGGCGATCGTCAATCACGTGCGCAACCTGTACGGTGTGCTGCTCGGCGAGCAGACCGCCGAGCGCGTGAAGGAGACGATCGGCTCGGCCACCAGCGCCGTGCCGCGCGCGTCGACGCGCGCGATCGGGCGCAGCGTCAAGGACGGCCTGCCGCGTTCGATCGAGCTGTCCAACCACGATGTGGCGGACGCGCTGGCCGCGCCGCTCAAGCAGGTGATCGGCGCGGTGAAGTCGGTGCTGGAAAACGCGCCGGCCGAACTCGTGACCGACATCGCGCATCGCGGCGTGGTGCTGACGGGCGGCGGCGCGCTGCTCGCGGATCTCGAACGCCTGCTGCGCGACGAGACCGGGCTGAGCGCGCGGATCGCCGACGAGCCGGCCACCTGCGCGGTGCGCGGCGCCGGGGAGGCGATGGGGCGGCTCGCGATGTGTCCGGTGGATTGACGCCGGCCGGGCAGGCGCGTCGACCTTCGTTGAACATTCTTCGAACCCCGAAGCTCCGGCATGCCGAACATCGTCCGGCTGCTCCGGACAGGCTCGACACGCCGTGTCGACCGCAGTGCCTGGCCATGCGCGAGCGGGCCGTGGCAGCATGCCGGGCCGCGTGCCGTGCAAGCCGGCGGCACGCTTGTCCTGAAGTCCGACACCTTTGAACCCGCGTTTCAAGCGGGGCCGCGTGGCCGGGGGGCGATTAACCTTCCGGCTTTCATTTTTCATTTCAAGGCGGCGGGATCATGTGCGCCGAATTCGAAGGCACTCTGCAAGTGTGTTGAGAATCCATGCTCTCAATTCTTTAAATAAAATGGGTTCGGATTATTTGCGCCAACTGCCGCCGTCATTATTTAAATTGAGTCGCGAAAAACCGGCCGGCGATTAGTATGAATTATCGGTGTTTTTACTGATCTCGTGGTGCAGGTAACTTTGCCTGGCATGACGGAATGACCGAAAGATCCTTTTAATACAGTCGTTTCACGCAATCGCACGAGTAAAAAATACGTATTCCATCGACCTCGCTCCGATAACCAAACATCGACTGGAAAACCCTGTTTATTTGATATAGCCTTGTCTGACAAAAAGCAGGGCGGTAATCAAATCAACCAGAAAGTCGCTGCATAAGAACAAGGGGCCACGATCATGTCGTCCGGTTGAGTTTGCACTCGCAAACGAGAATCGATTAACCCGCAGTTCATCCACGAATAGACCGACGTCGTTCCGCGACCGCCGGAGGGCACGCTTGCGTCCCGGATTTTCCGCCGCCGCCGGCTCGATTCACCGGCCATGCCGAGCACGAGGGGAAGCATGAACATTGCGCATTCGAAGAAGAGCGGAGAGCCGTTTCCGAAATTCCTGTTGCCGACGGGCGTCTTCCTGGCCTTGTCCGGCGCAGGCATCGTTCCCGCGTACGCGACCTGCAGCACGGCAGGCACCACTGTCACCTGCTCGGGCGTCGCGAATCCGCTGGCGCCGAGCTATGCAAACAGCGCCAACAACCTGAACGTCACCGTCAATCCGGGCGCGAGCGTCGGCGTGCTGCTGGGCGTCGGCGGCACCGCGATGTCGCTGACCGGCAACAACAACACGCTGACCAACAACGGCACGATCGACCCGTCCGCGCTCGGCTCGGGGCTCGGCGTGCTGTCGAGCGGCGCGGTGCTCGGCAATGCGTCGGCGAGCAATACCACCGTCACCAACAACGGCACGATGCTCGGCTCGACCGGGGTCGCGATCAGCGGCGTGACCGGCATGGCACTGTCGGTCCAGAACGGCACCGGCGGCACGTCGACGATCAACAACACCGGCACGATCGGTTCGAACCCGCTGGTCGGCGCGACGCTGTCCGGCGCGGATGCGCCCGTGGTCGCCGCATACGGCGGCGGCACGGTCAACATGACGAACAGCGGCACGATCAACGGCCGCGTGTCGCTCGCCACGAACGGCACGCCCGGGGGCGGCAACACGTTCACCAACTCGGGCACGATCAACGGCAGCGTGTCGATGGGCGCGAACAGCACCAACACGTTCGACGCGGTGACGGGCTCGTCGGTCAACGCGGCGGGCGGCACCGGCGGCGCGTTCAACATCACGGTCGGCCCGAACACGCTCAACGTGGCGGCGACGGGGATCGTCGACGGCGGCGCGGGCGGCAACAACACGCTGAACCTGCAGCAGGGCACCTCCGCGAACGGCACGATCGCGATCAACAACTACGTCAACTTCAATCACCTCGACGTCGCGAGCGGCAACTGGACGATCAACGGCGCGGCGACCGTGCAGGACGCGACGCTGTCGAGCGGCGGCGTCGCGATCATCAACGACAACGCGTCGCTCGGCACCGGCACGATCACGGCCAACGGCGGCGCGCTGCAGGCGGGCACGGCGGGGCTCAACGTGTCGAACAACGTAACGCTCGGCACCGGGCTGACGGTGCAGGGCGCGACCGGGCTCACGCTGTCGGGCACGGTGTCGGGCAGCGGTGCGCTGACGAAGAACGACGGCGGCACGCTGGCGCTGTCGGGTGCCAATACCTATACGGGCGGCACGAACCTGAACGGCGGCAACCTCGTGGTCGGCAACAACGGGGCGCTCGGCACCGGCGCGGTGAACGTCAATGCGTCGGCGTTGCTCGACACGAGCGCGAATGTCACGCTCGACAATGCGATCAATCTCAACAACAGCGCGACGCTGACGCTCGGCGGCAGCAACAGCCTCGGGCTGTCCGGCACGATCAGCGGAAACGGCGGCCTCGTGAAGAACGGCTCCGCGACGGCCACGCTGACGGCCGTGAACACCTACACGGGCGACACGACGATCAACAGCGGCACGCTCGCACTGAGCGGCGCCGGCAGCCTCGCGGCGACCGGCACGGTGAACCTGACCGGCGCGGGCGCGACGTTCGACCTGAGCGGCGCGTCGGGCGCGCAGACGATCGGAGCGCTGGCGGGAGCGGCCGGCACGAACGTGGACCTCGGCGGCAATTCGCTGACGCTCAACGGCACCATCAACGCGACCTACGCGGGCACGATCGGCGGCTCGGGCAGCGTGACGCTGTCCGGCCCCGGGACGCAATCGCTGACCGGCACGAACGTCTACTCCGGCGGCACGAACCTGAACGGCGGCAACCTCGTCGTCGGCAGCAACACGGCGCTGGGCTCCGGCGCGGTGAACGTCAACGGCTCGTCGACGCTCGATGCGACCACCAACGTGTCGCTCGCGAACGGCATCAACGTCGCCACCGGCACGACGCTGACGCTGGGCGGCAGCACCGATCTCGGGCTCGGCGGGACGATCTCCGGCGGCGGCGGGCTCGTGAAGAACGGCGCGGCGGCGCTGACGCTGAGCGGCGCGAACAATTACACGGGCGGCACGACGCTGAACGCCGGCGCCCTCGTGCTCGGCAACGCCGCGGCGCTGGGCGCCGGCACGCTGACCGTCGGCGGTGCGGCGACGCTCGATGCGAATACGAGCCTGTCGGTCGCCAACGCGATCGATCTCGGCACGGCCACGGCACTCACGCTCGGCGGCAGCAATGCGCTCGCGCTGGGCGGCGTGATTTCCGGCGCCGGCGCGCTCGTGAAAAACGGCGCGGCGACGGTGACACTGACGGGCGCGAACACCTACACGGGCGGCACGACGATCAATGCCGGCACGCTGGCGATCGGCGCGGGCGGCAGCCTGTCGGCGACCGGCGCGATGAATCTCGCGAACGCGGGCGCGACGCTCGACCTGAGCAATGCGTCGGGTGCGCAAACGCTCGGCGCGCTGTCGGGCGTGGCCGGCACGAACGTGAATCTCGGCGCGAACGCGCTGACGCTCGGCGGAACCGCGAGCGGCACGTACAGCGGCGCGA
>NZ_QTQN01000038.1:0-80924 GCF_003853755.1 Burkholderia sp. Bp8984
CCGCTGAAGTCGGACACCTACGGCGGCTCGTTCCTGTATCACATGGACAACAACCAGGTCGTGGTCGGCTTCGTGGTCGGCCTCGGCTACACGAACCCGTACCTGTCACCGTTCGAGGAATTCCAGCGCTACAAGACGCACCCGTCGATCCGCGCGTTCCTCGAAGGCGGCAAGCGCGTGTCGTACGGCGCGCGCGCGATCACGGCGGGCGGCCTGCTGTCGCTGCCGAAGACGGTATTCCCGGGCGGCGCGTTGATCGGCGACGACGCGGGCTTCCTGAACGCATCGCGGATCAAGGGCAGCCACGCGGCGATCAAGACCGGCATGCTGGCGGCGGACGCCGCGTTCGACGCGTTGCAGGCCGGTCGCCAGAGCGATGAGCTCAACGCGTATCCGGACGCGTTCAAGCAATCGTGGCTGTACACGGAGCTGTACCGCGCGCGCAACTTCAAGCAGTGGATGGCGAAGGGTCTCTACCTCGGCACGCTGATGGTCGGGCTCGAGCAGAAGTTGATGGGCGGCAACGTGCCGTGGACGCTGCACCACAAGCATGCGGATCACGAGATGCTGAAGCCGGCATCGCAGTGCACGCCGATCGAGTATCCGAAGCCGGACGGCAAGCTGACGTTCGACCGATTGTCGTCGGTGTTCATCTCGAACACGAACCACGAGGAGAACCAGCCGGCGCACCTGACGCTGAAGGACGCGAACGTGCCGGTGAACGTGAACCTGCGGACCTACGCGGGACCGGAGGCGCGCTTCTGCCCGGCGGCCGTGTACGAGTTCGTGAAGAACGACGACGGCAGCGACCGCCTCGTGATCAACGCGCAGAACTGCGTGCACTGCAAGACCTGCGACATCAAGGACCCGACGCAGAACATCGTGTGGGTCACGCCAGAAGGCGGCGGCGGGCCGAATTACCCGAACATGTAACTGCCGAAGAACGCCGCCTCGCGCGGCGTTTTTTTCGTCGGTTCGACGTTCGACATTCGACGCCGCCCGGCTCTCCATCGGGCGCGCGACTCATGCACCGCGCCCGTATCGGCTGCGCTAACGCGCCGCGATCCGCCGACGGAAATGCTCGGTACCGGACACGATCTTGTCGAGCACCGCGTCGAGCGCCCAGAAGCGCTCGCGCACGTCGTAGTCGATCGCACGGCAACGAATCGATCCGAACGTGCCGATCCGTTGGTGATAGATCTTCGCAAGCGCCGGGTAGCCCAGCGCTTCCGACACCGCCGAGAGCACCAGGAACGTCGACAACTCGTCGGCCAGCGCCGGATCCGAGCCGCCCTGCGTGCGCAACCATCGGTACAGGTCGGGATGGAAGTTGGTGAACACGCCGTTGAAACCGGCCGAACCCGCCTTCATCGCATCCCATGCGATCGCGGCGTTCGCATTGAGGATCTTCAGCGGCGACCCCGCGGCGAGTGCGACGCGTCGCTTCACCGTCTCCAGATCGCAGCTCACGTCCTTCAACATCACGAAGCGGCCGGTGTCGATGCACGCACGCAGTTCGTCATCGGACAGCAGTCGCCGATAAGGCGCCGGACATTCGTACAAACCGAGCGGCAGATCCGACGGCAACCGGGCGAGCAGCTTGTGAAGATGGTCGAGAAGCGCGGCGCTGCCCTTGCGCTGCGGATCGAGGCGGTTGGTCACGAGCACGACGCCCTGCGCACCCGATTCCGCCGCGACACGCAGCTCGGCGACCTGCGCATCCAGATCGTCGCTGATGTGCCCGGACGCGACGACGGGCACGCGCCCGGCCACCCGCTCGACCACGAAACGCGCGAGTTCCGCACGCTCGGCAAGACTCAGGAATTGCATCTCGCTCGACTGCGCGACCGCGAACAGCGCATCCGAGCCGTGCGCCAGATACCATTCGACGAGTCGCTCGAGGCCCGCGTAGTCGATCGCGCCGGCGTCGTCGAACGGCGTCAGCATCACCGGTACGATCCCCTCGATGGTTGCGCTCGATTGCCGATGTGGTTGCATCTGTTTCTCCTTCCTTCAGTGAATACGGGGGTGTAGCCGACGGACTCAGGCCGGCAGCGGTCCGGGCGCGGCGCTCGCGGACTGCTCGGGAATCGGTTTGCGCACCAGCAGCAGGTAAGCCATCGCGCCGGCGAATGCGATTGCCGCCGCCGTCAGCAGCGCGGGCACGAACGACCACCTCTGCGCGATGACCCCCGTCAGGATCGGCGCGAGCGCACCGCCGATGAAACCGCCGAAATTCTGGATCGCGCCGAGCGATGCGACACGGCTCGGCGGGGCGGCCGCCGTCGCGAGCGCCCACGAGCATGCCGACGCCGCATTGGCGAGAAAGATCACGACCGAGATGCATGCGAGCGCGACCGTGTTGCTCTGCACGAGCGCGGCCGGAATCGTGAACGCGACCATCCCGAGCATCGCGACGACCACCGCGTTGCGCCGGCTCACGACCGGCGAGCGGCTGCGGCGCGTCACCAGATCCGAGAGCCAGCCGGCAACGAGCGAACCGACGAACCCGCACAGGAACGGCACGGATGCCGCAAACCCGGTGCGCACGAGGCTCATGTGACGCTCCATCGTCAGGTACCCCGGCAGCCAGGTCAGGTAGACCCAGTTCAGGTACACGGAACCGAAGAATCCGAGCAGCATGCCCCAGGTCGTGCCGTGCGAAAACAGGCTGCGCCAGTCGGCGAAGGTCAGTTTCGGCATCGCGACGGCCGTCTGCGCATCGGTATCGAGATACGCGCGTTCCGCCGCGGTCAATTGCGCGCGCGCCGGATCGCGGTACAACGCAAACCAGACGACGGCGACGACGAGGCCGAGCGCACCCGTCACGACGAATGCCCAGCGCCAGTTGAACGATGCGACGAGCACCGCGAGCAGCAATGGCGCGAGTGCGGTGCCGAGCGGCGACGCCGCGTTGAAGATCCCGGTCGGCGTACCGCGCGCACGCAACGGAAACCAGTTGCTCACCACCCGCGCCGCCGACGGGAACTGCGGCGCCTCGCCGATGCCCAGCACGATGCGCGCGACGATGAACCAGCCGAAGGTGGATACGATGCCGCCCGATGCCTGCGCGAGCGACCAGACGATCAGCCCGATGCCGAGCAGCCGGCGCGGCCCGATGCGATCGACGAGTCCGCCGACCGGGAACTGGCACAGCGCGTAGCTCCACGAGAACGCCGACAGCAGCAAGCCCATCTGCGAGAGCGACAGCCCGAGATCGCCCCGGATTGCCGAACTCGCGACGGCCAGCGTGCCGCGGTCGAGATAGTTGACGATCCCGCTCGCCATCAGCAGCGCGAGCGCAATACGTTGTCCGCGCCGGATACGTGGCGGCGCCGCCGGAACAGCATGATTCTCGTTCATTGCGTTTGTCTCCATGTCCTGAATGGTTTCCGGGCCTCGGTCTGTTCCGTCTTCGCGGAATCTATGCGGCCCCACGCTCCACTTCCTCGCGTGTCGGAATCGACGTCTGCGCGCCGTGGCGCGTGACGCTGATCGCGGCCGCACGCTGTCCGAACGCGATCGCGTCGTCCATCGACGCGCCACTCGCCCGGGCGGCCGCGAAGCCGCCGACGAAGGTATCGCCGGCCGCGGTCGTATCGACGGCGACCACCGCCATCGCCCGATGGCGGCCGCTCCCTGCACTTCCGCGCCAGCAGACGCCGCGCGCGCCCAGCGTGACCAGCACATTGCCGACACCCTTCGCGCGCAGCGCTTCGGCGGCCCGCACCGCGGAGGCGTCGTCGCCGACGGCAATGCCGGTCAGCGACTCCGCTTCCGTTTCGTTGACGACGAGATAGTCGATGCGGGCCAGCAATGCGTCGAACAGCGGCCGGGCCGGCGCCGGATTGAGCAGCACCGGCGTGCGATGCGCGATTGCACTGCCGATGGCGCGCGCGACGGTCTCGATCGGCACCTCGAGCTGGCACACCATCAGCGCCGCGCCGGCGATCGCGTCGCGCGCCCGGTCGATCAATTCGGCATCGAGGCGCGCGTTTGCACCGGGCACGACGACGATGCTGTTCGCGCCGTGCGCATCGACCGTGATCGTCGCGACCCCGGTTGCCTCGCCGTCGATCCGGTGCAGATGCGTCACGTCGATGCGCTCCGCCGCCAGTGCGTCGTGCAGACGTGCGCCGAACGCGTCGTTGCCGACGCAGCCGATCATCGCGACCGACGCACCGAGGCGCGCGGCGGCCACCGCCTGGTTCGCCCCCTTGCCGCCGTGAACGGTCTGGAACGTGGTGCCGAGCAGCGTTTCGCCCGGCACGGGCAGCCGCGGCGCATGCGTGACGAGGTCGACGTTGACGCTGCCGACGACAGCGATTCGGGGTGGTCTGGTGTGGATCATCATCGAATGTAACCGCTTACATTTTCGACGGACAAAATGGCCTGATCGGCCTTCGTCGACGAAAACTTCACGATGCGGTTGAAATCTGTGTCTGACATAATACGGAGTAGCATCAAGATAGCGCTTACATTCTCACAGGCGAGACCGGGATTGCAAGCGGGACCACGATGAATCGAGGGTAAACGATGGCGTTTTTGACCACGCGCGGAGCCTGCAGGGCAGCCGCGCCCGGGGATAACCGATGAGTACGCCTTCATCCGGCGGTGGCGCGGCTCGCGCGCGCCGCGGCAGCGGCCGGTCGGTGCTCGGCGACGTCGCGAAACTCGCCGGCGTGTCGACCGCGACCGTTTCGCGCGTCTACAACGATCCCGGCAAGGTCTCGGCCGACGTGCAGCAGCGCGTGCGCGACGCGGCACGTGCGCTGAACTGGATTCCCAACGCAGCCGGCCGCGCACTCGCCTCCACGCGCACCCACATCACCGGGGCGATCATTCCGACGCTCGACGACCAGGTGTTCGCGTCGCAGGTAGCGGGCATGCAGGCGGTCATGGCCGAGCATGGCATCACCCTGTTCCTGGGCTGCTCGAATTACGATCCGGCGCAAGCGCTCGCGCAGGTGCGCGCGATGCTGTCGCGCGGCGTCGAAGCGGTGTCGCTGGTCGGCGAAGCCTATCCGCCGGAAGTATTCGAACTGCTCGACCTGCATCGGGTGCCGTATGTCGTCACCTATGCTTACCGCGACGACAGCCCGCACTGCTGCATCGGCTTCGACAACCGCGCGGCATTCGCGCGACTGACCACGCACCTGCTCGAGCTCGGGCATCGCGATTTCGCGATCATCATGCAGCCTTCGGCCGACAACGACCGCGTGCAGGCCCGCCTGCGCGGCATTCACGAGACGCTCGCCGCGCGCGGGCTCGCGGTCAGGCCGATCCACCAGCACGAGGGCGCGGCCACGATCGCGTTCGGGCGGGCGAGCCTGCGCGCGATTGCCGACAGCGGCGCGACGCGCCCGACGGCCGTGATCTGCGGCAACGACGCACTCGCGCTCGGCGCCCTGCTCGAGGCGCAGGCACTGGGCATCGACGTGCCTTCGCAGCTGTCGATCACCGGGTTCGACGATGTCGCGCTGGCTCGCGAAATCCGGCCGGCGCTGACGACGATGTGGGTCGACACCGATGCGATCGGCCGCAAGGCCGCCCGCGCGTTGCTCGACGCACTCGAAAACGGCGCAGCCGGGCCCGGTTGCGCGGTACTGCCGGAGCTGCGGGTACGCGAATCGGCCGCGCCGCCGGATGCGGCGGCCCAATGAAAACGGGGCGCCGCAGGCGCCCCGTTTCGCATCGAATCGGCTAAATCGGTCGAACCGGCGAGTGCCGGCTCCGTTGCATCAGGTCGCGCTGCCCGCGATCTTGGGCGTCGGCGTCTCGACGTCGCCGCACTGCGCGCGATGGCGCAGCGCGTGGTCGATCAGCACTAGCGCGAGCATCGACTCGGCGATCGGCGTCGCGCGAATGCCGACGCACGGGTCGTGGCGGCCGAAGGTTTCGACGGTCGCTTCTTCACCGGACTTCGTGATCGAACGGCGCGGCGTGCGGATGCTCGAGGTCGGCTTGATCGCGATCGACACGGTGATGTCCTGCCCCGTCGAAATCCCGCCGAGCACGCCGCCTGCATGGTTGCCGACGAAACCGGCCGGCGTCAGTTCGTCGCCGTGCACCGAGCCGCGCTGCGCGACGCTGTCGAAGCCCGCGCCGATCTCGACGCCCTTCACCGCGTTGATGCTCATCATCGCCTTCGCGATGTCCGCGTCGAGCCGGTCGAATACCGGTTCACCCCAGCCGACCGGCACGCCCGACGCGACGACGTCGATGCGCGCACCGATCGAATCGCCGTCCTTGCGCAGCGCGTCCATGTAGGCTTCCAGCTCCGGAACGATCGCCGCGTTCGGCGAGAAGAACGGGTTCTCGCGGACGTGCGACCAGTCGACGAACGGCACGTCGATCTCGCCGAGACCGCTCATGTAGCCGCGCACTTCGACGCCGAAGCGCTCGCGCAGCCACTTCTTCGCGACCGCGCCCGCGCCGACGAGCGGCGCGGTCAGGCGCGCGGACGAGCGGCCACCGCCACGGTAGTCGCGGATGCCGTATTTCTGCCAGTAGGTGTAGTCGGCGTGGCCGGGGCGGAACGTCTCGACGATGTTGCCGTAATCCTTGCTGCGCTGGTCGGTGTTGCGGATCAGCAGCGCGATCGGCGTGCCGGTCGTCACGCCTTCGAACACGCCGGACAGGATCTCGACCTCGTCGGCTTCCTGGCGCTGCGTCACGTGCCGCGACGTGCCGGGCTTGCGGCGATCGAGCTCGACCTGGATGTCGGCTTCGGTCAGCCCCATTCCCGGCGGGCAGCCGTCGATCACGCAGCCGATCGCGGGACCGTGCGATTCGCCGAAGGTCGTGACAGTGAAAAGCGTGCCGAGGGTATTGCCGGACATGATGGAACCGCCCAAAGAGAAATGGACAAACCGATGCGCTGCCGGGGCCGCTGGCAGGCCGATCGTTTGCCGGTCGAGAAAAGAGGTAAACCGCTATTATGCCAGCCGTCCCGAACCCGCGGGCCGCGTGAACCGTTCAGACCATACTGGCCGGCCACGCAGACGGCCCGGCGCGAGAATCGTCGACCTGCGCCGTTCCGGTCGAACCGGCCGGTTTGCAGCCGCCCGCTGCCCGATACGAAGCCGCCGGGGCCCGCCCTGCCTACTTCCGCGCGCCGCGCAGCTCGGTCACCGCCGCCTGCAACGCCTCGGGCGTCGCGACCGAGGCCGCGATCGGCTCGCCGACCGCGAGCGTCAGCCGGCTCATCACGCCGCGCTTGATAGGCCGCGGCATGCGCGCATCGGCATGACGGGAGAAATAGCTGCCCCACAGCCCGCGCAGCGCCATCGGGATCACGGGCGCCGGCGTGCGGCCCAGGATCTCGGTGATGCCGTGGTGGAAGGTGTTGATGTCACCCGTCTTGGTCAGCTTGCCCTCGGGGAAGATGCACACGAGTTCGCCGTCCTTCAGCGCGGCCTCGCATGCGTCGTACGCGCGCGCGAGCATGTCGGGATCCTCGTGGCGCGGCGCGATCGGAATCGCCTTCGCATGCCGGAACACCCAGCTCGCGAAGCGCGCCTTGAAGATCCGGTGATCCATCACGAACCGGACCGGCCGCGGGCTCGCAGCCGCCAGCACGAGCGCATCGACGTAGCTCACGTGGTTGCATACGAGCACGGCCGCGCCCTCTTCCGGGATCCGCTCTGCATGAACGAGACGAATCCGGTAGAAAGTGTGCACCAGCACCCATGCGACGAAACGCAGCAGGAACTCGGGGACGAGCAGGTAGATATACGTCGCGACCACGACGTTCAGCAGCGCGGTGACGAGGAACAGGCCGGGGATGTCGACACCGGCCTTGGTCAGCCCCATCGCCATCAGGGCCGACAGGATCATGAACAGCGCGTTCAGGATGTTGTTCGCGGCGATGATCCGCGCACGGTGGGTCGGCGCGCTGCGACTCTGGATCAGCGCATACAGCGGTACGCTGTAGAAGCCGCCGAACATCGCGAGCAGGAACAGGTCGGCCAGGATGCGCCAGTGGCGCGCGCCGCCCAGGAATTCCCCGACCGACAGCAGATGCCCGGGCGATGGCAGCGAGCGGCTCGCGAAATACAGCTCGATCGCGAACACGCTGATGCCGATCGAGCCGAGCGGCACGAGGCCGATCTCGACGCGCCGCTGCGACAGCCGCTCGCAGAGCAGCGAGCCGAGGCCGATCCCGACCGAGAACGTCGCAAGCAGGACCGTGACGACGTCGGGGCTCGCGGACAGCACGTCCTTCGCGAAGTTGAAGAACGACGTGAGGAACGTCGCGCCTACGAACCACAGCCACGAGATGCCGAGCAGGCTCAGGAACACGGTGCGGTTCTGCCGCGCGAGCCCGAGATTGCGCCACGTTTCGCTGAACGGATTCCAGTTGATCACGAGATCGGGCTGCGGCGCGGGCGTCGACGGCACGCGCTGCGCGACGAGCCGCCCCGCGAGCGCGATGACGACGACGCTCACCGCGAGCACGCGCTCGCCGCTGCCTTCGATGCCCGCGGCCGCGCCGCCGATGATCGTGCCGATCAGGATCGCGATGAACGTGCCCATCTCGACGAGGCCGTTGCCGCCGACCAGTTCGTGGTCGCCGAGATGCTGCGGCAGGTACGAATACTTGACGGGGCCGAACAGCGTCGAGTGCATCCCCATCATGAACGTGCACAGATACAGCAGCGTCGCGCTGTGCGTGACGAAACCGGCCGCGCCGACCAGCATCAGCACGATCTCGAAGGACTTCACGAAGCGCGTGAGCGTCGCCTTGTCGTATTTGTCGGCGATCTGGCCGGAGGTGGCCGAGAACAGCACGAACGGCAGGATGAAGATCGCGGAGATCAGGAACGCGGCCGTCTTCGGGTCGACGCCGGAAAAGCGCGCGGTGTGATAGGTGACGAGCGACGTGAAGCCGATCTTGAACACGTTGTCGTTCAGCGCGCCCAGGAACTGGGTCGTGAAGAACGGCGCGAAACGGCGCTGGCGCAACAGGTCGAACTGCGACGCGTGGGCGCGCCGATCGCCGCGCGACGCGGAAGAGACTTGCGTGTGATCGCTCATGCGGAATACGCGCGAATCGTCTGGGCGAAGCTGCGCGGACCTTGGGTTGTTGTCGAAAAAACGGCGGCGCAGGCTGAACCTGCGCCGCCGTACGCCGAATGGCAGCGCCCGCGCGTCATGGCACCGGGCGCGACGCGATTCACGGCTTCTGCGCTTCGGCTTCCGATTCCGGCCAGTCGCGAATGTACGCCTTCAGCATCCGGTTCTCGAAGCTCTGCGCCTCGACGACCGTCTTCGCGACGTCGTAGAACGAAATGACGCCCATCAGCACCTTCTTGTCGAGCACCGGCATGTAGCGCGCGTGGCGCTCGAGCATCATCCGGCGCACTTCGTTGACGTCGGTTTCCGGCGTGCACGTTAGCGGCTCGTCCATCACCTTGCGCACCTGCACGTCGCCGATCGCGCCGCCGTTCACGTGCAGGCGCAGGATGATCTCGCGGAACGTCAGCATCCCGACGAGATCACCGTACTCCATCACGACGAGCGAACCGATATCGTGTTCGGCCATCGTATCGACCGCTTCGCGCAGCGGCTTATCGGGCGTCACCGTAAACAGCGTGTTGCCCTTCACTTTCAGAATATCGCTGACGCGCATCGTAGTCCCCTCATGCTTGAATGCAAAACCTTTTTCGATCCTATCGGAAAGCCTGTCAAAAGGAAAGCTCAGCCCCGCGCGGCGCGGCGGCCGCCGCTTGCGGACCCGGGCCGGCCGCCGCAAAATGACTCCATGGACGGCGGCCCGAGGAGACGGCCATGGCACATACGCATACGGAGCAATTCGCCAGCTTCGCCGATTTCTACCCGTACTACCTGAACGAACACCAGAACCTGACGTCGCGCCGGCTGCACTTCATCGGCTCGCTCGGCGTGATCGGCTGCGTCGCGATGGCGATCGCGACGGGCCACTGGCCGTGGCTGCCGGCGGCGGTCGTGTGCGGCTACGGATTCGCGTGGGTCGGACACTTCTTCTTCGAGAAGAACCGCCCCGCCACGTTCCGGCACCCGATCTACAGCCTGATGGGCGACTGGGTGATGTTCAAGGACATCTGCACCGGCAAGATTCCGCTGTAAGGCCCGCCCGGCACCGCGTCACGCCGTTTTCGGCGGCCGCGCGTGCGGGTCGGGCGCCCCGCCGGGCACCGGCCCGGGCACGGTCGCGGCCGGCGCACCCGCAAGCCGGTGCGCGGCGATCAGCGACGCAAGCGATACTTCGAACCGGTCGTTCGACAGCACCTCGAGCAATGCCGCGCCTTCGACGTGGCTGCTGCGTCGCTGCAGCTGGTACGTCAGTTCGGTGCGGTCGATCACAAGGACGTCGAACAGCTGCGCCAGCGTCAGCTGCTCCGGATTCGCCAGCAGGATGTAGCACGGCGCGCGATCGCCGCTGTCCAGCCGCGCGATCCACTCCCGCTCCTCCATCGTCGACAGCAGCCGCTGCGCGGTTTCCATGTCGCAGCGCAACATGGCCGCAAGCCGCATCGCCGTATAGCCCGCCTTGCCGACCGCGCGCGCCTCGGCCAGCCGCGCGAGCAATTCGAGCGCGTCGAGCAGGTCGCTGCCCGCATAGTGGATGCGATGGAACTGGCCGACGCGGATCGCCGGCAGCGCGGACGCCACCATCGCGCCGAGCAGCGCGATGAACCAGCTCAGATACACCCACAACAGGAACACCGGCAGCGCCGCGAACGCGCCGTAGACGGCCGTATAGGTCGGAATGCGCCGCACGTAATAGCCGAAGCCGCGCTTCGCGAGCTCGAACGCGATGGCCGCGAACAGCCCGCCGATCACCGCGTCGCGCCATGCGACCGTGCAGTTCGGCAGATACACGTACAGCAGCGTGAACGCGAGCACGGTCAGCGGCAGCGACACGAACGCGAGCAGCCATTCGACGATCGACGTCGACGGCGCGGCGCCGGTGAACGCCAGCGATTGCGTAAACAGGTACGACGAGATCGACAGGCTCACGCCGAACAGCAAGGGCCCGAGCGTGATCAGCGCCCAGTACGCGAGCACGCGCTGCGCGAACGGCCGCGGCTTGCGCACCCGCCAGATCAGGTTGAACGCGGACTCGATCGTCATCATCGTCATCACGGACGTGACGACGAGCACGATCAGGCCGGCCGTCGTCAGCCCCTTGGCCTTCGACGCGAACTGGTTCAGGTACTTGAAGATCTGGACGTTGAACTGCGCGGGCATCAGGTGATCCGCGAGGAACCCCTGCAGCGAGATCTGGAACGACGCGAACATCGGGAACGCGGTAAACAGCGCAAACGCGACCGTCACGAGCGGCACGAGTGCCAGCATCGTCGTGAACGTGAGGCTGCCCGCCACTTGCGGGATGCGATCCTCGGCGCTGCGCCGGGCCGCGAACTGCGCGAGGCGCTTGAGGGTGTCGAGATCGACGCTCAACTTCGGCAAACGGCTTCTCCTTCTCTGCTGACGCCGCGCGCCCGACGGCGCGCCGCCGCCGCGCTGCGCGACGACTTCAGCCCCTATAATAGCCGCTCGATCCAGCAGGGGCCGACTGCACCGGGCATCCGCGCGGCCGCATGCGGCCCCGTCGCCCATGAAAGACATCCTCGTCCTCTATTACAGCCGCCACGGCGCCACGCGTGATCTCGCACTCGCAATCGCGAACGGCATCGACAGCGTGCCCGGCATGCAGGCCCGCATCCGTACCGTGCCGCCCGTCTCGACGGTCTGCGAAGCCACCGCCTCCGATATCCCCGACGACGGCCCGCCGTATGCGGAGTTGCGCGATCTCGAGGAGTGCGCGGGCCTCGCGCTCGGCTCGCCGACCCGCTTCGGCAACATGGCCGCCTCGCTCAAGTATTTCCTCGACGGCACGACGCCGCAATGGCTGTCGGGCGCGCTGACCGGCAAGCCGGCCTGCGTGTTCACGTCCACCGGCAGCCTGCACGGCGGCCAGGAGTCGACGCTGCTGTCGATGATGCTGCCGCTGCTGCATCACGGGATGATGATCGTCGGCATCCCGTACACGGAATCCGCGCTCAGCACGACGCGCACCGGCGGCACGCCGTACGGCGCGTCGCACGTGTCGCAGCACGATCGCAGCGGGCCCGCGGGGCTGTCGGCGGACGAAAAGGCGCTCGCGGCCGCGCTTGGCGTGCGGCTCGCGCGTGCGGCGGCGGCCCTCGCCGACGCCCGGGCCGCCGAGGCCGCATGAACGCGCCTGCCCGTCCCGCCCGTCCCCCCGTCGCCGCCCGGCCGCGCTACGCGCTGGCCGCGGCCGCGTGCCTCGTCGCGCTGATCGCGCTGTCGCTCGCGTGGGAACTGTGGCTCGCGCCGCTGCGCCCGGGGGGCTCGGCGCTGATGCTCAAGGCCGTGCCGCTCGCGCTCGCGCTGCCCGGCGTCTGGCGGCGTAACATTTATACGATGCAGTGGGCGAGCATGCTGATCCTCGTCTATTTCGCCGAAGGCATCGTGCGCGGCATGTCCGACCGCGGATTGTCCGCGACGCTCGGCTGGTGCGAGACCGCGCTCGCCGTCGGCTTCTTCGTGGCCGCGCTGGCCTACGTCGCGCCGTTCAAGCGCGCGGCGAAGCAGCAGCGCGCCGCGTCCTGACCCTTACGCGACCGAACGTATGAATCCTTCCGAAGCCTTCGTATCCGCCTGCCGAGACGCGATCGGCGCCACCTACGTGCTGACCGAGCCGCACGACACCGAACCGTTCCTGACCGACTGGCGCCGCCGCTACAAGGGCAGCGCGTGCGCGGTGCTGAAACCGGCCGATACGGCGGAAGTCGCCGCGCTCGTCCGGCTCGCCAACGCGCACGGCGTCGCGCTCGTGCCGCAGGGCGGCAACACGGGGCTCGCCGGCGGCGCGACGCCCGACGCGAGCGGCAGCCAGGCCGTGCTGAGCCTCGCGCGCCTGAACCGCGTGCGGGCCCTCGATCCGCACAACAACACGATCACGGTCGACGCCGGCGTGATCCTCGCCGACGTGCAGGCGCGCGCCCGCGAAGGCGGCCGGCTGTTCGCGCTGAGCCTCGCCGCCGAAGGCAGCTGCACGATCGGCGGCAACCTGTCGACCAACGCCGGCGGCACCGCGGTGCTGCGCTACGGCAACGCACGCGAGCTGTGCCTCGGGCTCGAGGTCGTGACGCCGCAGGGCGAGATCTGGGACGGCCTGCGCGGGCTGCGCAAGGACAACACCGGCTACGACTTGCGCGACCTGTTCATCGGCGCCGAAGGCACGCTCGGGATCATCACGGCCGCCGTGCTGAAGCTGCATCCGCTGCCGGCCGCGCAGGTCACGGCGCTGGCCGCGCTCGAGTCGCCGCACGCGGCGCTCGACTTCCTCGCGCTCGCGCAACGCGCGGCCGGCCCGCTGCTGACCGGCTTCGAGCTGATGTCCGACTTCTGCATGCAGCTGGTCGGCAAGCACTATCCGCAACTGCGCTATCCGTTCGACCGCACGCATGCGCAGACGGTGCTGCTCGAACTGTCGGACAACGAAAGCGAAACGCATGCGCGCGCGCTGTTCGAAAAACTGATGGAAGAGGCGTTCGAGTCCGGGCTCGTGGTCGACGCCGTCGTCGCGGAAAATCTCGCGCAATCGCGCGCGTTCTGGGACCTGCGCGAACACATCCCGCTCGCGCAGGCCGACGAGGGTCTCAACATCAAGCACGACATCGCGGTGCCGATCTCGTCGATCGCGCGCTTCATCGACGAAACCGACGCAGCGATCCAGCAGGCCGCGCCGGGCGCGCGGATGGTCACGTTCGGCCATCTCGGCGACGGCAACCTGCACTACAACGTGCAGACGCCCGAAGGCGGCGACCCGAAGGCGTTCCTCGCGACATTCCAGAAGCCGATCAACCGCATCGTCTACGACAACGTGCACCGTCACCACGGCACGATCAGCGCGGAGCACGGGATCGGCCAGCTGAAGATCGACGACGCGCAGCGCTACAAGTCGCCGGTCGAAACGGCGCTCATGCGCACGCTGAAGACCGCGCTCGACCCGCGCGGGCTGATGAATCCCGGCAAGGTCCTGCACTGAAGCCCCCGTCCCGGAGCGATGCCCATGAGAGTCCGCGTCCTGTCCGACCTGCATCTCGAATGCAACCAGCCCGACACGATCGCGCATGCCGACGCGGATCTCGTCGTGCTGGCCGGCGATATCCACAATCACGCGGAAGGCCTGCGCTGGGCCGCGGAGACGTTCGATCCCGACGTGCCGGTGATCTACGTGCCGGGTAATCACGAGTACTACGACGGGGAATTCGGCGCGCTCGAAACCGCGATGCGCGACGCCGCGCACACGATCGACCACGTGCATTACCTCAACAACGGCGTGTACGTCGATCCGGCGCAGCGCTTTCGCGTGCTCGGCACGACGTTGTGGGCCGATTTCTCGCTGTTCGGCGCCGACCAGGCGAGCGTCGCGCGCGCGATCGACGCGGCCATGCGCGTGATGCTCGATTTCAAGGGATTGATCCAGGTGACGTGGCCGCACGATGCGTCCGTGCATGCGGCGGCAGCCCCGGAGCGGGATTTCACGCCGGCCGACGCGATCGCGCTGCACCGGCAAGGCCGCGCGTGGCTGGAAGCACGGCTCGCGACACCGTTCGCGGGCCGCACGATCGTCGTCACGCATCATGCGCCGCACCTGCGCTCGCTGGCGGAGCGTTATGCGGAAGACCTGGCGTCGGCGGGATTCGTCACGGACATGGCGGAACTCGTGCGGCCGCCCGTGGACCTGTGGATCCACGGCCACACGCATACTTCATTCGATTACGTGACCGACAGCGGCACGCGCGTGGTGTGCAACCCGCGCGGCTATATCCGCCGGCGCACCGGCGAACTGGAGAATCCCGCGTTTGCGTGGGACAAGGTGGTCGAGCTCGGCTGAGCGCCAAGCCATCGGGCCGCGTGATGCGGCCTACCCGAGCTGAAAGCCCCCCCGATCAGCGATCGGCGCGGCGCGAGCCGTTCGACGACGGGCGCACCCGCACCCGCACCGGCACCGGCTTCATCCGCGCCTTCATCGCGCGCAGCAGATCGCGCGTCGCCGCGGCGGCAGCAGCCGCACCAAGCAAAACTCCAAGGCCGATCATCAGTTGCGTATCCATTGCGACTCCGGGTGTGGGCAGTTCCAAATCTCGATGATTGAAACAGTATCAAACTGTCCGCGGTCCGTTGGTAAAAAAATGTTGCGTGAAGGACAAATCTGGTCAGATTGCGCTCGACCGCGCGCTCATGTCGCAGCCGTGAACTGCGCGAGCGCGGCCTCGTCGGCTTCCAGCGTGGCCGGCAGCTCGTCGCGCAGGAAATCGACCCAGGTGCGGATTTTCGCGTCGAGGTACTGGCGCGACGGATACAACGCGTAGATGTTCATCACGTGCGACCGGTATTCGGGCATCACGCGCACGATGTGTCCGCTGCGCAGCCCGCCGATCGCCGAATAGAGCGGCAACCCGCCGATTCCCATCCCTTCCCGCACGGCCACCGCGAGCGCCTCGGCGACGTTCACGCGGAACGGCGGCGCCGTGACCGGAACCACCTCGTCGCCGCGCGGCCCCGACAGCGACCATTCGTCGAAGTGAAAGCCCGGCGCGACCATCCCGAGACAGACGTGCTGCTCGAGATCGGCCGGGGTCTGCGGCACGCCGTGCGCGTCGATATAGCCCGGCGACGCGCACACGACGCTGTAGCTCTCGCCGAGCCGCTGCGACACGAGCCCCGAATCCGGCAGGTCGCGGCCGACCACGATCGCGACGTCGTACCCCTCGTCGAGCAGGTCGGGCATCCGCTGCGCGAGCGTCAGCTCGACGTGCACGTCCGGATAGCGCTGCCGATAGCGCGCGATGGCCGGCACCAGGTAGTGCTGCCCGAGGCTCGTGAAGCAATGCACCTTCAGCTTGCCCGACGGCCGCGCGTGCGCGTCGCCCGCTTCGGCTTCGGCCTGGTCGACGTACGCGAGGATCTGCTCGCAGCGCTGCAGGTAGCGCTCGCCCGCTTCGGTCAGCGCGATCCGGCGTGTCGTCCGGTTCAGGAGGCGCGTGCGCAGGTGCGCCTCGAGATCCGACACGGCGCGCGACGCATAGGCGGTGGTCGAATTCATCTGCTGGGCGGCCGCGGTAAAGCTGCCCGCGTCGACCACGCGGACGAAGACCCGCATGTTTTGTAACGTATCCATCCCATTACCCGTATGAATCCGGAGGGATTGTTGCACAGGGGCCAACAAATATTATCTCAGGATTCGTAAAAATGACTTGCACCGTTGTCCATTTATTCAGGAATCACTGAAAAATATAATCGCATCCGACTCATCTATATCCGAAAGGGAGAAAATCGTGCGGTCTCCGGCAACAAAAGGGACGCTGGCACTGGCGGTTCTTGCAGTCTCATTAATAATGGCCGGATGCGCGAGCATGGGCGACAACAAGCCGCAGTCCGCCCGCATCGAAGCGAACACGCTCGACGCCGGCGCCGCGATCCGCGCGGCGGACCACGATGCAGGCTGGCCCGCGTCCGACTGGTGGCGCGCGTACCGCGATCCGCAGCTCGATGCGTGGATTGCCGCCGCGCAGGCCGGCAACCCGAGCCTGGCGGCCGCCGAGGCGCGCGTGCGCGAAGCGCAGGCGATGGCGCGCGTGGCGCGCTCGGCGGAACTGCCGCAGATCAACGGCAATCTGTCGCTGATGCGCCAGCACTGGCCGGACAACGTCTACTACGGCCCGGGGCCGCTCGCCGATACCGACACCTGGAACAACACCGGCACGCTCGGCCTGTCGTACCACCTCGACCTGTGGGGCAAGGACAAGAACGCGACCGAGCGCGCGCTCGACACCGCGCATGCGACCGCGGCCGACGCACGGGCGGCGAAGCTCGAGCTCGAGGTCAACGTCGTGCGCGCGTATGTCGGCATGTCGATGAACTACGCGCTGCTCGACCTTGCGCACGAAACGTTCGAACGCCAGCGCTCGCTGGCCGATCTCGCGCGCAAGCGCCTGCAGGCCGGCCTCGGCACGCAGCTCGAAGTCAGCCAGGCCGAATCGACGCTGCCCGACTACGAGCGCCAGATCGACAGCTACGAAGAAGCGATCCAGCTCGCGCGCCACCAGCTCGCCGCGCTCGCGGGCAAGGGCCCGGGCGCCGGCGACGCGATCAAGCGGCCGAGCCTGTCGCTCGATGCGCCGGCCGGCCTGCCGTCCGCGCTGCCGGCCGACCTGCTCGGGCGCCGCCCGGACGTCGTCGCGGCCCGCTGGACGGTCGACGCGCAGGCTCGCGGCATCGATGTCGCGAAAGCCGCGTTCTACCCGAATATCGACCTGCTCGCGACGGTCGGCGGCTTCGGCGTGACCGCGCCGTTCACCGACTTCCTGCGCGCGATGAATGGCGGCTGGACGGCCGGCCCAGCGCTGTCGCTGCCGATCTTCGAAGGCGGCCGGCTGCGCGCGCAACTCGGCGCGGCCGACGCCGGCTACGACCAGGCGGTCGAACGCTACAACCAGACGGTCGTCGGCGCGCTCAAGGACATCGCCGACCAGGTCGTGCGGATCCGCTCGCTCGACACGCAGAAGAAGGACGCCGCGCGCTCGGTGGCCGCCAACGACCACAGTTACCAGCTGTCGCGCGAAGGCTTCCGCCGCGGGCTGACCGATTACGTGAACGTGCTGGTCGCGCAACAGCAGCTGCTGCGCGCACAGGAAACGGCGGCCCGCATCGACGCGGAACGCCTCGCCGCACACGCGCAGTTGATGGCCGCGCTCGGCGGCGGCGTCGAGACGGAGACGCAGACGGATGCGGACGTGCGGGGCGGCCATCCGCCGCGCGACGCGTCCGCCGCGGGTGCCGCCGCGCCGGCAGCCGCATCGGGCGCGAAGCCCGCCGCGGCCGTCGCCCGCCCCGCGCAGGTCGCGACGGCCGGTTCGGCGGGTGCAGCCGCCACGCCGGCCGCACGGTAACGCGGAGCGACCGTCATGTCAGCCTCCTCCCCCGCTTCCACGCACGCCGGCGGCGCGCTCGCGGCCTGGTACGCCGCCTTCGGCGACTGGGCCCGCAGCGACGGCGCCGCGTGGCTCTACCTGTTCAAGGCGCTGCTCGCCGCGTTCATCGCGACCGGCGTGTCGATGCGGCTCGACCTGCCGGCCCCGAAGACGGCGATGACCACGGTGTTCATCGTGATGCAGCCGCAAAGCGGCGCGGTGCTCGCGAAGAGCTTCTACCGGGTCGCCGGCACGATCTTCGGGCTGATCGCGACGCTCACGTTCGTCGGGCTGTTCCCGCAGCAGCCGCAGCTGTTCCTCTTGGCCGTCGCGCTGTGGGTCGCGCTGTGCACGGCCGGCGCCGCGCGCAACCGCAATTTCCGCAGCTACGGCTTCCTGCTCGCCGGTTACACGACCGCGCTGATCGGGCTGCCGGCATCGCAACACCCCGACGGCGCGTTCATGAGCGCGATGACGCGGGTCGCCGAGATCATGGTCGGGATCGTGTCGGCAGGCGTCGTCAGCGCGCTGGTGTTTCCGCAGTACACCGGCGAGCAGATGCGCACGACGGTGCGCAAGCGCTTCAGCAGCTTCGTCGACTACGTCGCGGCGGCACTGTCGGGCCAGCTCGACCGCGCGCACATCGAAACCATCCATACGCGCTTCGTCGCGGACGTGGTCGGCTTCGAAGCGGCGCGCAGCATGGCCGTGTTCGAGGATCCGGACACGCGGATGCGCAGCGGCCGTCTCGCGCGCCTGAACAGCGAGTTCATGAGCGTATCGAGCCGCTTCCACGCGCTGCACCAGTTGATGAACCGACTGCGCGCGGCCGGCGCGCAGGCCGCGATCGATGCGATCGAGCCGTACTTCCGCGAAATCGCGCCGCTTCTGACGCGCAACGGCGAGCCGGTGCGCTCGTCGGCCGACGCCGCGCTCGCCGCCGAACAGTTGCTCGCGTGGCGCGACGCGCTGCCGCGCCGCATCCGCGCGACGCGCGCCGCGCTCGAGACGCAGCCGGATT
This sequence comes from Burkholderia sp. Bp8984, assembly GCF_003853755.1. NCBI lineage: Bacteria > Pseudomonadati > Pseudomonadota > Betaproteobacteria > Burkholderiales > Burkholderiaceae > Burkholderia > Burkholderia sp. Bp8984. The sequence goes on from NZ_QTQN01000038.1 coordinate 19,018, forward strand.
TCCCGCTGCTCGACTTCGACACGGCCACCGAGCTGCTGTACCGCTTCATCACGGACCTGCACGAATACGCGGCGACCTACGCGTCGCTGTCGACCGCGACGCACGAGCGCGAGCGCTGGATCGAGCGCTACGAGCCGCGCACCAACCTGACGGCGATGGTGATCGCCGCGATTCGCACCGCGACCGTGATCCTCGTGCTCGGCGCGTTCTGGATCGCGACCGCGTGGCCGAGCGGCGTGACGCTGACGCTGACGGCGGCGGCCACCTGCGCGCTCGCGTCGTCGACGCCGCGCCCGACCGCGATGTCCGCACAGATGGGCATGGGCACCGCGCTGGCCGTCTGCACGGGCTTCCTGCTGACGTTCGGCATCTACCCGCACATCGACGGCTTCCCGCTGCTGTGCGTGGCCCTCGCGCCGCTGCTCGCGATCGGCATCTTCATGACGCTGAAGCCGAAGCTCGCCGGCTACGGGATGGGCTACCTGATCTTCTTCAGCTTCCTCGCCGGCCCCGACAACATCACGCACTACGACCCGACGAGCTTCATGAACGACGCGCTCGCGCTGGTGCTGTCGATGCTCGTCTCGGCGATCGCGTTCGCGGTGCTGTTCCCGCCGACCGCGCCGTGGCACAAGAAGCGGCTGTTCGCCGACCTGCGCCACCAGGTGGTCGCGGCGTGCCACGCACGGCTCGCCGGCTTGCGCACGCGCTTCGAGAGCGGCGCGCGCGACCTGATGTACCAGGCGCACACGCTGTCGGCCGACCAGCCCGACGTGCAGCGCGACGCGCTGCGCTGGATGTTCGCGGTGCTGGAAACGGGCAATGCCGCGCTCGACCTGCGCGCGGAGCTGGCGGCGCTGCCGTCCGACCCGCGCTATGCGCCGACGACACCGTGGCGCCGCGCGATCGAGACGCTGCGCGCCGCGCTGTCCGCGCTGTTCCGCAAGCCGGACGCGGCGCGCTTCGACGCGGCGCTCGCCGCGGTCAACGCCGCGATCGACGCGACCCGGCAAACGCTCGATGCGTTCACGCCGTCGCGCGAGGAGCGCCACCGGCTGCAGCGCATCCTGAGCCATCTGCATTTCGTACGCACGGCGCTGCTCGATCCGGAATCGCCGCTCGAGCCGCTCAACCGCAACCGCCCCGTGCGTCCCCAACAAGGAGCCTCGTCATGATGCCGCGTGAAATCGCCATTCTCGATGCCTACATGCCCACGGTGGTCCTGATGTTCGTCCTGGGCGCGCTCGCGACCTGGGCCGTCGACCGCCTGCTCGCCTACACGGGCCTCTACCGTCTCGTCTGGCACCCGTCGCTGTTCCGCGCGTGCCTTCTCGTCTGCATTTGCGGCGGACTGAGTCTTGCCGTTTACCGTTGATTCCGAACCATCATGATTCTCAGAAAACTCTTCGGCTTCGTCGCGACCGCCATCATCCTTCTCGTCGCGATCCTGATCGGGCGCTCGCTGTGGGTGCACTACATGGACGATCCCTGGACGCGCGACGGGCGCGTCCGTGCCGAAATCGTCAACGTCGCACCGGACGTGTCGGGCGCGATCGTCGAGCTGCCCGTGCATGACAACCAGCTCGTGAAAAAGGGTGACCTGATCATGCAGATCGACCCGTCGCACTACCAGATCGCGGTCGAGCAGGCGCAGGCGGCCGTCGCCGCCCGCCGCGCGGAACTGCAGATGCGCCGCGACGACGCGGCCCGTCGTGCCGACCTCGACGCGCTCGTCGTGTCGAAGGAAAACCGCGAGAACGCGGCGCACAGCGCGTCGAGCGCCGATGCGCAGTACCAGCAGGCGATCGCCGCGCTCGACGCCGCGAAGCTCAACCTCGAACGCACGCGCGTGGTCGCACCGGTCGACGGCTACATCACGAACCTGCAGACGTTCAAGGGCAACTACGCGGTGGCCGGCCAGGCGAAGCTCGCGATCGTCGACAGCCATTCGTTCTGGGTCTACGGCTACTTCGAGGAAACCAAGCTGCCGCGCGTGAAGGTCGGCGCGCCGGCCGAGATGCGGCTGATGAGCGGCGGCGTGATGAAGGGCCACGTCGAGAGCATTTCGCGCGGCATCTACGATCGCGACAACCCGCAAAGCCGCGACCTCGTCGCGGACGTGAACCCGACCTTCAACTGGGTGCGCCTCGCGCAGCGCGTGCCGGTGCGCATCCGCATCGACGAGGTGCCGGCCGACGTGGTGCTGTCGGCGGGCACGACCTGCACGGTCATCATCGATCCGGACCAGCGGAAGAAGTCGTAAGCGTCGACGGCCGGACGCCTACGCCGCGATGCGAAAGCGTCCGACCAGCGACTTGAGCGCCTGCGCCTGTTCGTCGAGCGCATTCGCCGCGGCGGCCGCCTGCTCGACGAGCGCGGCGTTCTGCTGCGTGCCGGCATCCATCTGCGTGACCGCGCGGCCGATCTCGTCGATCCCGGCGCTCTGCTCGTCCGACGCCGCCGAGATCTCGCCGATGATGTCGGTCACGCGCTTGACCGCCCGCACCACGTCGTCCATCGTGCGGCCCGCATCGTGCGCGAGCGCCGCGCCGTTCGCGACGCGCTCGACCGACGCGCCGATCAGCGTACGGATCTCCTTCGCCGCGGTCGCCGCGCGCTGCGCGAGCAACCGCACCTCGCCCGCGACCACCGAAAAACCGCGCCCCTGCTCACCCGCGCGCGCCGCCTCGACCGCCGCGTTCAACGCGAGAATGTTGGTCTGGAACGCGATCCCCTCGATCGTGCCGATGATGTCGCGAATGTTCTTCGCGCTGTCGTCGATCTCGCTCATCGTCGCGACCACGCGACCGACGACTTCGCCGCCCGCCTCCGCGACGGCCGACGCATTGGCCGCGAGCGCGCTCGCCTGACGCGCGTTCTCGGCGTTCTGCCGCACGGTCGACGTGAGCTCTTCCATGCTGGCCGCGGTGCGCTCGAGCGCGACGGCCTGCTGCTCGGTGCGCCGCGACAGGTCGAGGTTGCCGGTCGAGATCTCGCCGGACGCGGCCGCGATCGCCTCGGCGCTGACGGCGATCTCGCCGACGGTCGCCGCAAGCCCGGACTGCATGTCGGACAGCGCGCGCACCATGCTGTCGCGGTCGTGCCGGCCGAGCGGAATCGGCCGCGTCAGGTCGCCGCGCGCGATGTCGGCGGCGATCGCCTTCGCCTCCGCGGGCTCGCCGCCGAGCTGCGACGCGAGGCGGCGCACGACCCGCTCGGCGATCGCGATCGCCAGCACGATCAGCGCGGCCGTCATCGCCGCGATCATCGCGAACGACGACGAGAAGATCGTTGCGGATGCATCGAGCGTCGCCTTCGACTTCGCGCCGCGCGTCTTCACGAGCATCGCGACGAGCTTCTCGAGCTTGCCGGTCTCGACCAGCAGCGACACGTCCTGCGTGCCGACCTGCCAGTTCATCTGCGACAGGTCGAGCGGCTGCGCCTGCACGAGCGCGACGAAATCGCGCAGATGGCCGCTCCACGTGCCGACCGCCAGCGAGAATGCGCGCAGTCGCGCGGAATCGTCCGCATCGGCCGGATCCGCGTAATGCTGCAGCGTCGCGAGCGCCTGGCCGATCGACGCGAGCCCCGCGCCGACTTCGGCGCCCAGATCGTCGCGTTCCTTCGCGGTGGTGGCGGTCAGCAGCATCTTCTGCGCGCGGCTCGCGCGCAGCACCTCGGCGCGCACTTCCTCCGCCGCCCGGCTCGCGACGTGCCCCTGCTCGTAAACCGACGCAATCGACGCGTTCAGCCGGCTGATCTGCCACAGCGAGAACACGCCGATCGCGAGCGTGCCGGCCAGCAGGATCGCGAACGCGGCGCGCAACGTCGCCTTGACGGTCCACGTCCGGCGTTCGCGCCGGGCTGCGCGCGCGTGCCGCGAGGCGGGCCTGGCGGCTGCGTCGGCCGCGGCTGTGGCCGCAACCGGCCGCGGATGCAATGAAGCTGCTTTCATCGATATTTCCCCGTATTGATCGTGCCGCCGAAAAGGTCGGTTCCGGCGGCCGGCATTCCCGCAATGGCCCGTCATGCCGCACGTCCTGCACCCGTCCGGCTCGTGGCCGGTGCCGGGCGCGGCGCGCCTGTGTTGTCGTTGCGTCTTCTACGGCCTCGATCGGCACGCCTTGAGTCCGGACAAACACCGATCCGGTCCCGCGCGGCGCGACGAAAGGCGGACACGCCGCAGCGTTATACCCGGCCAAAAAAGGGGGCAATGGGTCGAATCGTCGTAGCAATGTCCGAATCGCGACAAAACTTGGCCTGACATTCTCGATACGCCACATTAGACTTCTTTGACGCAACAACGATTCGAACGCGCCGATCCCCATCAGAGCGCGTCCCGTCACCTCAACTCGCTCAGCTCACATGGAAACCAGCCTCGATACGGGCGCCGGCACCGCCGCCGCAGCCCAGCCGTCTGCTCCACGCGCCCCGCGTACCGTCTATCCGGTGCTCGGCGCGATCAGCTTCTCGCACATGCTCAACGACATGATCCAGTCGTTGATCCTCGCGATCTATCCGATGCTCAAGAGCCAGTTCGCGCTGTCGTTCGCGCAGATCGGCCTGATCACGCTGACCTACCAGATCACAGCGTCGCTGCTGCAGCCGCTCGTCGGCCTGTATACGGACAAGCGGCCGAAGCCGTATTCGCTGCCGGTCGGGATGGGTTTCACGCTCGCGGGGCTGCTGCTGATGTCGGCCGCGCCGAACTTCGCGACGCTGCTGGCGGCCGCGGCGCTGGTCGGCTGCGGCTCGTCGGTGTTCCATCCGGAATCGTCGCGCGTCGCGCGGATGGCGTCGGGCGGCCAGCACGGGCTCGCGCAGTCGCTGTTCCAGGTCGGCGGCAACGCCGGTTCGGCACTCGGGCCGCTGCTCGCCGCGCTGGTGATCATCCCGCACGGCCAGCACAGCATCGCGTGGTTCTCGGCGGCCGCGCTCGTCGCGATGGTCGTGCTCACGCAGATCGGCCACTGGTACAAGAAGCATCCGTCGATGAAGAAGAAGGCGGCGCCGGCCGGCCATCCGACGCTGTCGCCGGGCCGCGTGCTCGCCGCGATCGGCGTGCTGGTGCTGCTGGTGTTCTCGAAGTACTTCTATCTCGCGAGCATCAACAGCTATTTCACGTTCTACCTGATCGACAAGTTCCACCTGTCGGTGCAGGCCGCGCAGATCCACCTGTTCGTGTTCCTCGCGGCGGTCGCGGCCGGCACGCTGATCGGCGGGCCGGTCGGCGACCGGATCGGCCGCAAGTACGTGATCTGGGTGTCGATCCTCGGCGTCGCGCCGTTCACGCTGCTGCTGCCGTACGCGAACCTGTTCTGGACGAGCGTGCTGAGCGTGATCATCGGCGTCGTGCTGGCGTCGGCGTTCGCCGCGATCCTCGTCTATGCGACGGAGCTGATGCCCGGCAAGGTCGGGATGGTCGCGGGTCTGTTCTTCGGCTTCGCGTTCGGCCTGGGCGGCGTGGGCGCCGCCGTGCTCGGCCAGCTCGCCGACGCGACGAGCATCACGTTCGTCTACAAGGTGTGCTCGTTCCTGCCGCTGATCGGCGTGCTGACGGTGTTCCTGCCGAACCTCGAAAGCAGCCGGCGCAAGAAGGCGTGACGAAACGGCCGCGGCTTGGGTGCCGCGGCCGTTGGCTCAACAACCTTGCGAAACGTTTGGTCGAGCGGTTATCAGTGCCGGGGTTCTCGTGTGCGGCGACCGAACATTCGCGCACCCGGCCAGACCAGCGCGATCGCGATCACGAAGCTGACGCCGAACTTCATCCCGGTGCCCGGAATCGTGCCGCCGCTCTGCGACTTCAGGAACCTGCGAAGCGCATTGAATTGGGTCGACAGGCATTCGGGGCCTCTCATTTTCGTTATTTTTTGATACGACTGCGTGCAGCACGCTGTCGTCCCCGCTGCTACGACACCCCGGCAGCCGCGAAAGCTCAAGCCATCACGGCCTCGTCGTCATCGCAGTGCCCGTGTCCGACGTACTTGCCTACACGATGGCTGCACCATTCTCCGTCGCATGCAACGTCAGGAACCGCTTGAGGATGCCGGACGAATAGCTGCTCGCGATCGCCGACAGGAAGTGCGAGAACGACTGCGTCGCGTGATCGTCGGCCGTATCGGAGATCGTGCGCACGATGGCGAACGGCACGTCGTGTTCGGCGCATACCTGCGCGATCGCCGCGCCTTCCATCTCGACCGCGAGCGCGTCCGGCAGCGCGTCGCGCAGCGCGACGACTTCCCGCTCGCTCGACACGAAGCGGTCGCCGCTGATGATCAGCCCGCCATGCAGCGTCCCGCCGGCGAGGCCGAAACGCGCGGCGAACTGTGCGCCCTCCTCGGCGACGAACAGCGTGCACGCGGCCTTCAGGCGGGCCGTCAGCGCCGCGTCGGTCGTGAACCGCGTGATGCCGAGCAGCGGCACCTCGTAGCGCGGAAACAGCGGCGACGCATCGAGATCGTGCTGCAGCAGCGTATCGGCGACGACGACGTCGCCGATACGCACCGTGCGCGACACGCCGCCGGCGACACCGGTGAACACGACGCCGGACACGCCGAACACGTGGATCAGCGCACTGACGGTGGCGGAGGCCGCGACCTTGCCGACCCGCGCGAGCGTGACGACGCAGGCCGCGCCGTGCACGGTGCCGACGTGGTAATCGCGGCGGCCGAGCGTGATCGTCTTCATCACGCCGTCGGCGCGCATCGCGGCGATCAGGTCGCCGAGCTCCTCGGGCAGCGCGGCCAGAATGCCGAGCGGACGCGTCGATACCGTTTCAACCATGTCGATGCTCATCATTCCACCGCCTGCAGTTTCGCGACCGCCAGCGCGAGCCACTTCTCGCCGTGCCGCTTGAACTTCACCTGCGCCTTCGCATCGGCGCCGTTGCCTTCGAGCGCGGTGACCGTGCCCTCGCCGAACTTGGTATGGAAGACCTGCTGGCCGACGCGGAACCCGGTGTCGGCCGCGCGCTGCTTGTTCGCGAAGGCCGGCAGCGGCGCGGTGACCGCCGCGTCGACCACCTGCTCGCGGCTGCCGCCGCCCGGCCGCGCGAACCAGTCGCGCCCCCAGCCGGCGTTGTCCGAGCGGCCGCCCCAGCGCGAGCCGGCCTCGACCTTCGGCGTGAGCCACTTCAGCACGTGCTCCGGCAGTTCGTCTAAGAAGCGCGAGCGCACGTTGTAGCGCGTCTGGCCGTGCAGCATCCGGCTCTGCGCGAACGACAGGTAGAGCCGCTCCTTCGCGCGCGTGATCGCGACGTACATCAGCCGGCGCTCTTCCTCGAGGCCGTCCGATTCGAGCACGCTGTTCTCGTGCGGGAACAGCCCTTCCTCGAGGCCGGTGATGAACACCGCCGAGAATTCGAGGCCCTTCGCCGCGTGCACCGTCATCAGCTGCACCGCGTCCTGGCCGGCCTGTGCCTGGTTGTCGCCGGCCTCCAGCGATGCGTGCGACAGGAAACCCGCGAGCGGCGTCATCGTGTCGGGATTCTGCGCGGGGTCGCCGAGCGGCGCCGGGTCGAGCACGTCGACCGACGGATCGCCTGCGTCCACGCCGAGCTCCGGCGCCGCGATCGCACCCGCGCGCAGCGGAATCGAGCGGGCCGGTGCGTCGAGCCCGTAGCCTTCCTCGCTGACGAACGCGGTGGCCGCGTTCACGAGTTCCTGCAGGTTCTCGAGGCGGTCCTGGCCTTCGCGCTCGCCCTGGTAGAAATCGGCGAGGCCGCTCGCGCGCACGACGTATTCGACCGTCTCAGGCAGGCTCATCTGCTGCGTCTCGGCGCGCATCTTCGCGATCAGCGTTGCGAACGCGCCGAGGCTCGTGCCGGCCTTGCCGGTCACGTACGGAATCGCGGCGGCCATCGAGCAGTCGTACAGGCGCGCGGCGTCCGCGAGCTGCTCGATCGAGCGCGCGCCGATCCCGCGCGTCGGGAAATTCACGACGCGCACGAACGCGGTGTCGTCGTTCGGATTGTCGATCAGCCGCAGGTACGCGAGCGCGTGCTTCACTTCCTGGCGCTCGAAGAAGCGCAGGCCGCCGTACACGCGATACGGAATGCCCGACGTCATCAGCGTGTGCTCGATCGCGCGCGACTGCGCGTTGCTGCGATACAGGACGGCCACCTCGCTGCGCGACATCCCGGTGTTGATCAGCGAGCGGATCTCCTCGACGATCCAGCCGGCTTCCTGCGCATCGGTGCTCGCCTCGTACACGCGCACGGGCTCGCCATGGCCGGCGTCGGTGCGCAGGTTCTTGCCGAGGCGATGCGCGTTGTTCGAGATCAGCTGGTTCGCCGCATCGAGGATGTTGCCGTGCGACCGGTAGTTCTGCTCGAGCTTGATCAGGTTGCGCACGCGGAATTCGTCTTCGAAGTCGCGCATGTTGCCGACGTTCGCGCCGCGGAACGCGTAGATCGACTGGTCGTCGTCGCCGACCGCGAAGATCGCGTTCTCGCCGCCCGCGAGCATCTTGAGCCACGCGTACTGCAGCTTGTTGGTGTCCTGGAACTCGTCGACGAGGATGTGCCTGAAACGCGCCTGGTAGTGCGCGCGCAGCGGCGCGTTGTACGCGAGCAGCTCGTAGCAGCGCAGCAGCAGCTCGGGGAAATCGACGACGCCCTCGCGCTGGCACTGCTGGTCGTACGCCTGGTACAGCTCGACGAACTTGCGGTTGAAGTTGTCGGACGCGTCGACCTTGTCGGGCCGCAGCCCCTGCTCCTTCGCGTTGTTGATGAAGTACTGGACGTTCTTCGGCGGGTATTTCTCGTCGTCGACGTTCGCCGCCTTCATCAGCCGCTTGATCGCCGACAGCTGGTCAGCCGTGTCGAGGATCTGGAAGGTCTGCGGCAGGCCGGCGTCGCGCCAGTGCGTGCGCAGCATCCGGTTGCACAGCCCGTGGAACGTGCCGATCCACATCCCGCGCGTGTCGATCGGCATCATCGCCGACAGCCGCGCCATCATCTCGCGCGCGGCCTTGTTCGTGAAGGTGACGGCGAGCACGGTGGCCGGCGATGCGTAGCCCTGCTGGATCAGCCACGCGATACGCGTGATCAGCACGCGGGTCTTGCCGCTGCCCGCCCCCGCGAGGATCAGCGCCGGTTCGTTCGGCAGCGTGACGGCGGCGTATTGTTCAGGGTTCAGATTGGCGAGCAGATCGGGCATGGAGCGGCAGCGGACGTGCGAGAAAAATGCGGACCCGCCATTATAAGTCGGCCGCGCGGTGCCGTTTCCGATCCGTTGTGCCGCGGGCCGTCGCCCGCGCTGCACGCCCCTTGCGACCCGCCCGCGCGGGCAAGCGATGGCTGGCCGATGTGCATCCATTTATAATTGTCAGATTCGGCATCCAATTCACGCATTTTTCGGCAGATTTCCAACCATGAGCGACAGCACGCTTGCGAAGAGTTTCGAGCCCCACACCATCGAGTCCCAATGGGGGCCGGAGTGGGAAAAACGCGGCTATGCCGCCCCGGCATTCGACCCGGCGCGCCCCGATTTCGCGATCCAGCTGCCGCCGCCGAACGTCACCGGCACGCTGCACATGGGCCACGCGTTCAACCAGACGATCATGGACGGCCTCGCCCGCTACCACCGGATGCTCGGCGAGAACACGCTGTGGGTGCCCGGCACCGACCACGCGGGGATCGCGACCCAGATCGTCGTCGAGCGCCAGCTCGACGCGCAGGGCGTATCGCGCCATGACCTCGGCCGCGAGAAGTTCGTCGAGCGTGTGTGGGAGTGGAAGCAGCAGTCCGGCTCGACGATCACGGGCCAGGTGCGCCGCCTCGGCGCGTCGACCGACTGGTCGCGCGAATATTTCACGATGGACGACAAGATGTCGGCCGCCGTGCGCGACGTGTTCGTCACGCTCTACGAACAGGGCCTGATCTACCGCGGCAAGCGCCTCGTGAACTGGGATCCGGTGCTGCTCACCGCGGTGTCGGATCTCGAAGTCGCGAGCGAGGAGGAAAACGGCCACCTGTGGCACATCCGCTACCCGCTCGTCGACGGTTCGGGCTCGCTGACCGTCGCGACCACGCGTCCGGAAACGATGCTCGGCGACGTCGCGCTGATGGTCCACCCGGAAGACGAGCGCTACGCGCACCTGATCGGCAAGCTCGTCACGCTGCCGCTGACGGGCCGCGAGATCCCGGTGATCGCCGACGACTACGTCGACCGCGAGTTCGGCACGGGCGTCGTGAAGGTCACGCCCGCGCACGACTTCAACGACTACCAGGTCGGCCTGCGCCACAACCTCGCGCCGATCGAGATCCTGACGCTCGACGCGAAGATCAACGACAACGGCCCCGCGCAGTATCGCGGCCTCGACCGCTTCGACGCGCGCCGTGCGATCGTCGCCGACCTCGATGCGGAGGGCTTCCTCGACTCCGTGAAGCCGCACAAGCTGATGGTGCCGCGCGGCGACCGCACGGGCGTCGTGATCGAGCCGATGCTGACCGACCAGTGGTTCGTCGCGATGACGAAGCCGGCGCCGGAAGGCACGTTCAACCCGGGCAAGTCGATCACCGAAACGTCGCTCGACGTCGTGCGCAGCGGCCAGATCAAGTTCGTGCCGGAAAACTGGACGACCACCTACTACCAGTGGCTCGAGAACATCCAGGACTGGTGCATCTCGCGCCAGCTGTGGTGGGGCCACCAGATTCCCGCGTGGTACGGCGAGAACGGCGAGGTGTTCGTCGCGCGCGACGAGGAAGAGGCGCGCGCGCAGGCCGCCGCGAAGGGCTACACCGGTGTGCTGAAGCGCGACGAGGACGTGCTCGACACGTGGTTCTCGTCGGCGCTCGTGCCGTTCTCGTCGCTCGGCTGGCCGAACGAAACGCCTGAACTACAGCACTTCCTGCCGTCGTCGGTGCTCGTCACCGGCTTCGACATCATCTTCTTCTGGGTCGCCCGGATGGTGATGATGACGACGCACTTCACCGGCAAGGTACCGTTCCACACCGTCTACGTACACGGTCTCGTGCGCGACGCGGAAGGCCAGAAGATGTCGAAGAGCAAGGGCAACACGCTCGACCCGATCGACATCGTCGACGGCATCGACCTCGAGACGCTGGTCGCGAAGCGCACGACCGGCCTGATGAACCCGAAGCAGGCCGCGACCATCGAGAAGAAGACGCGCAAGGAATTCCCGGACGGCATCGCCGCGTTCGGCACCGACGCGCTGCGCTTCACGATGGCGTCGATGGCGACGCTCGGCCGCAACGTGAACTTCGACCTCGCGCGCTGCGAAGGCTATCGCAACTTCTGCAACAAGCTGTGGAACGCGACGCGCTTCGTGCTGATGAACTGCGAAGGCCACGACTGCGGCACCGACAAGCCGGAAGTGTGCGGCGCGGGCGACTGCGGCCCCGGCGGCTACCTCGACTTCTCGGCGGCCGACCGCTGGATCGTGTCGCTCCTGCAGCGCACCGAGGCCGACATCGCGAAGGGCTTCGCCGATTACCGCTTCGACAACATCGCGACCAGCATCTACAAGTTCGTGTGGGACGAGTACTGCGACTGGTACCTCGAACTCGCGAAGGTGCAGATCCAGAACGGCACGCCGGAACAGCAGCGCGCGACGCGCCGCACGCTGCTGCGCGTGCTGGAAACGGTGCTGCGCCTCGCGCACCCGATCATCCCGTTTATCACCGAAGCGCTCTGGCAGAAGGTCGCGCCGCTCGCCGGCCGTTATCCGCAAGGCCAGGCCGAGGGCGAAGCGTCGCTGATGACGCAGGCGTATCCGGTCGCGAACCTGCAGAAGATCGACGAGGTGTCCGAACAATGGGCGGCCGACCTGAAGGCGATCGTCGACGCGTGCCGCAACCTGCGCGGCGAGATGAACCTGTCGCCGGCGACCAAGGTGCCGCTGCTCGCGGCCGGCGATGCCGAGCGCCTGCGCTCGTTCGCGCCGTACGTGCAAGCCCTCGCGCGCCTGTCGGAAGTGCAGATCCTGGCCGACGAAGCGACCCTCGACAAGGAAGCGCACGGCGCGCCGATCGCGATCGTGGGCCCGAACAAGCTGGTGCTGAAGGTGGAAATCGACGTCGCGGCCGAACGCGAGCGCCTGTCGAAGGAAATCGCGCGCCTGACGGGCGAGATCGCGAAGTGCAATGCGAAGCTCGGCAACGAGGCGTTCGTCGCGAAAGCCCCGCCGGCCGTGGTCGAGCAGGAGCAGAAGCGCGTCGCCGAATTCCAGAGCACGCTGGAAAAACTGCGCGCTCAGCTCGATCGGTTGCCTGCGTAACAAACGGTAAGGTCGTTTGCGTTCACTATAATCGGAACGTGAACATAGGCTGTCTGACAAGTCGATTACAGGAATAAAGGTTCGATCATGTTGAAAGTCACCAAGGCGGTATTCCCCGTTGCCGGTCTCGGCACGCGGTTCCTCCCGGCAACGAAGGCGAGCCCGAAGGAAATGCTGCCCGTCGTCGACAAGCCGCTGATCCAGTACGCAGTCGAGGAAGCGATCGCCGCGGGCATCACCGAGATGATCTTCGTGACCGGGCGCAGCAAGCGCGCGATCGAGGATCACTTCGACAAGTCGTACGAGGTCGAGGCCGAACTCGAGGCGCGCGGCAAGGAGAAGCTGCTCGAGCTCGTGCGCAGCATCAAGCCGAGCCATGTCGACTGCTTCTACGTGCGCCAGCCGGAAGCGCTCGGCCTCGGCCATGCGGTGCTGTGCGCGGAGAAGCTCGTCGCCGACAATCCGTTCGCGGTGATCCTCGCCGACGACCTGCTCGACGGCAACCCGCCCGTGATGAAGCAGATGGTCGACGTGTTCGACCACTATCACAGCTCGGTGATCGGCGTGGAAGAGATCCCGCCGTCGGAGACGAAGTCGTACGGCATCGTCGACGGCAAGGAGTGGGAAGAGTCGATCGTCAAGATGTCGGCGATCGTCGAGAAACCGGAGCCGGAAGTCGCGCCGTCGAACCTCGGCGTGGTCGGCCGCTACATCCTGAAGCCGCGGATCTTCGAACACCTGCGTGCGCTGAAGCCGGGCGCGGGCGGCGAGCTGCAGCTCACCGACGCGATCCAGGCGCTGCTCGCCGACGAACAGGTGCTGGCCTACAAGTACCAGGGCACGCGCTATGACTGCGGCAGCAAGCTCGGCTACCTGAAGGCGACGGTCGAGTTCGCGCTGCGCCACCCGGAAGTCGGCACCGACTTCGACGCGTACCTGCGCGCGCGCGGCAACGGGCAACCGGCTGCCTGAACGCGGCACGGGCCGGCCTCGCCTCCCCGGCGGGCCGCCCTCGCCTCACGGCCGGCGCGTCAGCGCGTGACGGCCGGCTTCACCGAGACGACGCCCGGCATTGCGCCCGCGTCGTCTTTTTTCGTCTTCACGAGCCAGCCGTCACCCTGCTCGAACGGCAGCTTCGCGAGCGCGCTCTTCACGAGTGTCGGCGCGGCCTGCTGCGTGAGCGCATCGCGATCGCGCAGCGACGCCGACACGCGATAGACGTCGACGCCCGTCTTCGCATCGACGAAACGCAGCGTCAGCACGTGGCGGTACACCTTGCCCGCGAACGGCAGCGCGAACGGCGCCGGTCCGTCGACGGTCACGCACGCGCTGCTTGCCGCGCCGCACTGGTCGGCCGTCGCCGCGACCGACGCCGGCTGCGTCGCATACGCGATCGACAGCCGGTAACGCGCGGCCTGGCCAGGCTGCGCGTCGAAGCCGCGCTGCGCGAGCTCGTCGTGCACGAGCGTCTCGATCTGCCGGTATTCGGCATCGTCGGCCTGAGCGGCCGTGCGAACGAAATCGTAGCCGTGCGCACCGGATGCGAACGCATTCGGCTGCCCGAGCGCGCTCACGCCGGTCGTGACGCCGGCGCAACCCGTCAACAGCGACGCCGCCAGCGCGGCCGCTGCCCATTCCTTTCTCATGACTTCCCCCAAATGCCTGCCGTCGTGCCCGGCCCTGTCAGGCGGACGGCTCGTCGATCGCGGGCAGCGACACCGTCACCGCGGTGCCGACACCCACTTCGCTGTCGACCGTCACGCTGCCGCCGTGGCGCGTGACGACCGTCTTCACGAATGCCATGCCGAGCCCGGAGCCCGAGATTTCGGGCCGCTCGCCGGCATGGAACCGCTTGAAACGCTCGAACATATGCTGCAGATCTTCCGGCGCGATGCCGTACCCCTGATCGCGAATCGTACAGAAGATCCGCTTCGATTCATGCTCGACCGACAGCGTACACGCGATCACCGTGTCGGACGGACTGTATTTGACTGCGTTGTTCAGCAGGTTGACGAACGCGCGTGTGATCAGCGAGCGGTCGGCGCGCGTCCAGCACATGTCGGCCCCGACGTCGGTCTCGATGCGGATGCGCTTTGCCTGCGCCTGCGGCCAGACTTCGTCGCTCGCGTCGATCAGCACGTCGACCAGGCTCGTCGGTTCGAGCTGGTACGCCTGCGACTCCGCGCGCGCCAGCTGCACGAACTCGTCGGCGAGCGACAGCGCACGGTGCGCATAGCGCTCGATCCGCGCGAGCAGCCCGCGCATCGCGTCGGTTTCGACGCGATCGCGCTCGATCTCGACGAGCGCGAGGATCGACGACTGCGGCGAGCGCATGTCGTGCGACAGCAGGTGCAGCGCCTCCTCGCGCTGCCGCTCGGCCGCGTGCAGCTCGGTCACGTCGACCAGACCGGCGATCCAGCCCGTCACGCGGCCCTGCGCGTTCGTACACGGGGCGTAGCGTAACAGATGGTCGAGCCCGTCGCGATCGCGCACCTCGATGCCGCGCGCCATCGCTTCGTCTTCGGCCCCGAGCGTCGGGTCGAGCGCGTCCGGCCAGTGTGCGCGGATCGTGACGTCGTGTTCGGCGTTGCCGTCGACGGTCTTCATGAAGGTCAGCTCGCCGAGCGCGGCGCGCAGCGGCCGCCCTTCCGGCACCGGCAGCGCGAGCCGCGAACCGTAGCGCTTCGCCGCATGGTTCGCGATCAGCACGGTGCCGGCCAGGTCGGTGACGAAGATCGCCTCCGGCATGCTGTCGAGGCTGTCCCACACGAAGCGCTTCATATCCTGCACGCGCTGCGCGGCCTGCGCCATCAGCGCCATCTGCCGTTCGAGCACGTCGCCGCCGACGCTGCGCGTGCGCGGCGCCTCGGGCAGCAGGTGCGGCTCATCGGCGAGCCGCTGCAGCTCGCGGCGCAGGTACGACATCGTCATTTCCAGGCGCCGCCAGTTCCAGATCGGGTAGACGGCGACCAGCCCGAAGATGGCCGGCGCGGGCGACAGCCATATGCGCGCCTCGAACAGCAGCGCCAGGCTCGCGACGACGGCCAGCGCGGCCAGGCTCAGCGTCAGCAGCAGCGCGCGCCACGGCGACAGCATCAGGAAGCCGCCCAGCAGCACGGCGAGCGGCAGCAGCGATGCGGCGAAGAGTCCGGCACGCGATGCAGGCAGGATCGCGCTGCCGGTCGTCAGCATGTCGAGCACGTTCGCATGGATGTACACGCCGGCGAGCGGACCGAAGTCGCCCGACACCGGCGTCGCGAAACGGTCGTAGAGGCCCGACGCCGTCACGCCGACGACGACGATCTTGCCGCGCAGTGCGTCGGGTTTCACGCGCCCTTCGAGCACGTCGTCGAACGACAGCGTCGGATACGCGGGCGTGTTGCGGCTGAACGGGATCAGGTAGCGGCCGTCGCCGGTCGCGTCGCGCGACAGGTCGTGCGCTTGCGCGCCGGGCGTGCCGCCGACCGGATGCAGCCGGCCGGCCTGGATCGCACGATAGACGGGCACCATCAGCTGCGGCCAGCGCACGCGGCCGTCGCTTTCGAACAGCGCGACGCTACGCACGATGCCGTCGGGATCGACTTCGAGATTGATGTGGCCAAGTCCCATCGTGCGCGCCGACAGCTCCGCCACCGGCGGATCGACGGTGCGCGTGCCGTCCGCCTGTTCGGGGCTCAGCAAGACGGGCAGGAAGGTCGGCACACGGGCCATGGCGTCGGCGAACGCGCGATCCTCCGGCGACTGCTCGGTAAACAGCACGTCGTAGACGACCGCGGCCGGCTGCGCACGCGCCAGCGTGTCGAGCAGCCGCGCGTGCACGCTGCGCGACCACGGCCAGCGGCCGAGTGCGGACACGCTCTGGTTGTCGATGTCGACGACGACGACGTCGGGCGACAGCGGCAGGCTGCGCAGCATCAGCAGCCGGTCGTAGATCAGCCCGTCGACGCTCGACGACAACCGGCCGAGCGCGCACGCGAGTATCACCGCGATCCCGAGGCAGCCGATCGCGATCCACTCGATCAGGAAGCGGCGGCCGAGGCGCCGCCGCGGGGAAACGGAGTCGGTTTTCATGCGCCGCGGGTCAGCGCGACAACGTGAACGCGCTGACCGGACTCGTCTTCTGATAGAACTTGCCGCCCTCGAACTCCTCGACCGTCACCGCCCAGTAGTAGTCGCCGGGCGGAAGGTGGGAGACCGTGATCCGGCGCGCCTTCAGGCCCATCTGGTCGACGACCGGCGCGCTCAGGTCCTTCGAGTGCGACAGCACGAACCGATAACGCGCGTCCTTGGCCGCGTCGTTCGGCGCCCAGCGGAACTCGTAGCCGTCCGGGCCGGGCGACGCGCTCGCATCGAGCCCCATCAGGCGCCGCTCGAACGCGTAAATGTGCGGCATGCCTTCGAGGCCGTTGTCGTCGATCGCGGAAATCCGGACGAAGTACGTGCCGTTCGGCACCTCGCGGAACACCGCACGCGACGAGACCGTGCGCGTTTCGCTGAACAGTTCGAGCATGCCCGCGTCGCGCGCGAGTTGCAGGTGATAGGCATGCGCATGCTCGAGCGGCGCGACGTCGAACGTGAGGTCGGGCTCGTCCTGCACCTTGTCCGGATGCGTGAGCGCGGGCGCCGGCAGCAGCTGCACGGGTGCGCCGACCGCGCCGGACGACGTCGTGACGCTGCCGAAGTTCGCATGCACGAGCGTCGGGTCGGTCGGCTGCTGCTTGCCCGCGACGCCGACCGTGCCGTCGAGCACCTCGACACGCGTCGCCGCGTTGCCGGCGGCGTCGTAGTTCACGCGGAACCGCGTGCCGCGCACGCCGGCCACGACCGACGGCGAGCGGATCTGGAAGCGGTCGTCGCGCTTCTTCAGATGCGTGACCTCGCTGTCGACCGAGCCGCGCGTGAGCTCGAACTCGCGATCGAGCGTGCCGGTCAGCACGGTGCGGCGCAAGGTCTTCAGGTCGAGCTGGCTGTCGGGCGGCAGGCTCATGTGCGTGCCGTCGGCCAGTTCGAGCGTCAGGAAGCCGTTCGCGCCCGTGCGCACGCGGTCGCCCTCGGTCAGCGTCGCATCGTTCGCGAGCGGCGCGTACGCGCCGCCGGACGCGCGCTCGGCCGTGCCCTGCACCGCGACGACGCGCGCGGTCAGCTTTTCCTTGCGCAGCCGCGCGGCCGGCAGCTTCAGCGCGATGTCGGGCTGGAGGTGTTTCGGCGCGGGCACGCCGTTGATCCGTTGCAGCAGCTGCCAGTCGTCCGGGCCCTGCAGGTAGCGCGCGGCGACGTCGTACAGCGTGTCGCCGGCATGCGTGCGGTAGACGACCATCTTGCCCGCGGCAGCGCTCGGCTGCGCGACGGCCTGCTGCGCCGCGAACGCAAACGCGACCGCGCACGCCGCATGCAGTGCCGCCGTGCGCAGGCTCGCCGTGCGCTGCGTGATGCGCCGGGTCACTCCGGCTCTCCCTGACCGACCCGCTCGAGCCGGTAGCCGTAGCCGTAGATCGGCGCGAGGCGATAGCCGTTTTCCGGCCGCAGGCCGAGCTTCGTGCGCAGCATCGAGATGTGCGTGTCCATCGTGCGCGACGGGATGTCGGTCGCCTGCTTCCACACGAGATCGAGAATGTGCGCGCGCGACAGCGGCCGGTCGAGGTGCTGGAACAGCAGCAGCGCGAGCTCGAATTCCTTCTGCGTGAGGCTCACGGCCTTGTCGCCGACATACGCCTGCTTCAGGTTCACGTCGAAGCGGAACTGGTCGAACTCGCGAACGGTCGCCTCCGCGTTGACCGGATACGCGCGGCGCAGCAGCGAGCCGATGCGCGCGCGCAGGATCGGGCCCGACACGGGCTTGACCACGTAATCGTCCGCGCCGGCGTTGAGGATCTGCGTGATCCCCGCCTCGTCGTCGCGGCTCGTCATGAAGATGATCGGCAGGCTGTGCTCGGTCTGGTTCGCACGCACCCACTTGAGCACTTCCTCGCCGGACATGTCGGGCACGTTCCAGTCGAGCACGAGCAGATCGAACGTCTCGCGCTGCAGACGCTTCTTCAGGGCCTTGCCTTCCTTGAACGCATAGCACGTGTGGCCGGCGGCCGTCAGCGTTTGACTGACGAAATCCGTCTGGGCCGGATCATCATCCAGTACAGCAATTCTCATAGCACCCCGCAAATCGAAATCGATTCGTCCAGTTCAGCTCCCCGCACTCATCCCGCCGCGCAGCATGCGCGCGGCGTCCGACACCGGCCGGCGAGCCGTCGTTTGCCGAGCGCGCAACCTGCGCGATACGGCGCCCCGGCAACCCATCTCAAAAACAGGGCACGGACGAACCGGCGATTTCATCATAGTAGTATGAAATTCGCCAAGAAATTGCGCGGACTACGGTCCTTTATTCGAATAATCCTTCCCGTCGCGCAACTGGCGGCGCTTCCGGTTGCCCCGGCATGGGCTGGCCCAGCATGGGCTGCCCCAGCATCCGCTCCAGCTGGCTGCGCACGCGCTCCCACGCCGGCGCCGCATAGTCGGGCTGGCTCGCCGCCCACGCCTGCGCGAGATCGAACACGCGCCCGATCGTCGCGCCGCAATACGTGAAGCCCGTGCCGTCGTCCCGCGCGGCGCCGCGCAGCCGTTCGTCGAGCGATTCGGCCAGCCACGGCATCTCGGCCGCCGCCGAATCGGCATACGCCTCGAGCGCGGCACGCGCGTGGCGATCCCGTTGCGGGTCGAGCTCGATCCGGCTCAACCCCGCCGCACGTGCGGGCGCGATGCATTCCGCTGCGGACGGACTTCGAATGGTCCCTGGTCTGAAGGACATGTCCTCTCCCCGTTTGTACGACGGCAGCGTCAGGCATGGCCCCCGTGCCCGCCTCGTATGACGTACCGTGGCCGGTGCATCCATCCGAGACGGACGACCGGCCGGGTCAGTATACGCAGCCGGTCGTGCGGCGAGGTTTAAGAATTGTCAGAGGCGTCAGACGAGCGCTTTCCCATGGAACAGGCGCCTGGGCGAGGGTCTGTGCTGGCGCTCGTGTCGCGCCGTTGGCGCGGCAGACCGCAGCGGGCGGTGCGCGAGCGGGCGCCGCAAGGGGCGCGAGATGCGGGCCGTCAGCGGCGGCGCATCAGGAACACGAAGGTCTTGTCCTGGGTCGTCACTTCGACGATCTCGTTGCCCGTCTGCTTCGCGAACGCGGCGAAATCGCGCTGCGAACCCGGATCGGTCGCGAGCACCTTGAGGATCTGCCCGCTCTCCATATCGGCGAGCGCTTTCTTGGCGCGCAGGATCGGCAACGGGCAATTGAGCCCGCGCGCGTCCACTTCCTTGTGAATCTGCATCGGCTGTCGACCTTCGAATGACGCGCCACACGGGCGCGGGAGGAAGCGGCGATTTTACCGCAGCGCGGCCGCCCCTGCCCGCGCGGCCCGGGCCCGGCCGCGCGACGCGGCGCGCCCGCGCTCGGCACGCGCTCGTCATGCCAAGCGCCCGCCGAGCGCCCGTCAGGCGCCCGAGAACCCGCCCGCGAGCCGCTCGCGCAGGTGCCGCACGAGCGCGCGCACCGCGCTCGGCACGACCGGGCTGTACGGCCGCAGCGCGAAGATGTGGTCGCCGAACGCGCCCGACGGCCGCCAGCCGTCCAGCAGCGCGACGAGCCGGCCGGCGTCGAGATCGCGCTGCGCGCTGAAATCCGGCAGCAGCGCGATGCCGAGCCCGCCGAGCGCGGCCTCGCGCATCGCCTCGCTGTTGTTGGCCGCGAAGCTGCCGCGCACCGGCACGCTCACGCGCTGGCGCCGCCGGCCGTCCGGCTCGAAGCTCCAGGCGGCCGGTTCGTTGTCGCGCAGGTAGCACAGGCAGCTGTGGTCGACGAGTTCGCTCGGGTGGCGCGGCGCACCGCGCGCGTCGAGGTAGTCGCGGCTCGCGACCAGCAGCGAACGCGTGTCGCACAGCTTCCACGCGACGTGGGTTTGCGGCGCGGTCGTCGTATGGCGGATCGCGAGGTCGAAGCCCTCCTGCGTCAGCGAATGCAGCCGGTCGGACAGGTCGAGTTCGATGTGCACGCCCGGGTGCTGCCGCAGGAAATCGGGCAGGTGCGGCACGACCTGCTGGCGCCCGAGCGCGACCGGCGCCGTCACCCGCAGCAGCCCGCGCGGCTCGCCGGCGAGGTCCTTCACGCGCGCGAAGTGCTGGCCGATCGATTCGAACGCGTCGCGCGTGCTGTCGACCAGCGTCTGCCCGGCGTCGGTGAGCCTCACGCTGCGCGTCGTGCGCCGCACGAGCGGCACGCCGGCCGCCTTCTCGAGATCGGCGATGCGCTGGCTCATCGCGGCCTTGCTGATGCCGAGCCGCTGCGCGGCGGCCGTGAAACTGCCGGCCGCGGCGAGGACCGTCAGCGAGTGGATATGCGGCCAGAGCGCCTGGACATTTTGCTGATTCATCCGCCAATTATTCAGAATTCTGAACAGTGAATCAAGTTGCGCGGCCTTCTCCCGCCCCGCCGCTTTGCCTAGACTAGGTTCCGTCCACTCCCCATTCCCATGCCCAGGAGACACGCATGACCACGGTTCCCGCCTATACGTCCGACGCCGACGTCGGCCACTACATCGACGGCGCACCCGTCGCCGGCCGCAGCGGCCGCTTCCAGGACGTCTTCAATCCGGCGCTCGGCCGCGCGGTGCGCCGCGTCGCGCTCGCCGGCGACGACGAAGTGCAGCGCGCCGTCGCGTCCGCCCGTGCGGCGTTCCCGGCCTGGGCCGACACGCCGCCGATCCGCCGCGCCCGCGTGCTGCACCGCTTCCTGCAGTTGATGAACGAACACCGCGACACGCTGGCCGCCATCATCACGGCCGAGCACGGCAAGGTGTTCTCGGATGCGCAGGGCGAAGTCGCGCGCGGCATCGACATCATCGAATTCGCATGCGGCGTGCCGCAACTGCTGAAGGGCGACTTCACCGACCAGGTCAGCACCGGCATCGACAACTGGACGATGCGCCAGCCGCTCGGCGTCGTCGCGGGTATCACGCCGTTCAACTTCCCGTGCATGGTGCCGTGCTGGATGTTCCCGGTCGCGCTCGCGACGGGCAACACGTTCGTGCTGAAGCCGAGCGAACGCGACCCGTCGGCGGCGCTGTTCATCGCCGACCTGCTCACGCAGGCGGGCCTGCCCGCCGGCGTGTTCAACGTCGTGCAAGGCGACAAGGGCGCGGTCGACGCGCTCCTCGACCACCCGGACGTGCAGGCCGTCAGCTTCGTCGGCTCGACGCCGATCGCGGCCTACGTGCAGCAGCGCGCGGTGCAGTCGGGCAAGCGCGTGCAGGCGCTCGGCGGCGCGAAGAACCATCTCGTCGTGATGCCGGACGCGAACATCGAGCAGGCGGTCGACGCGCTGATCGGCGCCGCGTACGGCTCGGCCGGCGAGCGCTGCATGGCGATCAGCATCGCGGTGCTGGTCGGCGACGTGGCCGACAAGATCGTGCCGTTGGTGGCCGAGCGCGCGCGCAAGCTGGTGATCGGCGACGGGATGTCGCCGGAAGTCGAGATGGGACCGATCGTCACCGGCGACGCGCTCAAGCGCATCGAAGGCTATATCGGGCAAGGCGTCAGCGAAGGCGCGCAACTGGTGGTCGACGGCCGCGGGCTGCGCGTGCCGGGCCGCGAGGAAGGCTTCTTCACCGGCGGCACGCTGTTCGATCACGTGAGCCCCGACATGCGCATCTACAAGGAAGAGATCTTCGGGCCGGTGCTCGGCTGCGTGCGCGTGAAGGACTTCGGCGCAGCGGTCGACCTGATCAACGCACACGAATTCGGCAACGGCGTCGCATGCTTCACGAGCGACGGCGGCATCGCGCGCGAATTCGCGCGGCGCGTCCAGGTCGGCATGGTCGGCATCAACGTGCCGATCCCGGTGCCGATGGCCTGGCACGGCTTCGGCGGCTGGAAGAAGAGCCTGTTCGGCGACATGCACGCGTACGGCGAGGAAGGCGTGCGCTTCTACACGCGCCAGAAGTCGGTGATGCAGCGCTGGGCGTCGAGCATCGGCAAGGGCGCCGAATTCGCGATGCCGACCGCGAAGTAAGCGGGGTCGACGCGCCGCCCGGCGATGGAATGCGCGGGCGGCCGGCGAATCGAAGGCCGGCGTCAGCCGGCCTGCGTGCCGTGTACGCCGTCGGCGGTCGGCAGGTACGACAGCTCGAGCCGGTACGCGAGCGCAACGAACAGGCTCTGCGCGAGGCCCATCGTCGCGGTCAGCGCACGGAACCCGAACGTCTCGCTGTCCTGCACCATCAGCGTCACCTCGGCCTCGCGCGCGAGCGGGCTCATCCGGCTGTCGGTGATCGCGATCAGGCGCGCGCCGCGCTGCACGGCCTGCTGCGCGACCTGCACCGTCTCTTCCGCGTACGGCATGAACGAGATCACGATCATCACGTCGCCCTCGCGCACCGAGCGGATCTGGCCGAGATGCATGCTGCCGAGCGCGCTGAACAGGCCGATGCGCTTGTCGGTGTGCTGCAGCGCATAGTCGAGATACACGGCGATCGGAAACGCGCGGCGCGAGCCGGCGATCCAGATCGCCTGCGTGTCGGCGAGCAGGTCGACGGCCCGTGCGAGTGCGTGCGGGTCGAGCGTCTGCCGCAGCTGCTGCATGCCGGCAATGCTGCCCTTGATGAATTCGTCGGCGATCTGCTCGGGCTGCAGGCTCGACTCGCCCGATTCGATCACGTCGCGCAGCCGCAGGTTGTACGCGCGGCCCGGCGCGATCTGCTGGGCCAGCCCCTCGCGGAACAGCCGCTGCATCTCGGAGAAGCCCGAAAAGCCGAAATGCTTCGCGAACCGGACGACGGCCGACGGCTGCACGCCGCACGCCTCCGCGAGCGACTGGATGCCTTCCAGGCCCAGCTGGTCCCGATGCGTTTCCACGTGACGCGCAATCACCTTCAGGCGATTGCTGAGGCCGTCGTACTCCTGCGTCAGATGCTGCAGGAACGCCTCGACGGTGGCGGGTGGTTTCTCGGATGAACTCATCGGATAGCGCGAAGTTGACGGCCCCGATCCGCGCGCCGCCTGCGCGTGCGCCCGGGACTCACCTATGGACATGCATGAAGGGCGAATTTAATCACGTTTGCGGCACGGCCCGCGCCGCACGCTCGCTCCCACGCGCTCGATCATCACCTGCACACGCTCCACGGCCGGAATGGAAACGATTTTCCAACGCCGTCGCCGAGCCGTAAAGATTAGGGCGTCTACCGACGCCGATGCGAACGGCGACGCCGAGGGTCGCCGGCAACCGCCCTGGGCCGCCGGCCGACGCCGCGCATCGGTCGCCGCTGGCTCACCGATAGTCGACCCATACGCCGCCCGCATCGGCGGACCGCACGCAGTTCTCGACCCACCGCACGCCTTCGACGCCCGCATGGACATCCGGAAAGCGGATGTTCTTCAACGCCTGCGCGTCGCCGCGATCGGCCGCATCCATCGCGAGCGCGAAGCGCGCGTACAGATTCGACCACGCTTCGAACAGCCCTTCCGGATGCCCGGCGCCGATGCGGTCCTCGCGCAATGCGTGCGGATGCAGATAGCCCATTCCGCGATCGAGCACCTGCGCGGGCTGCCCCTGGATCTCGTAGCGCAACTGGTTCGGATGTTCGTCCCACCATTCGACGCTCGCCTTCGAGCCGATCACGCGCACCTTCTGCCCGTGCATCGAGCCCGCGTTCACCGCGCTCGACCACACGTAGCCGATCGCGCCCGTGTCGTATTCCATGATCGTAAACGCGTTGTCCTCGAGCGGCGCGCGACTCTTCACGAAGCTCTGCCGCGAGCACATCAGCCGTTTGATCCGCAGTTCCGGCGCCATCACTTCGGAGATGTACAGCGGATGCGTGCCGATGTCGCCGAGCACGTAGCTCGGCCCCGCGAACTTCGGGTCGACGCGCCAGCGCGCGGCGGCGCTCGCCGCTTCGACGCCCTCGCTGTGAAAGCCGTGCGCGAACTGCATCTGCACGATGCGGATCTCGCCGAGATCGCCGCGCGCGATCATTTCGCGCGCCTGCTCGATCATCTGGTGTCCGGAATAGCCGTACGCGACGCCGACGATGCGGTTCTTCTCGACCGACAGCCGCTGCAGCGCCTCGGCCTCCTCGGTCGTGAAGCACAGCGGCTTTTCGCAGACGACGTGCAGCCCCGCGTTCAGCGCCGCGCGACAAATTTCGAAGTGCGTGTTGTTCGGCGTCGCGATCGACACCGCGCGGATGCCGTCGGCACGCTTCGCCTCGGAGTCGAACATCGTCCGGTAGTCGGGATAGCAGCGCCCGGCGTCGACACCGAGCTTCACGCCGAATTGCCGCCCGCGTTCGGCATCGATGTCGAATGCGCCGGCAACGAGCTGGAAGCTGCCGTCTCGCAATGCGGCCGACCGGTGGCTGTAGCCGATCTGGCTGCCGAGCCCGCCGCCGACCATGCCCCAGGGAATCGAATGTCCGAGCAGAATCTGTCCGTCGATCATGATTGTCGTGTTCCTGTCCGTGTTCAGGTGTTCAAAGTGTGTGCAGAGGGTCGGGCCGACGGCCGATTACGCGAACCTGGCCGATGCGAGAAACTCGCGGCTCGCCGCGACGTCGCGCAGGCTCGTGCCGGCATTGCGCGGATCGCGCTCCTGTTCGATCGTGATGTATCCCGCATAGCCGATATCGTCGAGCGCGCGACGGATCGCGCGGTAGTCGAGCACGCCGGTGCCGATCGGGCACATCACGCCACGCGCGCACGCCGCGAAGAAGGCGATGTGTTCGCCCATCACCGCGTCGTACACGGCCGCGTCGATATCCTTGAAATGCACGTAGTCGAGCCGCGCCGCGTGACGGCGCAGCCACGTCTCGGGATCCATCCCCGAGTAGTAAAGGTGGCCGGTGTCGAGACAGAGGCCCGCCGTATCGGCCGCGACGTCGGCGACGATCCGGTCGATCTCGTCCGCGAACTCGATGTAGCCGCCCGCATGCGGATGGATCACCGCGCGCACGCCGAATTCGTCGCGCGCGATCGTCGCGATTTCGCGAATGTGGTCGACCATGCGCGCCCAGCGTTCGGCGGACAGGCGCGGCGCGCGATCGGCGTGGCCGGCCGCGTAGTCGCGTTCGTCGTGCCCCCAGTCCATCACGACCAGATACGGCGCCGCATGGCGCTGGCCCGGCTGCGTCGGCAGCTTCGGCAAGCGCGTGATCAGCGCGCAGATCTCGCGCGTCTGGCGCAGCAGGTTCGGGAGATTCTCCGGCGACACCAGGTCGTCGAAGATCGTGCCGGCGGTGATGCTCAAACGCTGCCGCTCGAGCTCGGCGCTCACCACGTCGAGCTCGAGCGGGATGTAGCCGTACGGGCCGAGCTCGATGCCCGAATAGCCCGCCTGTGCGGCCTCGGCGAGCACCTGCCGCCACGGCGGCAGGTGCGGGTTCTTCACGTCGTCGACGCCCCAGCAGCAGGGCGCGCAGCCAATCTTCATCGTCATGTCGGTCAGTCCCGCAGGAAAGCGGCGCGCGGCCGCGAGCATGGCCGCGTGGACACGCGGCCCGGTGTCGGCGTGTTCAGCCGGTTCAGCCGCCATAGAACGCCGGGCGTTCGGCCATCGCGATCGGCTCGACCGCCCCGCTCTGCTGCGCGCGCACGCACGCATCGGCCGCGACCGCCGCCGCATAGCCGTCCCACGCGGACGGCCCGGTCAGCGCACCCTGCCGCACGCCGTCGATGAACGCCTGCAGCTCGACGTCGTACGACGCGATGAAGCGCTCCTTCCAGTCGGTCATGATCTCGACCGACTGCCGCGCCGCGTGCTTGAGCCCGACCGCGGGCGGATCGGGCAGCTTCGCGATGCCGTTCTCGCCGACCACCTCGCACTGGATGTCGTAGCCGTATTGGCAGTTCACGAAGATCTCGACGTCGATGCGCACGCCGCTCGCGGTTTCGAGCAGCACGATCTGCGGATCGGCGAGATGCGCGGACGCATGGCGCGTCTTCTTCGGATAGACGACCTGCGCGCTCGCATAGTCCTCGCCGAGCAGCCAGCGCAGCACGTCGAGCTCGTGGATCAGCGTGTCGGTGATCGCCATGTCGGTCGTATAGCGCTCGCCGACCGACTGGTTGCGGTGCGCGCAATGCAGCATCAGCGGCGCGCCGATCTCGCCGCCGTCGATCACGCGCTTGAGCGCGCGATAGCCTTCGTCGTACGGACGCATGAAGCCGACCTGCACGAGCCGGCGGCCGTGCGCGACCTCGGCTTCGACGATCCGCATGCAGCCGTCGGCCGTGACGGCCAAAGGCTTCTCGCAGAACACCGGCTTGCCGTGCGCGATCGCGTCGAGCACGAACGCCTCGTGCGTCGGCCCCCACGACGTGACGAGCACGGCCTCTACGTCGGCTGCCGCGACCACTTCGTGGCCGTCGCCGTAGATTTCCGCGTCGAGCCCGTACTTCGTCACCGCGTCGCGCGCCTGCTGCGGATCGATGTCGTTGACGGCCACCACGCGCGCGCCGGACAGCGTGCGCGTGAGCCTGCGGATATGGTCCTGGCCGATCGCGCCGCAGCCGATCACGCCGATTTGCAAGGTCATCCGGATATCTCCAGTCTCTGGTTCAACGACGGCGCGGCCCGTGCCGCGCCGGTCGGCAATGGTTCCCAAACGGGTCAGCGCGCGGCCGCCCGTTCGAAATGGCGTTCGACGTAGCGCTGGATCGTGTCGCGCATATAGCGCGACGACGCTTCCGCGCGGTCCTCCCACGCGAACACGCACGACGACATCACGCCGTCGAAGCCGGCGCTGCCGAGTGCGCGGAAAAACACGTCCCAGTCGATCTCGCCCTGCCCGATGTCGAGATGCTGGTGCACGCGGATCTGGTTCGAGCCCGGCGGGTTCACGATGTAGCGCAGCTGGCTGCTCTTGCGGTGGTCGAACGTGTCGGCCACGCGCACGTGCGCGAGGATCGGCGCGGCGGCCGCGATCATCGCGGCCATGTCGTCGCCGTAATAGAACGTGTGCGGCGCGATGTACGACAGCTTCAGCGACGGCGAGCCGATGTTCGTGACGATGTCGATCGCCGGCTGCAGTTGCTCGATCCAGTCTTCCGGATGCGGCTCGACCGACAGCACGATGCGTTCGCGCTCGAGGATCGGCAGCAGCTCGTCCATCGAACGGAACCACGCGGCCTCGCACAGCTCCTTCGGGTTCGCGCCCGGCCGTTCGCCGACCGAGCGCTCCGGCGACGCGCCGCGCCCGAATTCGGACACCATCAGCGGGCATTCCATCTCGAGCGCGACCTCGATCGCCTTCTTCCAGCAGCGCACCGCCCACTGCCGCTCGTCATCGAACGGGCTGGCCCAGCGGTACATCGGCTGCAGCGACGCAAGGCCCACGCCGCTTGCGCGCAACGCTTGCCGGAACGCGGCCATGCGCTCGCGCGTCGCGCGCGGCATCACCCACCAGTCGAGAAAGTCGCTGCGCGGCGACAGCTCGATCTGGTCGTAGCCGAGCTCGGCCACCGCATGCGGCAGCCGGTCGAGCGGCATATGGCGAATCATGTAGGGATCCAAAGCGATTTTCATTTTCTTCCCGATCGGTTGTGTGTTCGACCTCGGCCGGTCAGCGGCGCGTCTTCTTGTTGCGATACTGGTCGGCGATCACGGCCGCGACGATGATCGCGCCCTTGACCATCTCCTGGTAGTACGCGTCGATCCGGATGAACGTGAAGCCCGACGTCATCACGCCGAGGATCAGCACGCCGATCACGGTGCCCGTCACGCGCCCGAGGCCGCCCGACAGCGACGTGCCGCCGATCACGACGGCCGCGATCGCGTCGAGCTCGTACATCACGCCCATGCCCGACTGGCCGGAGATCGCGCGCGCGGCCGTCACGGTGCCGGCGATCCCGCTCAGCAGGCCCGCGATCGCGTAGACGAACACCAGATGGCGCGTCACGTTGATGCCCGACACGACGGCCGCGTGGCGATTCGCGCCGATCGCATACGTGTACTTGCCGAAGCGCGTGTAGCGCAGCACGACGTGGAAGATCGCGGCCACCACGACGAAGATGATCACCGGATTCGCGCCCGCGCCGATCGCCGCGAACTGGTCGGTCAGCATCGATACCGGCATCCCGTTGGTGAACCACTTCGCGAAGCCGCGCGCGGCCACCATCGTGCCGAGCGTCGCGATGAACGGCGGGATGCCCGTCAGCGCGATCAGCGAGCCGTTCAGCAGGCCGACCAGCAGCCCGACGCACACGCCGGCCAGCACCGGCCAGATGATCGGCAGGTCGGTCAGGTGCGGGAACACCGCGCGCGGAAAATCGGACACCTGCGCGAGGCTGGCCGACACGACCGCCGCCGCCGCGACGACCGACCCCGACGACAGGTCGATCCCGCTCGTGATGATCACGAGGTTCACGCCGACCGCGATGATGCCGATCACGGCCATCTGCAGCACGATGATCTCGAGCCGCTCCGCGTTGAACAGGAAGCTCTGCCCGACGACGAGCCAGCCGATCACCTCGAAGAACAGGCTGATGCCCACCAGCACCAGGAAGATGCTCAGTTCGGGCGGCCACTTCGCGTGCCGCGTCTTGATCGTCATGGACTGCGCGTCCGCGACCGGATTCAGGTTGCCCATTTCAGTTGTCTCCATGCTTGTTGCGGCTCAGCGCGAGGCCAGGTCCATGATGCGGACCTGGTCGGCGTCCTTGCGTTCGACGATGCCGGTCATCCGGCCTTCGTGCATCACCATCACGCGATCGCTCATGCCGAGCACCTCCGGCATCTCCGACGAGATCATCAGCACCGCGACGCCCTTGCCGGCGAGCGCGCTGACGAGCCGGTGGATCTCGGCCTTCGCGCCGACGTCGATCCCGCGGGTCGGCTCGTCGAGGATCAGGATGCGCGGTTGCGTGAGCAACCATCTGCCGATCAGCACCTTCTGCTGGTTGCCGCCCGACAGGTTCTGGATTTCCTCGTGCAGCCCGGGCGTCTTCACGCGCAGCATCCGGCTCATTTCCTCGCAGTCGCGTTTCAACTGCGCCTGCCGCACGAAATTGAACTTCACGTAGCGGTTGCTGAGCACCGCCGCTTCCATGTTCGCGAGCAGGTCGAGATTCAGGAAGCAGCCGGTGTCCTTGCGGTCCTCGGTGAGGAACGCCATCCCGTGCTTCATCGCCTGCGCGGGCGTGGCGATGCGCACCGGCTTGCCGTCGATCAGGATCTCGCCAGAGGTGGCCGGCACGACGCCGAACAGCGCCTCCGCGACATTCGAGCGCCCCGAGCCGACGAGGCCCGCGACGCCGAGGATCTCGCCCGCGCGCAGCTCGAAGCTGACGTCGCGGAACACCCCGTCGACGCCGAGGTTCTTCACGGCCAGCACGACGTCGCCGATCGGCACCTCCTCCTTCGGGAACATCTGCGTGATCTCGCGGCCGACCATCATCCGGATGATGTCGTCGCGCGTGACGTCGCTCGACGCGTGCGTGCCGATGTACTTGCCGTCGCGGAACACCGAGAACTCGTCGGCGATCTCGAACAGCTCGTTCATCTTGTGCGTGATGTAGACGATGCCCTTGCCCTGCTCGCGCAGCTGGCGAATGATGCGGAACAGGTGCGTGACCTCCTTGTCGGTCAGCGCGGAAGTCGGCTCGTCCATGATCAGCACGTCGGAGTCGAACGACACGGCCTTCGCGATCTCGACCATCTGGCGGCTCGCGACCGTCAGCGTGCGCACGTCGGCTTCCGGGTCGATGTCGATCGACAGCCGCTCGAACAGCGCGGCGGTGCGGCGGCGCAGCTCGGCGTGATCGATCAGGCCGAAGCGGTTCTTCGGTTCGCGGCGGATCCAGATGTTCTCCGCGACCGTCATGTACGGCATCAGGTTGAGTTCCTGGTGGATCATCGCGATCCCGCGATCGAGCGCGTCGAGCGGGCCGTTCAGCACGACGGGCTCGCCGTTGATCAGGATCTCGCCCTGGTCGGGCGTGTAGACGCCGGCGATGATCTTCATCAGCGTCGACTTGCCGGCGCCGTTCTCGCCCATCAGCGCATGCACGGTGCCGCGCCGCACGCGGAACTGCACGCCGTCGAGCGCGACGACGCCGGGAAACGACTTGCCGACGCCGCGCACCTCGAGCACGCAGTCGGCGGCGGGCACACCGGACGAACCCGGTGCGGCGGACGAGGCGGCCGGCGCGCTTTCGCTCGCCATCGAGCGCGCCATCCTGGCTGTAAACATGGACGTTCCTCGAAAGTCACACGCGAACCCGGACACGCCGGGCCCGCGCAGTTCAGCGGACAAACCGGTCAGTGCTTCGCGTACTGGTTCATGTTCTCCGGCGTGACGAGTTCGAACGGCACGTTCACGAAGCGCTCGACGGGCTGCTTCTTCGCCAGCTTGAGCGCGGCCGCGACAGCCTGCGCGCCCTGCCCGGCCGCGTTCTGGTACACCGACACCTTCAGCTCGCCGCTCTTCATCGCCGCGAGCCCGTCCGGCGTCGCGTCGATGCCCGCGACGACCGTCTTCGGCGTCAGCTTGCGCGCGGCCTTCAGCGCGTTGATCGCGCCGATCGCCATTTCGTCGTTGTTCGACACGATCGCGTCGAACTTCGTCCCGGAGCTCAGCCAGTTCATCGTGATGTCCTGGCCCTGCGTGCGACTCCACTTGCCTTCGCGCTTGTCGACGATCTTCATGCCGGCACAGTCCTTGGTCGCGATCACGTCCTCGATGTCCTTGGTGCGCGCGCGCGCCGACTCGTTGGACAGCTCGCCCATCAGCACCAGGATGTCGCCCTTGCCGCCGAGCAGCTTGCACACCTGGCGCGCCTGCAGCGTGCCCGACTGTTTCTCGTCGGAGGCGACCACGGCGACGCCGGCCGGCAGCTTGTCGAAATCGACCGGCTTGCGGTTCACGTAGACGAGCGGGATCTTCGCGGCGGTCACCATCTTGGTGATCTTCGGCGTCGCGTCGGTGTCGACCGCATTCACGATGATCGCGTCGACCTTCTGCGCGATCATGTTCTGGACCTGGCTCAACTGCTTGCCGACGTCGTTGCCGCCGTCCTCGATCTGCACGGTCGCGCCGTCCTTCTTCGCCGCATCGCCGATGCTGTTGCGCAGGATCGTCAGGAACGTGTCGTCGAACGATGCCATCGTCACGCCGATCTTCTCGGCATGCGCGAGCGGCATGGCCAGGATTGCGGCGGCCGCGGCGGCCATCAGCTTGGTCTTCATGATCACTCTGTCTCCTCATCTCCGGGGGCGGAAAAACGGCGCGTTGCGCGCCGCCGGGCCGAGTCCGATCGGATCCGATTCGGACTGAAGCATCCGGATGAAACTGTAGATCACTTCTTCGAAAATTTGGAAATTTATTTCTACGTGATTTCACCTAGGGAACTGGATTTCCAAAAAGTCTAGACTCCGTTCCGTAGCCCGATTCCTTGCGGCAGGCGTTCCCGTGTCGTGCCGCGCACGTGACGGACCACCGTCGCAGGATCGGTCCCTCAATCCGCCGGCAGGGTCGAACGCCGGCCGCGAGCGTGATACGTGATATGAGCCCGTTGAACTTTCCGACTGACCGCCCCATCGATCTCGCCTGCCTCGGCCGCGTCGCCGTGGACCTTTACGCGCAACAGTACGGCAGCCGCCTGGAGGATGCGCGCAGCTTCCAGATGTATCTCGGCGGCTCGTCGGGCAACGTCGCGTTCGGCGTCGCCCGGCTCGGGCTGAAGACCGCGATGATCTCGCGCGTCGGCGACGAGCAGATGGGCCGCTTCGTGCGCGAGACGCTCGAGCGCGAAGGCTGCGACACGAGCCAGCTGCAGACCGATCCGGAACGCCTGACCGCGCTCGTGCTGCTCGGGCTGAAGGATCGCGACACGTTCCCGCTGCTGTTCGTGCGCGAGAACTGCGCGGACATGGCCGTGCGCGCCGACGAGATCCGCGAGGATTTCATCGCCGGCTGCCGCGCGCTCGCGATCACCGGCACCCATCTTTCGACGCCGGGCACCCGCGAGGCGTCGCTGACCGCGCTCGGCTACGCGCGCCGCCACGGCGTCGTGCGGATCCTCGACATCGACTACCGGCCGGTGCTGTGGGGGCTGACCGCGCGCGGCGCGGGCGAGAACCGCTACGTGCCCGACGCGCAGGTCACGCGGCAACTGCAGCAGGTGCTCGGCGAGTTCGACCTGCTGGTCGGCACCGAGGAGGAATTCCTGATCGCGGGCGGCGTGCCGCACGACCTGATCGCGTCGCTTCAGGCCGTGCGCCGCGCGAGCGGCGCGGTGCTGGTGGTCAAGCGCGGCGCGCTCGGCTGCTGCGTGATCGAGGGCGACATCCCCGCGCGCATCGACGATGCGCCGACCTTCCACGGCGAACGCGTCGAAGTCCTGAACGTGCTGGGCGCGGGCGACGCGTTCCTGTCGGGCCTGCTGTCCGGGCTGCTGCGCGGGCACGGCTGGGCGCAAGCGACGCGCATCGCGAACGCGTGCGGCGCGATCGTCGTGTCGCGCCACGCGTGCTCGGCCGCGATGCCGACGCCGGCCGAGCTCGCGCACTGGTTCGGCGGCAGCCGCAATCCGCAGGTGGACGCCGATCGCGCGCTCGCGCACCTGCATCGCGTGACGGTGCCGCGCCGCGCATGGGACGACCTGTGCGTGATGGCGTTCGACCATCGCAGCCAGTTCTACGAGCTCGCGGTGCAGGCCGGCGCGGACGAAGCACGGATCAAGACGCTCAAGCGCCTGCTCGTGCGCGCGGCCGAACAGGTCGAGCGCGATCGCCGGATCGAAGGCCACGTCGGCGTGCTGATCGACGGCGGC
Source organism: Burkholderia sp. Bp8984 (assembly GCF_003853755.1). NCBI lineage: Bacteria > Pseudomonadati > Pseudomonadota > Betaproteobacteria > Burkholderiales > Burkholderiaceae > Burkholderia > Burkholderia sp. Bp8984. The sequence goes on from NZ_QTQN01000038.1 coordinate 52,064, forward strand.
GCATATGGCCGCGACGCGCTCGCGTCGGCCACCGGCCGCGGCTGGTGGGTCGGCCGCCCGGTCGAGCTGCCCGGCTCGCGGCCGCTGTGCTTCGACGACACGCGCTCGGTCGGCTCGTCGCTCACGCACTGGCCGACCGAACAGGTCGTGAAGTGCCTCGTCCACTACCACCCCGACGACGACGTCGACCTGCGCGTCGCGCAGGAGCAGCGCGTGCTGGAGCTGTGGGAAGCCACGCGCGCGAGCGGCAACGAGCTGCTGCTGGAAATCATTCCGCCGCGCGCGGTCACGCCGCCCGGCACCGAGGACGACGCGGTGCTGCGCACGGTCGCGCGCTTCTACAACCTCGGCGTGATGCCGGAGTGGTGGAAGCTCGCGCCGATGAGCGCCGACGGCTGGGCGCGGCTCGAGACGCTGGTGGCCGAGCGCGACCCGCACTGCCGCGGCGCGGTGATCCTCGGGCTGAACCAGCCGTTGCAATATCTGGTCGACAGCTTCCGCTCGGCGACCAACCCGATCGTCAAGGGCTTCATGGTCGGCCGCACGCTGTGGGCCGACGCGTCGCTGCACTGGCTCGCCGGCCGGATCGACGACCAGGCGCTGATCGACGAAGTGGCCGGCAATTTCGCGCAGCTGGTCGACGCGTGGCTCGGCCGCCGTACCGCCGCGCGCGCCGCCGCAGCCGCCTGATGCAGATATCCGTGATGACCACCCGATTCCTCCTGATCGACAGACGATGACCACCACCGTGAGACTGACCGTCAGCCAGGCGCTCGTGCGCTACCTGGCCGCCCTGCGCGCCGAAGTCGTCCAGCCGGACGGCCGCACCGAGATCCTGCCGTATTGCGGCGGCGTGTTCGCGATCTTCGGCCACGGCAACGTGGCCGGGCTCGGCGAAGCGCTGCATGCCGAAAAAGAACGGCTGCCGACGTTCCGCGCGCACAACGAGCAAGGAATGGCGAATGCGGCCGTCGCGTTCGCGAAAGCGAACTTCCGCCAGCGAATGATGGCCGCGACGTCGAGCATCGGCCCCGGCGCGACCAACATGCTGACCTCCGCGGCGCTCGCGCACGTCGGCCGGCTGCCGCTGTTGCTGCTGCCCGGCGACGTGTTCGTGTCGCGGCTGCCCGACCCGGTGCTGCAGCAGGTCGAAGACTTCGAACAGGGCGACGTCAGCGCGAACGACTGCTTCCGGCCGGTGACGCGCTACTTCGACCGGATCACGTCGCCCGAGCAGCTGCTGGTCGCACTGCCGCGCGCGATCCAGGTGATGACCGACCCCGCGCAATGCGGCCCCGTATGCCTCGCGCTGCCGCAGGACGTGCAGACCTTCGCTTACGACTGGCCGGAGGATTTCTTCGCGCCGCCGGTGATCCGGATGCGCCGCCCGCCTGCCGACACGCTCGAACTCGCGGATGCGCTCGACGTGTTGAAAGCGGCGAAGAAACCGCTGATCGTCGCCGGCGGCGGGGTGCTGTACAGCCAGGCGTGGGACGCGCTGCGCACGTTCGCCGACACGCACGGCGTGCCGGTCGCCGAATCGCAGGCCGGCAAGGGCAGCCTCGCGTGGGACCACCCGCTGAACCTCGGCTCGATCGGCGTGACGGGCTCGCCCGCCGCGAACCGCGCGGCCGCGCAGGCCGACGTGGTGTTCGCGGTCGGCACGCGCCTGCAGGATTTCACGACCGGCTCGCACGCGCTGTTCGGCAATGCGACGCTGCTGAGCCTGAACGTGCAGCCGTTCGACGCGGGCAAGAAGCGCGGCCGGCAATTGATCGCCGATGCGCGCACGGGCCTCGGCCAGCTGTCGGCCGCGCTCGCGGGCTGGCGCGCGGATGCGGCCTGGACGGCCGCGAACCAGGATCAGGCCGCCGCGTGGAACGCGCGCGTGACCGAGCTGACCACGCGCGTGCCGAAGGACACGCTGCCGTACGACGCGGAAGTGATCGGCGCGGTGCGCGACTCGGCGGCCGACGCGGGGCGCGACAGCGCGCGCGACGATCTCGTCGTGTGCGCGGCCGGCACGCTGCCGGCCGAACTGCACAAGCTGTGGCGCAGCGGCGTGCCGGGCAACTACCACATGGACTACGCGTACTCGTGCATGGGCTACGAGGTCGCGGGCGGCCTCGGCGCGAAGCTCGCGCGGCCCGAGCGCGAAGTGATCGTGATCGTCGGCGACGGCTCGTACATGATGCTCAACGCCGAACTCGCGACGTCCGTGATGCTCGGCCGCAAGCTCATCGTCGTGATCCTCGACAACCGCGGCTACGGCTGCATCGAGCGGCTGCAGATCAATTGCGGCGGCGCGAGCTTCAACAACATGCTCGACGACTGCGTGCCGGAAGGCGGCGAACGCTCGACGATCGACTTCGCGATGCATGCACGCTCGATGGGCGCCGAAGCCGTGCACGTGCGCGACGTCGGCGAACTGCGCAGCGAAATGAAGCGTGCGCGCGCGGCGAAGACGAGCCAGGTCATCGTGATCGACACGACGCACGAGCGCACGACCGCGGACGGCGGCGCGTGGTGGGAAGTCGCGGTGCCGCAGGTATCCGCGCGCGCCGGTGTCGAACGCGCGCACCGGACGTATCTCGACGAGAAAACCCGGCAGCGGCGTTGATCCGTTTCCCCATTCAATCCGCCGCTCCGCGAAAACAACATTCGAACCAAGGAAGCACGTCATGAGCTGGAACGTTCGCATCGGTATCAATCCCCTGTCGTGGATGAACGACGACCTGCCGTCGCTCGGCGGCGAGACGCCGCTCGAGACGGCACTGAAGGAAGGCGCCGAAATCGGCTACGCGGGCTTCGAGCTCGGCAACAAGTTTCCGAAGACGGGCCCCGAGCTGAAGGCGAAGCTCGCCGAGTTCGGGCTCGTGTGCGTGTCGGGCTGGTATTCGGGCTTTCTGGCGGAAGTCGCGCCGGGCATGAGCGACGCCGATGCCGTCGAGGCCGAAATCGAGCGCTGCCGCGCGCACATGACGAAGCTGCAGTTCAACGACGTGAAGGTCGTGGTGTACGGCGAATGCGCGGGCACGATCCAGGGCAGCATCGACACGCCGGTCGCCAAGCGCCCGCGTTTCGTCGACGATGAAACCTGGCGGCGCTATGCGGCGCGCCTCGACGCATTCGGCGCGCACCTGCTCGAGACCTACGGGATCAAGCTCGCCTACCATCACCACATGGGCGCGTACGTCGAATCGCCGGACGACGTCGACCGGCTGATGGCGCTGACCGATCCCGCGAAGGTGTTCCTGCTGTTCGACACGGGCCACGCGTATTTCGGCGGCGCGGCCGATCCGGTCGCGCTGCTGAGGAAGCACGTGGCGCGCGTCGTGCACGTGCACTGCAAGGACGTGCGGCCGCAGGTCGTCACGCAGGCGCGCAACGGCGGCTGGAGCTTCCTGAACGGCGTGATCAACGGCACCTTCACGGTGCCGGGCGACGGCGCGCTCGATTACGAAGCGACGCTGCGCACGCTGAAGGACGCCGGCTACGAAGGCTGGCTCGTGGTCGAGGCCGAGCAGGACCCGGCCGTCGCGCCGAGCTATCAGTATGCGAAGAAGGGCTACGAATCGCTGCGCGCGATCGTCGACCGGTTGAGTGCGTAAGCCCCGTCATCTCATCGAGGAACCTCACGCCATGACGATTTCTCCCCTGCTGGTCAAGGCATCCGCCGACCGCGAAATCTGCAACGTGACGCCGGAGTCGGCCGGCTGGAAACACGTCGGCTTTCGGGCGCTGCGCCTGAAGGCCGGCGACACCGAAACGCTCGACACGGGCACGCGCGAACTGTGCGTCGTCGTGCTCACGGGCACGCTGCGCGCGCAAGTCGACGGCGAGACCTACGACGCACTCGGCAAGCGCGACAGCGTGTTCGAGGAAGTGTCGCCGGACGCGCTGTACGTGCCGGGCGGCAAGACCGTCACGCTGGTGGCGACGCGCGACACGGAAGTCGCGCTGTGCACCGCGCCTTACGCGAGCGGCGACAAGCGCGTGCAGCGCCTCGACGGCGAACGGATGCGGCGTGCGGTGCGCGGGCAAGGCACCAACACGCGCTACGTATGCGACATCCTGATGGGCGACAACCCGGCCGCGGACCGGCTGCTGGTCGTCGAAGTGATCACGCCCGCGAGCCACTCGAGCAGCTATCCGCCGCACAAGCACGATCGCGACGCGGCGCCCGACGAAACGTCGCTCGAGGAAACCTATTACCACCGGATCGATCCGCCGCAGGGTTTCGCGTTCCAGCGCGTGTACACGGACGACCGCAGCCTCGACGAGGCATGCGCGGTCGAGAACCACGACGTCGTGATGGTGCCGCGCGGCTATCACCCGGTGGTCGCGCCGCACGGCTACAACCTGTACTACCTGAACGTGATGGCCGGGCCGAGCCGCGCGTGGGCGTTCAAGAACGACCCCACGCACGAGTGGATGCTCGACGCGGCGCCCGGGCGCTGATGCATTGACGCGCTGAACGATCGACGGCCGGCGCGCGACGCAGGACGCGCGCACGGGCCGAACTTGCGACGACACGGAGCTGCCATGCCGATCCCCTTCCCGCGCTGCGCGCCCATGCCCTTCGGCGACACGGCCTCAACGCCGATGCTGGCGCACTTCGATGCCGACGTCGCGCGCCGGCTCGGCGACATCGCGGTCAATCTCGCGTCGCGCCGCGGGCTGCCGATCGCGGTCGGCATCGTCGGCGAAGCCGCACCGTTGTTCTATTGCGCGCTCGACGGCAGCCGCGCCCGCGACAGCGACGCGATCCGCCGCCGGCAGAACACGGTGTTACGCTTCGGCGTCAGTTCGCTCGAGGTCGGCGCGCGCTTTCGCCGCGCCGGCTGGTCGTTGCAGTCGCAGGGATTGTCGGATGCCGACTATGCGCTCGACGGCGGCGGCGTGCCGCTGCGGCTAGCCGACGGCGGCATCGTCGGCGCGATGGCGATCGCCGGGCTCGACGACGAACGCGATCATGCGCTCGTCGTCGAGAGCCTGCGCTGGCATGTCGGCGCGAACGCGCTCGCGATGATCGCGTAGCGGGCGCGCGCCGGCTCGCGCGATCAGTGCAGCCCGCCGCTCGCGACGAGGCGCTCGCCGGTCAGCCAGCGCGCATCGTCCGATGCGAGGAACACCGCGACCGACGCGATGTCGTCCGGCTCGCCGAGGCGGCCGAGCGGCGTCTGGCTTTGCACCTGCCGGTCGAGATCCGAACCGATGATGCCCGCGCTGTGCGTGCCTTCGGTCACGATCATGCCCGGGTTGATCGCGTTCACGCGAATCTTGCGCGGGCCGAGTTCGAGCGCGAGCACGCCGGTGATCGCGTCGACGGCGCCCTTGGTGCCGCTGTACACGGCGCTCGCGGGCGGCGTGATGCTCGTCACCACGGAGCTGATGTTGATGATGCTCGCGCCTTCGCCCAGATGCTTGACGGCGGCCTGCGTCGTCAGCAGCACGCCGAACACGTTCGTGTCGAACTGCCGGCGGTAGTGCTCTTCGGTGATCGCCTCGATCGGCGCGAATTCGTACACGCCGGAATTGTTGACCAGCACGTCGAGACGGCCGTACGTCTCGATCGCCGTATCGACGATGCGCTGCGCGTCCGCTGCCTTCGACACGTCGCCGCCGACCGCGACCGCGCGGCCGCCCGCTTCGACGATCGCGCTCACGACCGCGTCGGCGCCGGCCTTGCTGCTCGCGTAGTTGACGACGACCGACGCGCCTTCGGCGCCCAGCGCCTTCGCGATTGCGGCGCCGATCCCCTTGGAAGCGCCCGTGACGATCGCGACCTTGCCTGCCAGCTTGCTCATGATTTCATTCCTCAGTCGGAAGACTTCGATGGATGGGTACCGGTCGCGCCTGTCGCGGCGCACCGGCCTTGCTGGCAATCTTCGCGGTTCCGGCGGCCGCGATAAAGCGGCTCGACACGAATTGACTGGCGGGGTTTGCCGAACAATCGGCGGACGGACGGTCGACGGACGGTCAGCCGGCGCTCAGCCACGCGCTGACGACGTCGCCGCCGAGCCCGTCGAGTGCGCCGTCGTAGACGATCCGCCCGCGCCCCATTACCGCGACGCGCTGCGCGAGCCGCGGCGCGAGCTGCAGCCGCTGCTCGATCAGCAGGATCGCGACGCCGTCGTCCTGCAGCGCGGCAAGGCAGGCGCCGACTGCGTCGACCGCGAGCGGCGCGAGCCCTTCGGCCGGTTCGTCGACGATCAGCACGCGCGGGCGGCCGGCGAGCGCGCGCACCAGCGCGAGCACCTGCTGCTCGCCGCCCGAGAGCCGCCCGGCCTTCACGTCGGCCCGCGCGGCCAGCAGCGCAAAGCGCGCGAGCAGCCGGTCGAGCGCGGCACGTTCGGCCGCGCCGCTCAGGCCGCGCAGCCCGAGCCGCAAGTTGTCGCGCACGCTCAGCAGCGGAAACACGTCGCGGCTTTCGGCGACGTAAGCGACGCCGCGCCGCGCGATCTCGAACGTGCGTGCGCCCGCGCATTCGGCGCCGGCGATGCGCACCGAGCCCGCGGTGCGCACGAGCCCCATCACGGCCTTCGCGAGCGTCGAGCGGCCCGCGCCGTTGCGACCGAGCAGCGCGAGCGTCTCGCCCGGCGCGAGCGCGAGATCGACGCCGTCGAGCACGGGCTGGCTTCCGTACCACGCACGCAGGCCGCGGATGTCGAGCAGCGCGCTCATGCACCCTCGCCGAGATAGGCGGCGCGCACGGCCGGGTCCGCGCGAATCGCGTCGGGCGCACCGGTCGCGACCACCGTGCCGCGCACGAGCACCGTGATGCGCTCGGCGAAGCCGAACACCGCATCCATGTCGTGCTCGATCATCAGCACCGTGCGGCCCTGCGTCGTCGCGCGGATCAGCGCGATCATCCGCGCCGCCTGGTCGCGGTTCATGCCGGCGGTCGGCTCGTCGAGCAGCAGCGTGCGCGCGCCGCTCGCGAGCGCGATGCCCAGATCGAGCGCGCGCTGTTCCGCATAGCCGAGTGCGCCGGCCGGCGCGTCGCGCCGCGCATCGAGGCCGATGTCGTGCAGCACGCGCGCGGCCGCGCGATCGACCGATGCCGATTCGCGCAGCCGGTTCCACCAGCGCCGCCGCTCGGCCGGCGCATGCAGCGCCGCGCAGCGCAGGTTGTCGAACACGCTCAGCCGCGCGAACGCGCTCGTCTGCTGGAAACTGCGGCCGATGCCGAGCCGGCTCGCGACGACCGGCCCGCGCCCGCGCAACTCGACACCGTGCAGCACGACACGCCCGCGCGTCGGCCGCGTCGCGCCGGCGATCACGCCGAACAGCGTCGACTTGCCCGCGCCGTTCGGCCCGATCAGCGCATGACGCTCGCCGGCCGCGATGCTCAATTCGATGCCGTCGAGCACGGTCTGCGCGCCGAAACGCTGCACGATCCCGTGGAGCGCGATCGCGTTGCCGTTCATAGCCCGTCCTCCCGCGTGCCGTGCCGGTGGTTCAGCAACCGCGCGCGCCAGCCCCACAGCAGCGTGCCGATGCCGGCCGCCGAAGCCGCGACGGCCCAGCCCGCCGGCGAATCGGCGTCGATGCCCCACGCGCCGAACGCGATGCCGGTGCCGTCGTCCTGCGCGAAACGCCACGCATAGCCGAGCTCGGCCGCGCAGACGATCGCGACGCCCCAGAACACGCACGCGCCGCCCCCGCACAACAGGCGCCACCGCTCGGCCGCCGGCGCGCCGCGCCGCAACGCATGCGCGAACGCTTGCGCGATGCCAGCGATCCCGCGCGGCGCGGCGACGACGACCGCGACGAACAGCACGCCGAGATACAGCGCCCATGCGCGCGACACGCCCGCGACGACGACGCTCAGCGCGGTCAGCACCACCGCGCCGGCCGCCGGCCCGAAGAACGTGCCGGTGCCGCCGATCACCGCGGCGATCAGCACGGTCGCCGAACGCGCCATCGACACGCTGTCGGGCGTCGCGATCTCGACGTCGATCAGCGTCAGCGTGCCGGCGATGCCCGCGAAGAACGACGCGCAGGTGACCATCGCGAGCCGCACGCGGCGCGGCTCGGTGCCGAGCGCGGCGACGCGCGCGGGGTTGTCGCGCACCGCGTTCGCGAGCCGGGCGAGCGGCGTGCGCGTCAGCGCGTGCATCGCCAGCGCCGACACGATGCACCATGCGGCGATCACCGCGTAGGCCTGCGTTTGCGCACCGAAATGCCAGCCGCCCCAGGGCGCGCCGCTCGCGCGGTCGATCGGCACGCCGCCGACGCCGCCGAACCACGCAGGCACGCTCCACGCGGCGGCCGCGACGCATTCGCCGAGGCCGAGCGTGATCATCGCGAACACGGTGCCCGCGCGGCGTGTCGCGAGCAGGCCGGCCAGGAACCCGAAGCCCGCGCCGGCCGCGCCGCCGACGAGCGGCAACAGCGGCAGCGGCGCGCCGACATGATTGAACCAGTGCGCGGCGGCGAACGCGCCGAGCCCCGCGACGGCGGCATGGCCGAACGACAGCAGCCCGGTCGTGCCGAGCTGCAGGTTGTACGACAGCGCGAGCACGACGAGCGCGGCCGTCTGCGCGAGATAGCCGAGCACCGCGCCATGCGGCCACAGCCACGCGGGCACGGCCACGCACGCGGCGAACAGCACCCAGCGCAGCGCGCCGGCCCGCGCGCGGCTAGCCATCGACACGCTCGCCGAACAGCCCGCGCGGCCGGGCGACCAGCACCGCGACGAGCAGCAGGTACGGGACCAGCGGGGCGAGCTGCGCGATCGACACGGCCGCGACGCCGTCGGGCAGCGCGAGGCCCGCCCATCGCGCGAGGTCGCGCAGCGACGTGTCGCTGGACGCCGCGAAGGTCTGCGCGAAGCCGACCGCGAGCGACGCGGCGAACGCGCCGCCGAGCGAACCGAGCCCGCCGATCACGACGATCGCGAACACCACCGACCCGACGGTCTCGGCCAGCGCCGGCTCGATCACCGCGAGCGGCGCGCCGATCACGCCGGCCAGCGCCGCGAGCGCGGTGCCCGCGCCGAACAGCCCCGTCATCACGCGCGGCACGTCGTAGCCGAGCGCCTCGACGGCCGCGCGGTGCGTGAGCGCGGCGCGCACGACGAGGCCGAGGCGCGACGCGCGCAGCAGCGCGCCGAGCGCGGCCAGCATCGCCGCGGACATCGCCATCATGAAGAGCCGGTAGCGCGGCAGCGCGAGGCCGAACACGGTCACGGGCGCGCCGTCGAACAGCGGCGGCACCGGCGCCGGCAGCGGTGCGAGGCCCCACAGCAGTTTCGCGCCCTCGCCGATCAGGTACGCGAGCCCGAAGGTCAGCAGCAGTTCGCTCGTGTGCCCGTGCGCCTGCACGCGGCGCAGCAGGGCGCGCTCGCAGCCGGCGCCGAGCAGCCCGACCGCGAGCGGCGCGAGCCCGAGCGCGGGCCAGAACCCCGCGCGGGCTGCGATGCTGTAGCCGACGTACGCGCCGAGCATGTAGAAGCTCGCATGCGCGAAGTTGAGCACGCCCTGCACGCTGAAGATCAGCGTGAGGCCGGCCGACAGCATGAACAGCAGCAACCCGTAGCTGAGGCCGTTGAACGCCTGGAGCGCGAACGCGTGCACCGCCGCGGGCCCGTCAGCCAGCGAGCGGTTCGAGCGCCGCGCGCAGCGTGTCCGGCAGCGGCACCGGTCGGCGCGTGCCGCGATCGACGTACACGTGCACGAAATGCCCCTGCGCGGCCGGCGCGGCTTCGCCCGCCGCGAACAGCCCGATCTCGTAACGCACGCTCGACGTGCCGAGCTTCGCGACGCGCAGCCCCGCGTCGACGGACTGCGGAAAGACGAGCGGCGCGAAGTAGTTGCACTGCGTCTCGACCACGAGCCCGATCGTCTGCCCGTGCTCGACGTCGAGCACGCCCGCGCGGATCAGGTATTCGTTCACGACGGTGTCGAAGTAGCTGTAGTAGACGACGTTGTTCACGTGCCCGTAGACGTCGTTGTCCATCCAGCGGGTCGTGATCGGCAGGAAGTGGCGGTAGGCGTCGCGCGGACGCGGCTGCGGCTTGTCGGACATGGCGATGGCAGTGGGCGGTCAGGACGAGGAAGATGAAGCGCACGTCGCGCGGCGGCCGTGCGGAACGGCCCGCCGGCGAATGGCGAGGTGCCGCGCAGCGATCGTGCCCGGCGCGACGGACGACATGGCGGCGGCGCGGCCCGTCACTGCCCCGCTCGGTCGACGAATTCGAAATCGAGGCCGCGCGCGCGCATCCAGTCGGCGAGCGCGTAGCCGGTGCCGGCGCGCCACGGGCGCAGCAGCGGCGGATCGACGAGCCGGTATTCGAGCAGTTCCGGCGACAGTGCGACGGTGCCCGACGCGCGCACGTGGTACGCGATGATCAGTTCGTTCTTGCGGATGAATTCATAGACGCCGACCAGCGAGACCTGCTCGGCCTTCAGCGCGGTTTCCTCGAACACCTCGCGCGCGATGCAGTCCTCGGGCGTCTCGCCGTTCTCGAGGAAGCCGGTGATCAGCGCGAATATCCCTTCCGGCCAGGCCGCGTTGCGCGCGAGCAGGATCTTGCCGTCGAGTTCGACGATCGCCGCCACCACCGGCAGCGGGTTGTTCCAGTGCACGTAGCCGCACGTGTCGTCCGGGCAGGCCTGGCGGACGCGGCCGCCTTCGTGGTCGGGATCGGCGCGCTCGGTCAGCGGACGCGCGCAGCGCGGGCAAAAACGGTAGTCGGCGGTGGTCATCGATGGGGATCTGGCGAGCGCCCGGCGGCGGCCTGCCGGCCGCGTCGCGCGCCCGCTCGGCGCGGGAAAGGCCTCATTCTAGCGAGTTTGCCCGCGCCGCAGACGATCCGGCCCCGATGAGGTCAGGGTTGCATGCGGGGTTGCGCACGCCCGCGCGTGGCCGTCGCCGCGAAGCCGGCGGCACCGGCGAGCAACGCGCCTGCCGCGACCCACAGCGCCGGCGAGAACGACCCGAAGCGCGCGGTCAGCGGCGCGGCGACGAGCGGACCGAGAATCTGCCCGACCCCGTACGACGCGGTCGCATAGCCCATCAGCCCGGCCGCTCGCTCGCCATGCAGCCGCCGCGCCTCGCGCATCGCGAACAGCGTGATCGCGGTGAACGGCAGGCCGAGCAGCGCGCTGCCGGCCGAGAAGCCGGCCGCGTTCGGCCAGACGATCCCCGCCGCGATCCCGAGCGCCTGCGTCGCGCAGCCGGCGGCGAGCAGCAGCCGGTTGTCCCAGTGGCCGGGCAATCGCGACGCGGCGATCGCGCCGACGATCAGCGCCGCGCCGAACATCGGCCAGAACAGGTCGGGCCACGGCGAGCCGGCCGGCAGCGCGGCACGCGCGATCACCGGCAGGAACGTCGCGGTGATGATGTAGCCGAAGCCCGGCATCCCGTACAGCACGACGAGCCACGCGGCGTCGGCGCGATGGCGCCGTGCGTCATGCGGTGCCGCGGCCGGCGCGGCCGGTCGCTCGCGCATGGCCGGCGCCGCGGCGCCCCGCGCGGCGGTTGTCGAGACGGCCGGCCCCGGCGCGCTGCCGAACGTGCGCCAGATCGCGACCGACAGCAGCGCCGACAACGCCGCGAAGCCGAGCCAGCCGGGCGCCGCGCGATGGCCGGCGAGCGCGCTGCCGATCAGCCCGGTCAGCACGATCCCGACGCCCGGCCCCGCGTAGATCACCCCGCTCCACTCGGGCGCATGCAGTTCGGTGAGCCGCCGCAGCCCCCATTGCGACACGAACACGAACGTCCATGCGCTGACGACGCCCGCGACGAAGCGCACCACGAGCCACACGGAGAGCAGATGGCCGACGCCCATCGCGGCAGTCAACAGCACGGTGGCGGCCAGCCCGAAGCGCACCATCGGCGCGGGCGCGACCCGCACGGCCGCGCAACTGACCGCGCCGACGAAATAACCCGCGTAGTTCGCCGACGCGAGCCAACTGCCGGCCTTCAGGCCGATCGAGCCGTCGGCGAGCATCAGCGGCAGCAGCGGCGTGAACGCGAAGCGGCCGACGCCGAGCGCGACCGCCAGCCCGATCATGCAGGCGAGCGCGGCCGCGCGGGCGCGGCGGTCGGCGTCATCGGGCAGGTGTACGCCGGCGACGGCGCTCGGGGCATCGGAACGGGACATGGCGGCATAGGCCGCGCGCGGCGCGCGCCGGCCGGAACGGAAATCGGAACGCTTGTATCGTAGCTTGACCGAACGTTCTCGATAAATGAATAATCAAGAATCCACATATCTCCAGGAGAGAATCATGGACCTGGCGGCGCTGGCGATTTTCCGGGCTGTCGTGCGCGAGAACGGTGTGACGCGCGCGGCGGCGAAGCTCAATCGCGTGCAATCGAACGTGACGACGCGCATCAAGCAGCTCGAGGAGGAACTCGGCGCGGCGCTGTTCGTGCGCGACGGCCGCCGGCTCGTGCTGACGCCGGCCGGGCACACGCTGCTGCCGTACGCGGAGCGGCTGCTCGCGCTTGCCGACGAGGCGCGCGATGCGGTGCGCGAGGACACGCCGCGCGGGCGGCTGCGGCTCGGCACGATGGAAAGCACGGCCGCGAGCCGGCTGCCGACCGTGCTCGCGCGTTATCACCATGCGTGGCCCGACGTGTCGCTGGAGCTCGTGACCGGCACGACCGGCTGGCTGATCGACAAGGTGCGTGATTTCGAGATCGACGCGGCGCTGTTTGCGCGGCCGCCCGAGCCGGACACGCTGCCCGACACGTTCGAGACGGTGCCGATCTTCCGCGAGGATCTCGTGCTGCTGACGCCGCGCGGCCATCCGCCCGTGCGCACGCCGCGCGACGTGATCCTGCCGACGCTGGTCGCGTTCGAGCGCGGCTGCACGTACCGGAAATATGTCGAGCAATGGTATGCGGCGCACGGGATGAAGCCCTCGCGTGTGCTCGAACTCGGTTCGTATCATGCGATCGTCGCGTGCGTCGCGGCCGGCGCGGGCATCGCGGTCGCGCCGCGCTCGGTGCTCGAGCTGCAGCCCGAGACTGGCAACGTCGCCGCTCACACGATCCCCGAACTCGAAGGGATCGACACGCTGCTCGCGTGGCGGCATGGTTACGCATCGGCGGCGCTCGCCGCGTTGCGCGATGCGCTGGGCGAGGCTGCGCGGGAGCCGGGTGATGCGACCAAGGCGGCGGTGGCCGCATCGGTGTCGGCCTGAGTCGGGATCGCCGGCGGCCGCTGGTGCGCGCGCTCGATCTTCATTCCGACACGGGCGATGCGGCCAGGGCGGTGGTGGCCGCGTCGGCGTCTGCCCGAGCCGGGAACGCAGGCGAGCGCCAGCGAGCGCGCTAATTCTTCATACCGACAAAAACAAAACGACCCGACCGGCACACGTGCCGATCGGGTCGTTTTTTTGATGCGAAGCGATGTGACGCGACGCGGTCAGCCCGACCACACCGCATCACCAGCCATGCCGATCAAAGACGCTCTTCGACCCAGCCCTTGACGCCTGCCAGCGCGCCGGGCAGGTTCGCCGGTTCCGTGCCGCCTGCCTGCGCCATGTCCGGACGGCCGCCGCCCTTGCCGCCGACCTGCTGCGCGACGAAGTTCACGAGCTCGCCGGCCTTGACCTTCTTGCTCGCGTCCGGCGTGACGCCCGCGATCAGGCTGACCTTGCCGCCTTCGACGGCCGCCAGCACGATCGCCGCGCTCTTCAGCTTGTCCTTCAGCTTGTCGACCGTCTCGCGCAGCGTCTTCGCGTCCGCGCCGTCGAGCGTCGCGGCCAGCACGAACACGCCGCCGACTTCGATCGCCTGCTGCGCGAGCTCGTCGCCCTGGCTCGACGCGAGCTTCGACTTCAGCGCGCCCAGTTCCTTCTCGAGCGACTTCACCTGGTCCTGCACCTGCGCGATGCGTTGCGTGAGTTCCGACGGCTGCGCCTTCAGCGCGGCGGCCGCTTCGTTCACGCGCGCATCGAGCTCCTGCACGTAGCGCACCGCGTTGTCGCCGGTGATCGCCTCGACCCGGCGGATGCCGGCCGCGACGCCGCCTTCGACGACGATCTTGAAGAAGCCGATGTCGCCGGTGCGGTGCACGTGCGTGCCGCCGCACAGTTCGCGCGAGAAGCCGAGATCGAGCACGCGCACTTCGTCGCCGTACTTCTCGCCGAACAGCGCCATCGCGCCGCCCTTCACCGCTTCGTCGTACGGCATCACGCGCACGATGCCCGGCGCGTTCGCGAGGATTTCATTGTTGACGATCTGCTCGACGCGACGGATTTCGTCGTCGGTCAGCGGCGCGTTGTGCGCGAAGTCGAAGCGGGTTTTCTCCGCGTCGACGAGCGAGCCCTTCTGCTGCACGTGTGCGCCGAGCACTTCACGCAGCGCCTTGTGCATCAGGTGGGTCGCCGAGTGGTTGCGCTGCGTGCGTGCGCGACGATGCGCGTCGATTTCCGCGCGCAGCACGTCGCCGACCTTCAGCGTGCCCTGTTCGAGCGTGCCGTGGTGGCCGATCACGTCGGCCTGCACCTTCAGCGTGTCGGCCACCGAGAAGCGCGTCGCTGCATTCGCGAGCACGCCCTGGTCGCCGACCTGGCCGCCCGACTCCGCGTAGAACGGCGTGTGGTCGAGCACGACGACCGCATCCTGGCCGTGCTTCACTTCGTTGACGGCCGAACCGTCGACGTACAGCGCGACGACCTTCGCGTCGTCGAACGCGATCTCTTCATAACCGTGGAACGTGGTCTTCGCGCCCGAGTATTCGAGGCCCTGCGTGGCCTTGAACTTGCCGGCCGCGCGCGCCTGCTCGCGCTGACGCGCCATCGCGTCGTCGAACGCCGGCTCGTCGACCGTCATCCCGCGCTCGCGGCACACGTCGGCCGTGAGGTCGAGCGGGAAGCCGTACGTGTCGTGCAGCTTGAACGCGAGTTCGCCGTCGAGCACCTTGCCGCCCTTCGCGTCGACATCCGCCAGCGCCGCTTCGAGGATCGACATCCCGTGCTCGATCGTCTCGAAGAAACGCTCTTCTTCCTGGCGCAGCACGTCGGTCACGCGCTGCTCGGCTTCCTTCAGTTCCGGATAGGCTGCGCCCATCTCGGCGACGAGGTCGGCCACCAGCTTGTGGAAGAACGAGCCCTTGCGGCCGAGCTTGTAACCGTGGCGGATCGCGCGGCGCACGATGCGGCGCAGCACGTAGCCGCGGCCTTCGTTGCCGGGGATCACGCCATCGACGATCAGGAACGAGCACGCGCGGATGTGATCGGCGATCACCTTCAGCGAGTTGTTCGTGAGGTCGCTGATCTCGGTCACGCGCGCGGCGGCCTTGATCAGGTTCTGGAACAGGTCGATCTCGTAGTTGCTGTGCACGTGCTGCAGCACCGCGGCGAGGCGCTCGAGGCCCATGCCGGTGTCGACCGACTGCTTCGGCAGGCGCGTCATGTTGCCCTGCGCGTCGCGGTTGAACTGCATGAACACGAGGTTCCAGATCTCGATGTAGCGGTCGCCGTCTTCTTCAGGCGATCCCGGCGGGCCGCCCCACACGTCCGGGCCGTGGTCGTAGAAGATTTCGGTACACGGGCCGCACGGGCCGGTGTCACCCATCGTCCAGAAGTTGTCCGACGCGTAGCGCGCGCCCTTGTTGTCGCCGATGCGGATGATCCGCTCGGTCGGCACGCCGACTTCCTTCGCCCAGATGTCGTACGCTTCGTCGTCTTCCTGGTAGACGGTGACCCACAGCTTTTCCTTCGGCAACTGGTAGACCGTGGTCAGCAGTTCCCACGCGAAGCGGATCGCGTCGTGCTTGAAGTAGTCGCCGAACGAGAAGTTGCCGAGCATCTCGAAGAACGTGTGGTGGCGCGCCGTGTAGCCGACGTTCTCGAGGTCGTTGTGCTTGCCGCCCGCGCGCACGCTGCGCTGCGCGGTCGTGGCGCGCGTGTACGGACGCGGATCCGTGCCGAGGAACACGTCCTTGAACTGGACCATGCCCGAGTTCGTGAACATCAGCGTGGGGTCGTTACCGGGCACGAGGCTCGACGAGCGGACGATCGTGTGGCCCTTCGATTCGAAGAATTTGAGGAATTTCTCGCGGATTTCGGCAGCTTTCATGGCGTGCGGGGAATGTCTGGCTGAGACGGCTTCAAACGCCGGCCGTCCTCGCGGACGCACGGCGGGCAGATATCGTAAACGAGCGATTATACGATACAGATCGGCGGCTCCCACGCCAGCGGCCCGCCGCGCCGGACGAGCGGCCTGGGCCACCGGCGCGGCCGATTCGCCTTAAGATGCTCGGCATGCCAATCCGCCTTGCCTCGGGCCGGGCGAGCCATGAAAGGAGACGATTCGACGATGGGTGCCCTGAGCCATATCCGCGTGCTGGACCTCACCCGCGTGCTCGCGGGCCCGTGGTGCGCGCAGACGCTTGCCGATTTCGGCGCGGACGTGATCAAGGTCGAGCGCCCCGGCGCCGGCGACGACACGCGCCACTGGGGGCCGCCGTACCTGAAGGACGCGACCGGCGCCGATACGGCCGAGGCCGCGTACTACCTCGCGGCGAACCGCAACAAGCGCTCGGTGACGGTCGACATCGCGACGCCGGAAGGCCAGCAGATCGTGCGCGAGCTCGCCGCGCAGAGCGACGTCGTGCTCGAGAACTACAAGGTCGGCCAGCTGAAGAAATACGGGCTCGATTACGAATCGCTGCGCGCGGTGAAGCCCGATCTCGTCTACTGCTCGGTCACCGGGTTCGGCCAGACGGGCCCGTACGCGCACCGCGCGGGCTACGACTTCATCGTCCAGGGGATCGGCGGCTTCATGAGCATCACCGGCGAGCGCGACAGCGAGCCGGGCGGCGGGCCGCAAAAAGCCGGCGTGGCGATCGCCGATCTCGCGACGGGCCTCTATTCGACGATCGCGGTGCTCGCCGCGCTCGCGCACCGCGATCGCACGGGCGAAGGCCAGTACATCGACATGGCGCTGCTCGACGTGCAGGTCGCGCTGCTCGCGAACATGAACACCAACTTCCTCGCGAGCGGCAAGCCGCCGGTGCGCTGGGGCAACGCGCACCCGAACATCGTGCCTTACCAGACGTTCCAGACGAGCGACGGCTGGATCATCGTCGCGGTCGGCAACGACGGGCAGTTCCGCAAGTTCGTCGAGGCCGGCGGGCGGCCCGAGCTGGCCGACGACGAACGGTTCGCGACGAATCCGTCGCGCGTGCGCCACCGCGACACGCTGGTGCCGATCCTCGCGGAGATGGTGAAGGCGCGCGGCAAGGCCGACTGGATCGCCGTGCTCGAAGCGGCCGGCGTGCCGTGCGGGCCGATCAACGAACTCGACGAGGTGTTCGACAACGAACAGGTGGTCGCGCGCGGAATGCAGGTGTCGCTGCCGCACCCGTGCGGCGCGGACGTGAAGCTCGTGCGCAATCCGATCCGGATGAGCGCGACGCCGCCCGATGCGCGCACCGCCCCGCCGCTGCTGGGCGCGCAGACGGAAGACGTGCTGCGCGACATGCTCGGCTACGACGATGTGCGGATCGCCGCGTTGAAGGCGAAGCAGGCGATTTGAGCGGGCGGGCGCGCGCAGGCGTGCCGTTGCGCGCTCGCGCACCTGCTGCCAGCGCGGGGCGACCGCAGGCGCGGCCCGGGCGCCAGCCGGACGGCCGGCGTCGAATCGATCGACCCGACGCTAGCGCGCCAGCGCGTCGAGCCAGCCGCGCCCCTGCGGCCAGTCGCCGAGCCCGCTGTCCGCGTTGATGTGGCCGCGCGGGCCGAGGTCATGAAACGCGCTGCCCCACGCGTGCGCGCAGCCGCGCGCGAACCCGAGCGAGCCGTACGGATCGTCGCTGCTCGCAACCACGCAGGTCGGAAACGGCAGCCGCTCGTGCGGCAGCGGCCCGAAACCGTGCGCATCGGCCGGAAACGCCGGCCCGGCCGGATCGGGCAAAGCGACGAGCAGCGCGCCGCGCACTTTCTCGAGCGCGGCCGGCCGCGCGTAACGGGTCGCCCACCACGCGGTGGTCAGCGTGCCGAGGCTGTGCGCGGCGATCGTCACGGGGCCCGGCGCGGCTTCGACCGCACGATCGAGCGCGAGACACCAGCCGTTGCGGAACGCACGGTCCCAGTCGGGCATCGCGATGCGAACGAAACGCGCGTCGGCGCGCTCCCAGCGGCTTTGCCAGTGGAACGGGCCGGAGTTGCCGTAGCCCGGCAGCACGAAAACGAGAGAATCGCTCATGGAAGGTTCGTCGACGCATGAAGTCGTTTTATGTAACGTCGACGAAGTGTCGCACACCCGCTCCTCCCTGATGCTGCCTGTCGAATCGCGGAATGGATGTGCGGTGTATGAATCGGTCGCGCTGCGCACGCGACCGGCCGGCGCTCACGCGCGCCGGCTTCGGTCAGCGCACGCCGGCGCCGACGAGGCCGCCTGCCGCGGCGCCGGCGACCGTGCCGACCGGGCCGCCCGTGATCAGGTAGCCGAGCGCGCCGCCCGCTGCCGCGCCGATCCCGGCGTTACGCTGCGTGTGCGTCATCGCGCATGCGCCGAGCTGCGACAGGGCCGCGACGATTACCGCGGTACGAACGAGAAAAGTGGTCTTCTTCATCATGATTGTTGGCTTCCTCCCGCCCCGCAAAAACTGCGAATGGCGGCATTGATTCGGTGAAGCCATCATAGGAAAAGCCGAATGCGGGGGGCAATCCGATTTACGTCGTGTTACAGCCGACACACTATCGAGATATTGCGATCGGCAGCGCGAACCGCCCTGTCGACGCCGCAACCCGCGCGGGACGGACCCCGGTCAGGTAGAATTACGGGATTAAACCGGCGCGACGCGCCGACACAACCTGACGCCAACCGCATGAGCACCGAACGCAACGACGCCCCCGCGGCTTCCAATTTCATCCGCAACATCATCGACGACGACAACCGCACCGGCAAATGGAGCGGCCGCGTCGAGACGCGCTTTCCGCCCGAGCCGAACGGCTATCTGCACATCGGCCATGCCAAGAGCATCTGCCTGAACTTCAGCGTCGCGCGCGACTACGGCGGCGTGTGCCACCTGCGCTTCGACGACACGAACCCGGAAAAGGAAAGCGTCGAATACGTCGACTCGATCGTCGACGCCGTGCGCTGGCTCGGCTTCGACTGGCGCAAGGACGCGGTCGATCACCAGTATTTCGCGAGCGACTACTACGACAAGCTGTACGAATTCGCCGAGCTGCTGATCCAGCGCGGCAAGGCGTACGTCGACAGCCAGAGCGCCGAGGAAATGCGCGCGAACCGCGGCTCGCTGACCGAAGGCGGCAAGCCGTCGCCGTTCCGCGACCGCTCGCCCGAGGAAAACCTCGACCTGTTCCGCCGGATGAAGGCCGGCGAGTTCAAGGAAGGCGAGCACGTGCTGCGCGCGAAGATCGACATGGCGTCGCCGAACATGAACATGCGCGACCCGGTGATCTACCGGATCCGCTACGCGCATCACTACCGCACCGGCGACGCATGGTGCGTGTATCCGATGTACGACTACACGCACTGCATCTCGGATGCGCTCGAAGGCATCACGCATTCGCTGTGCACGCTCGAATTCGAGGATCACCGCCCGCTGTACGACTGGGTGCTGAACGAACTCGCGGAAGCCGGCGTGTTCACGCGCCCGCTGCCGCAACAGATCGAATTCTCGCGCCTGAACCTCACGTACGCGATCACCAGCAAGCGCAAGCTGCTGCAGCTCGTCACCGAAGGTCATGTCGAAGGCTGGGACGACCCGCGCATGCCGACGATCGTCGGCATCCGCCGCCGCGGCTTCACGCCGGAGAGCATTCACCTGTTCTGCGAGCGGATCGGCGTGACGAAGGTCGATTCGTGGATCGACATGAGCGTGTTCGAAGGCGCGCTGCGCGACGACCTCGACGACAAGGCACCGCGCTCGGTCGCCGTGCTCGATCCGCTGAAGCTCGTGATCGACAACTATCCGGAAGGCCAGGAAGAAGCGTGCACGGCGCCCGTGCACCCGCACCACCCCGACCGCGGCGTGCGCACCTTCCCGATCTCGCGCGAGCTGTGGATCGAGCGCGAGGACTTCGTCGAGAACCCGCCGAAGGGCTATTTCCGCCTGTTCCCGGGCAACAAGGTGCGCCTGCGCTACGGCTACGTGATCGAATGCACGGGCTTCGACAAGGACGCCGACGGCAACGTGACGGCCGTGCACTGCAACTACTTCCCGGACAGCAAGTCGGGCACCGAAGGCGCGAACAACTACAAGGTCAAGGGCAACATCCACTGGGTCAGCGCGAAGCACGCGCAGGCGGCCGAAGTGCGGATCTACGACCGGCTGTTCAAGGCGCCGCACCCGGACGCGGGCGGCGCGAACTTCCTCGAGGCGCTGAACCCGGACTCGAAGAAGGTCACGCAGGCCTACGTCGAGCCGGGCGCCGGCGACGTCGCGCCGGAAACGCGCCTGCAGTTCGAGCGTCACGGCTATTTCGTCGCCGACCGCGTCGATTCGAAGCCAGGCAAGCCCGTGTTCAACCGGATCGTCGGGCTGCGCGACAGCTGGGGCAAGCCGGCCTGACGGCCTGCGCCGCGCGCGGCGCGGCGGCCTCGCACCGCCCGCCGCAGGATGAAAAAAAACGGCCTTCGGGCCGTTTTTTATTGCGAGCGCGCAAGCGCGGCTGCGCCGGCCGCCGCGCTTACGCGCTCGCCAACCGCCGGTGCAGATCCGCGAGCGACAGCGTCGTGCGAAACAGCCGCGCGAGGCTGCGGCTTGCATACGCGTCGACGTCGCCGGGCGCGGTCCAGCGATACGCGTCCATCTCGGGAATCAGCGAGCCGTCGCGACGGCTCGGGAACAGCGACGTGCACGTGCAGCGCGCGGGATCGATCTCGTCGTCAGCGACCTGCACCGCGAACAGGTGCAAGTCCTTGTCGTGACGGTAGGCGAAGCGGCCGAGATCGAGCAGCCGCGCCGGCGCGAACTCGATGCCGGTTTCCTCGCGCAGCTCCCGCAGCGCCGCGTCGACCGGCGATTCGCCGGGCTCGCCCTGCCCCTTCGGGATGTCCCAGTGCGTGGTGTCCGTCGCGTGCGCGAGGAATACGCGGCCGGCCCCGTCGAGAATCACGACGCCGCACGACACCGTGCGCGACGCACCGCTGCGCTTCATTGCACGCGCGCTCAGCGCTTCTGCAGCTGCCACTTGCCCGTGGCGGTCTTGCAATAGACGGGCTTGAGCGTCAGCGTCTGGCCCTTCGCGGAAATGTCGGTGGCGATCTCGCGGCAGGTCTTGCCGTCGTTCTCGGACGTCGACGGCGTGAGCTTCGCATCGATCTGCGTGCCGCGGCCGCTGCTCTGCCAGGTCGTGGTCTCGCCGTCCTTGCCTTCGTCGCGCACCTGCGCCACGGCCTTGGCCAGCGACGCACGGTCGGTCTTGCTGAAGTAGGCGAGCGGCGTGTCGTTCAGGAAGCCCAGGTTGCTCTGTGCGTAGGCAGGCAGCATCGCGGCTGCGCACGCGGCGCCGGCCAGCACGCGCGTGACGACGGAAAGGGATGCACGCATCGACATGTGTTGTTCTCCTTGGATGTTCGATCGAACGGCATGGCGCGCGGCCGGCACTCCGGCGGCCGGCGAACCGGCACGCGCCACGCCCGTCAGCCAGCGAGCATAGCATGCGTGCCGCCAGGAACGTCGTCTAGCGGGCCGCCGACGCGGCTGCCGGTTGATATCCGTCGGTCAGCGTGTTCAGGAACGCGATCACGTCCTTGATCTCGGCCGCGTTCAGCGCGGGCGCGTCGCCGCGCTTGCGGTCGAACGGCGGCTCGCGGTTGATGTTCGGCCAGTAGCGCTTCGGCAGGTCGTCGTAGACCTGCACCTTGCCGTGCACGACCGGATAGAACTTCTCCGGATGGATGTCACGCTCGACGTAGAAGCGCATCACGTCCTCGAGCGAGTGGTACACGCCGTTGTGGAAGAACGTCTTGCGCAGCGCGACGTTGCGCAGCGACGGCGTGCGGAACAAGCCGCAGAATTCGTCGCGGCCCTTCAGGTCGGTGCGCTCGGGGCCGCACGCGCCGAGGTCGTAAAAGCGCGGATCGCGATTGACCGGCAGCGCGCGGTTGCGCGGCACCGCGATCGCGATCAGGCCGAAATCGCTGAACTGCGGCGGGCCGCCTTCGAGCGTGCGCTGGCTCACGTGGCAGCTCGCGCAGTTGCCCTTCTTCTCGTCGTTGAACAGCTGCAGCCCGCGCAGCTCCGCGGGCGTCAGCTGCGCGTGGCCGGCCAGATAGGCGTCGTACTTGCTCGTGTACGGATCGAACAGCGCCGGCTGCTGCTGGAATGCGTCGAGCGCGCGCAGCACCGCACCGAACGTCGCCTGGTCGTCGCCGAGAACCTGATCGCCGAACGCCTTGCGGAACGCGTCGGCATACGGCGCGGCGCGAATCGCCTTCGCAACCCGCGCCGGCGAACTGCTCATCTCGAAGGGCGAGGTGAGCGGAATGCGCGCCTGCGCATCGCGCGTATCGACGCGGCCATCCCAGGTCAGCCCGCCGGTCGGGCCCGCATCGATGCTTTCGTCGCCTTCGTCCGGCGAATCGTGGAAGTGCTCGCTGAACGGCGGAATGCCGCGCAGGTACTTCAGCGACGGCACCGCACGAAAGCCCGTGCTGTGCATGTCGTCGCCGCCGAGTTGCACCGACAGCGCGTTCGGCGGCCCGAACGCATGCTCGGCGCTATGGCACGACGCGCACGCGAGCTTGCCGGACCCCGACAGCGACGAATCGAAGAACAACTGCTTGCCGAGCGCCGTCATCTGCTTCACGCCCTCGAATACCTGTGCGCGCGTCTGCGGCTGGCTGGCCGGCGCGACCGCCGGAGCGGCCGGTGCGGCCTGTGCCGCCGGCACGATGGCGGCGGCCGATGCATCGGCACCGGGGCGCGCATCGCAACCGGCGAGCGCCGCGAGCCCGCCGACCAGCGCCAGCGCCGCCGCGGCAGGGATCAGCGATCGCGCGGACGCGAAGGATTTCAGAAGGCTGTGCATCGTCGTTCTTCTTGTAGCGGTGGGCAATCGGCCGGAGCTTATGTCAGTTCCGTGACCGCCGCATGACGTTCGACCGACAGTCATTTGAAAGCGCCCCTACACCCGGCTGTCAAATCGGTTCCAGATAATGCGCGCAGCCGGCAGGTGTCCGAAGGTTCCCGCGCCGGCCCGACACCACCGCGATTCCCACACGCGACACACGACGAAAGAGAGAACATCGCATGAAGAAGCACGCCTGGATTCGTTACACGCCGATCGCCCTCGCGGCCGCGCTCAGCCTGACCGCCTGCGGCGGCGACGATGTCACGCAGCAAGGCCTGTCGGCCGTCAAGAACGTCGTCGTGATCTACGCGGAAAACCGCAGCTTCGACAACCTGTACGGCAACTTCCCGGGCGCGAACGGCCTGCAGAACGCGACGGCGGCGAACTCGGTGCAGAAGGATCGCGACGGCTCGACGATGGCGACGCTGCCGAAGATCTGGGGCGGCCTGACCGCGACCGGCATCACGCCGGCGGTCACCGAGGCGATGACGGCGAACCTGCCGAACGCGCCGTTCGCGATCGACGATCCGAAGGGCTTCAACCAGTCGATGAGCATCGCGACGCGCGACATCGTGCACCGCTTCTACCAGGACCAGATGCAGATCAACGGCGGCAAGAACGACATGTACGCCGCATGGACCGATGCGGGCGGCCTGACGATGGGCCACTACACGCCGGATCCGTCGAAGCTGCCGCTGTGGAAGATCGCGCAGCAGTACGTGCTCGCCGACAACTTCTTCATGGGCGCGTTCGGCGGCTCGTTCCTGAACCACCAGTACCTGATCTGCGCGTGCGCGCCGTTCTACGCGAACGCGAACACGAGCCCCGCGGCCGGCAAGATCGCCGTGTTGAACGCGGACGGCAAGTCGCTGAAGGTTGCGACGAACTCACCCGCGTCCGCGCTCAGCGGCCCGCCGAAGTTCGTCAACGACGGCGCGATCACGCCCGACTTCTTCGCGGTCAACACGATGCAGCCGCCGTATCAGCCGAGCGGCAACAAGGCAGCCACGGGCGGCGATCCGCTGCTCGCCGATCCGGCCAATCCGTCGACGATGCCGCCGCAGACGGCGACCAACATCGGCGACCTGATGACCAACGCGGGCGTGTCGTGGGCATGGTACGGCGGCGCGTGGGGCCAGGCGCTGCAGGCAAGCCAGAACGGCACGTCGAACGTGATCTACGGCGCCGACCTGTCGACGCCGAACTTCCAGCCGCACCACCAGCCGTTCAACTACTTCGCGAACCAGGCGCCGGGCACCGCGAGCCGCGCGCAGCACCTGCTCGACGGCGGCGCGAACGGCGCCGAGTTCATCAAGGCGATCGACGCGGGCACGCTGCCGCAGGTCACGTTCTACAAGCCGCAAGGCAACCTGAACGAGCACCCGGGCTACACGGACGTCACCTCCGGCGACCAGCACATCGCCGACGTGATCGCGCACCTGCAGGCAAGCCCGCAGTGGAAGAACATGGTCGTCGTCGTCACGTACGACGAGAACGGCGGCTTCTGGGATCATGCCGCGCCGCCGACCGCCGATCGCTGGGGTCCGGGCACGCGGATTCCGGCGCTGATCGTGTCGCCGTACGCGAAGAAGGGTTTCGTGGACCACACGCAGTACGACACGGGTTCGATCCTGCGTCTCATCACGCGCCGCTTCTCGCTGCCGCGCCTGCCGGGCCTGCAGCAGCGCGACGACGCGCTGAAGGCGAACGGCGCGCAGCCGATGGGCGACCTGACGAACGCGCTTACGCTGTCACCGAACCTGTAACGGCATCACCGCGAACGGGCCGGCCGCGCTGCCGGCCCGGACGAACGAAGGGCAACCCGCGGCGACCTGCACCCCAAACGCCGGATGCGAATCCAGCCTTTGGGGTGTTTTTCATGCGCGCGCGTTGCCGCGCGGCTGCGTCACCAGCCGTACTTCAGCTCGACGCCGACGTAGTCCGCGTTGTGTCCGCCCGCCTGCCGGATCGCGTCGCCGACCTGGAAGTGCACGGCCTCGACCGCGCCGATCAGGTTCGCGGCGATCGTCCAGTCCGCACGCAGCTGCACGTACATCCCCGTCCAGCGGCCGCCCTTGCCTGCCGTGCCGGGCACCGGAATGTTCGGCTGCTGATAGACGGCGTCGCCGGTCGTCTCGCGCCACTGGAAACCCAGCGCGCCGAGCAGCGACAGGTTCGCCGACGGCTTCAGCGTCACGGACGGCTTCACGTGGATCAGGTTCGCATAGCTCGTGTAGCCGGCCAGCGTGAAGTAATAGCCGTTCGGAAACAGCGGATTGAAGGTGCCGACGCGGCCGTCGTGCGGATGCCGGTCGCCCGAGGCCGCATCGATCTGCAACGCGACGCGCGGCGACCACGGCGCATCGAGCTTGTAGCCCGCGATCGAGCCGACGGCCCACGCACCGATCGTGTCGTTGCCGACCGTCCCGGTCTGCAGCATCGTCTCGAGATCCCAGTCGAAGCGGCCCTGCGTGCCCGTGTAGCGAACGTCCCACACATCGCGATGCTCGGCGCCGCTCGCATCGAGGAAACGCGCGTTGCGGCGGTTGTAGCGCGACCAGTAGCCGGACAGGTCGCCCGGCCCGACCGACTGCCGCTCGA
Source organism: Burkholderia sp. Bp8984 (assembly GCF_003853755.1). Classification (NCBI taxonomy): domain Bacteria; kingdom Pseudomonadati; phylum Pseudomonadota; class Betaproteobacteria; order Burkholderiales; family Burkholderiaceae; genus Burkholderia; species Burkholderia sp. Bp8984. Next base: position 77,680 of record NZ_QTQN01000038.1, read on the forward strand.
AGCGCACGCCGCTGAACGTGAGACCGCGATTGGACACGTCGTCGAAATCGGACGCGTTGCGGTTCTGCACCGGTTGCGTCGCGTAGCCGATGAAGCGCCATTTCCCGTATTCGTAATCGGCCCAGACCGCATCGAACGCCTGCCGCACGTTCGGGCCGTCGCGCGTGGCGATGAAGCGCTGCAGGTCGAACGCCATCTCCTGCCGGCCGACGCGGAACTTGAACGTGCCGCCGCCGAGCGCGCCCGTGTAGGTCGCGAACGCCTGTTCGAGATCGAGCGGGTTCTTGTCGACGGGCGACACCGTGTTCTTGCCGAACGCGCGCGCATCCTGCAACTGCGCGAAGAACTGCCAGTGCTGGCCGAGATGCGCATCGGCATGCACTTCGACGCGCTGGATCAGGTACGTGTCCGATTGCGCGGAGCCGATCCCGAACAGCGGCGCGTCGTTGGTCTCCAGCCGCTCGCGCAGGTTCACGCCGAGCGATAGATAGGAGGCCGGATCGTTGCCGAGCGGAATGTATTTCAGCCCGTCGAGCGGCGCGCGCGGCACGCACGGATTCGCGAGCACCGACCAGTCCTCCTGCCAGCGGTTGAACAGCACCGTCGGGCGCTTGGCCGTGCAGGCCGATGCGGCGGTGGCCGTCTGGGTCGCTGCCGGCGTCGAGGTCGAAACCGACGACGCAGCCGAAGGCTGCGCCGGTCCTTGCGTCGGTGTCGAAGTCGAAGTCGTTTCAGCCGCCGTTTCCGCGACCGCCGCGTCGGCGCCCGCGCACAGCAGCGCCGCGACGACCGACAGGCGCGCGGCCCGTTCGAAGCCGCGGGCGTCGCGTCTGCGCTGCCCCCGCGCGATCATGCGCGCTCCTGCGCGGCGGGCGCGGCCGCTTGCGCCGCACACAGTGCAAGCGTCGCGAGCGCGCCGACCGGCGCGAGCAGCGCCAGGAATCCGACGTAGCGGAACCCGAGCGCACCGCACGCCGCGCCGAGCGCGAACGCGACGATCGCCGGCAGCATCTTGCCGAAGCGCGCCCGCGCCGCCGCGCGCGCGGCGTCGGCCGTGCCGGCCGACAGCAGGTCGACGACGTCGAGGATCGCCTGCGTCACGTTGCCCGTCATCACCGTGTTCGGCACGCCGCCCGCGCGCGAAATCACGCGCGGATGCGCGTTCTGCACGCCCATCGCGAACGTGCCGACGATGCCGGCAACGAGCGCCGGCAAGCTGTCGGGCTGCGTGACGGGCGTCGCCCACACGCCGGCCGCGCAGAAGCCGAGCAGCAGCACGGCCTGCACCGCGTGCAGCGCGCGCGTGCCCTGCCAGGCGGGCCGCCCGGACATCGACCGCGCGATCAGGCTCGCCGCGATCACGCCGCACACGAACGCGGGAAACACGCTGAGCTTCAGCACGACACCCTGGCCGAAGCCCGCGATGCCCGCGCCGATCAGCACGAAGTTGCCCGTCACGTGTGCGGTGAACAGCCCGAACAGCGCGACGAAGCTCAGCGTGTCGACGAAGCCGGCCACCGCGGCAAGGATCGTGTCTTCGTGCTTCATCGCGCTGCGCTCGCGTGGATTTCGGCGACGTAGCCGCCCGGGAACTGCACGAGTGCCGCGTCGCGGCCGTCTGCGGTGTACGGCGGCACGAGCACGCTCACACCCGCCGCCTTGGCCTTCTCCAGCGTGGCGGCCAGGTCCGACACGTCGTAGCCCGTCATCTCGCGCCCGTACGGGTAAGGCAGGTGGCCGTCCGTCACGAGCACGGTCATCTTGCCGAAGCCCGATTCGATGCGAATCCGGCGATACGTGTCGTTCGGCCGGCCGATCTCGATGCCCGGCGCCTTCAGGTTATCGGACACCACCTTGCCTTTCGAGAACTTGACGAAATCGTGCACGAACTTGCGTACGCTTTGCGGCGACACGTAGACCCGGTTCTCGGGGATGGTCTGCAACGCGTCGTAGTTCGGCGCCTGGGTGTGCCAGTAGAGCTGCATGTTCACGCCGCCCGTCCACGTAATGACCGCATCGCGGCCGATCGGATCGGGGAACGTGTCGACGATCACGTCGGCGCCGTGCTCGCGCGCCGACTTCACCGCGACGTCCATGTCGGTGACGAGATAGCCGGTGCGCTCCGCGCAGAACGGATACGGGACCGGCGTCTTGAAGCCGAACACCGAGATCGTGCCGACCGGCGTCAGCACGAGTTGCGACATCGTCTGGCTCGGCGTCGGCGTGACCTGGAACACGCCCTGCTTCGACTTCTTGCCGCCGAACGTCGCGACGAAACTGTCGGTGAAGCGGTCGAAGTCTTCCGGCGCGACGCACACGTGCGTGGTGTCGTACTGCGGACCGACGGCCACCGTCGGCGCGACTGCGGGCGGCACCGGCGGTTTCGCGAACACGCCACCGGGCGCGGCGACGAGGCCGGTGGCAAGCGCAAGCGCCAGCAACACGGAACGAAGGGTTCTCATAACGGATATCCTTGTTGTTTCATCAAATGGTGCAACGGCCCGGGAAACCCCGGTCACGCGCGGCCGTCGCCGGCCGGTTGCCGCGCATCGTCGAGCACGGTCGCGAGCACAAGTGCCGCGATCAGCCCAAGATGCTCGAAAAAGCTGTTGAGCGCCATGAAATGTTCGGCGCCCGAGCGGTTCCAGAAATCGTTCGCCACGACCATCGCGACGAGCGTCAGCATGCCGAGGCTCCCGGCGCCAAGCCACGTGAAGCGGCGAAACACCACGCACAGCGAGCCGGCGATCTCGACCACGATCGCCAGCGCCGCCCACAACGCGGCCGGATGCAGGCCGAAATGCGCCTGCTCCGCGACCGCGCCGTCGAAGTCGAGCGCCTTCGCGACGCCGCCGAGCAGAAAGGCGGACACCAGCGCGAGACGCGCGAGCGGCAGGACCCACGGCTGCGACAGTAGCGCGCGGCTCCACGCCGGGCTGCCATAGATGGTACGCGTCGTCATGTCAGATCGCCCAGCACGAACAGCCGAACGCACCCCAGAAGCCCTTCGCGTCCGACGTCGGCAATGCGCTGCCCCACGCGCTTGCATGCGCATGCTGGTGCACGTTGCACGCGTTCGCGCAGCCGCACATCGCCGCGGCCGCCGCCCGTTGCAGCGGTGCGCCCTCTCGCTGCGTCGCACCCCAGCCGCCGTAGCCGCCGTACTCGCGCACCGGCGACCAGTCCGGCATCGCGGGCGGAATCGGCGCATCGTGCGACGCGAACGGGCCCGCGCCCCACACGAT
>NZ_QTQN01000039.1:0-76340 GCF_003853755.1 Burkholderia sp. Bp8984
ATCAACGCGCAGAACTGCGTGCACTGCAAGACCTGCGACATCAAGGACCCGACGCAGAACATCGTGTGGGTCACGCCGGAAGGCAGCGGCGGGCCGAATTACCCAAGCATGTAACGTTGAGAACGCCCGCTTTCATGCAGACATTTCGCTCTCCGAGGCCTTGAATACCGAGCCAGCCTTGCCCGGAGTCATTGCCTGCTCTTCCAGCAAACGTGCCGCTGCCGCCGACTGTTCGCCAAGAGCCCCATTCTGCCGCGCGACGGCCTGATCGACTGGTTCGATCCCGCGGCTCGGCTCGTCCGACACAGCGGCGATCTCGCCGACGATATCGGACACCGGCCTGATCGCCTGCTTGACGCGTCCCATCGTCGCGCCGACGTCCGTCGCCTGCGTCGCGCCGTCCAGGATCAGGGCAACAGAAGTGCTGACCAGTTCCTCTATTTCTTTCGGAGCCGAAGCCGAGGACTGTGCCGGACCGTGCACTTCGCTCGCCACCACGGCGAATCCGCGCCCCTGCTCGCCAGCGCGGGCAGCCTCCACGACAGCGTCATTCGTTCGCCATCGTCTTCATCGCGAGGCAAATCGCAACGACGTGCAGCGTTACCCGGGCGGGTATCGCGTGCCGGCGAGTTCGCCCGCATCGACGATGCGTGTGTCCCATGCGATCGCGCGCGAGTCCGGCGTTTCTGGACGACCACGTATCCATGTCGGCGCGCCCTCTTTCAGTCAAACGAACCGGCGATCAGACCGCCATGCACAGATACTTGATGACCAGATAATCGTCGATGCCGTAGCGGGACCCTTCGCGGCCGACTCCCGACTGCTTCACGCCGCCGAACGGCCCGACCTCGTTGGAAATGAGGCCCGTATTGATGCCGACCATCCCGTATTCGAGCTGCTCGGCCACCCGCCACACACGCCCGATGTCGCGGCTGAAGAGGTAGGCGGCGAGCCCGAGCTCGGTACGGTGCCGAGTGTTGCGCCCGTCGCCGGGCCGAGCACGCCGAGGCGCTCGCCCGAGTCGGCGTCGCACCATTGCCCGTCGACATAAGCCTGCTGACGCAACAGCGCCGGGGCCTTCAACAGCGTGTTCAATTCCACGATCGGTCCTTCCGGGGATAAAAATGCAGGAGGCGACCCGAGCACGACTCGAGCCGCGAATACGGAGAATTTCAAATGACGGAGGGCGCCAGGCACTGCATCACGAAGCCAGACGCGCTACCCCGCCTGACGCCACGATGCACTCTCGTGACCGTGCGTGAGCAGCCCGCGTGCGATCTCGGCCACCCGGTGCACGTGCGCGATGGCCGCTTCGCGCGCCGCCACGCCGTTGCCCGCCGCGATGGCCGCGAGAATCGCGCGCATCTCCTCGACCGCCCGGTGCCCGCGATCGTCGGACGCGATCGTCAGCGCACGCAGCCGGTTGATACGCGCGATCAGCGTCTGAACGATTTCCCATGCGACGTGCTTTTGCCCGGCGATGAACATGCGTTCGTAGAATGCCGACGTGAGCACCTTCACCGCCTGATGATCCTGCGCATCGAACGCTTGCCGGATCGCGTCGATACACGCGCCCAGCTCGGCGACGAGCGATTCGTCCGCATGCTGCGCACAGGCCATCGCCGCCTCGCCCTCCAGCAACGCGCGTATTTCGTAGATCTCGGCGGCCGTGTCGAAATCGAGGACCGCGACGATCGGCCCCTGGTTCGGAATCGAGGCGACGAGACCTTCCGTTTCCAGATGCCGCAGGACCTCGCGCACGACGGTTCGACTCACGCCGAGGATCTCGCACAGCGAGCGCTCGACCAGCCGCTCGCCGGGCTGGAAATGCGCATCGAGGATCGCGGTGCGCATCTTCTCGAGCGCGAGCTCGCGCAGCGTTGCGGTCGGCCGCTGGACTTTCAGGGACGGCGGAGCAGGACTCATGACTGCCGCCGTCAGGCTTGCGCAAAGAGGCGCGCGTCGCGTGCGTCCCAGTCGACGAGTGCCTGCGCGCCGATCACGATGCCGTTGTCGTGCCGATGCGCAGCCGGCGTGCGGATCGAGATTTCCTGCTGCCACGGCGTCGCGACCGCGTAATGCATCGCATCGCCGAGATAGGTGACGTCGCGCACGGTCACGGGCAAGGCCGACGCGGCGCTCAAACCATTCGTGCCGCTCGCGCGCTGCAGCGAACTGATACGCATCTGTTCAGGGCGGATCATCAGCGTGTCTTCGTCGCCGGCGGCGAGCGTCGGGTGGAACATGTCCGACGCCATTTCGAGGCCGTTGGGCAACACACCGCCGATGCGGCCGTCGCCGTGCTTCATCACCTTGACCGGCAGGAAATTCGAGTTCCCGATGAAGCTCGCGACGAAGCGCGATGCCGGGTTCGCGTAAAGCTCCTCGCCGGTGCCGACCTGCTCGATGCGCCCCTGGTTGAACACGGCGATGCGGTCCGACAGGCGCAGCGCCTCCTCCTGGTCGTGCGTGACATAGAGAATCGTCACGCCGGTTTCCTGGTGAATGCGGCGCAATTCGAGCTGGATTTCCTCGCGCAGCTTCTTGTCGAGCGCAGAGAGCGGCTCGTCCATCAACAGCACGGGCGGATCATATGCCAGCGCACGCGCGATCGCGACGCGCTGCTGCTGGCCGCCGGAGAGTTGCGCGGGCATCCGGTCGCGGCATTCGGACAGATGCACGAGCTTCAGCATCTGCTCGACCTTCGCGCGCACTTCGGCGTCGGGCCGGTGGCGCACGCGCAGCGGGAACGCGACGTTCTCGCCGACGGTGAGATGCGGGAACAGCGTATAGCGCTGGAACACCATCCCGATATTGCGCCGGTTCGGCGCGACCGACAGCAGCGGCTTGCCGTCGAGCAGCACGCGACCGTCGGTCGGCTCCTGGAAGCCCGCGACGATGTAGAGCGTGGTGCTCTTTCCCGAACCCGACGGCCCGAGGAAGGTCATGAATTCGCCCTTGCGCACGTCGAGCGATACCTGGTCGATCGCGACGACGTCGTCGTAGGTCTTGCGCAGGCGCTGGATTTGCAGGAATGCAGTCATGGCGTGTTACCTCAGTGAGCGCGTGCGCGGCGCACCACGGCGCCCGCCAGCATCAATACGGTCGTGAGTCCGACGAGCAGCGACGAAGCGGCCGCGACGACCGGCGTCAGGTCTTGCCGCAGCGTCGCCCAGATCCGCACGGGCAGCGTTTGCAGCGTCGGGCTCGACATGAAGATCGACACGACGACTTCGTCCCACGATGCGAGGAACGCGAAGATCGCGGCGGCGAAGAGGCCGAGCCGGATGGCAGGCAGCGTGACGCGCAGCTTCACGGTAAGCGGCGACGCGCCGCAGATCAGCGCCGCGTCTTCGAGCGCCGTGTCGAAGCTCACGAGCGAATTGCTGATCGAGATGATCGAGAACGGCAGCGCGATGATCAGGTGGCCGATGACGAAGCCGGTCATCGTGCCGTTCAGGCCGATGCGCAGGAAGAACCCGTACAGCGCGACGGCGAGCACGACGACAGGCAGCACCATCGGTGTGAGGAAGAAGCCCCGCACGGCCTCGCGGCCGCGGAACTTGCCGCGCACGAGCGCCAGCGACGCGAGAAACCCGATCGCGACGGACAGCATCGTGACGATCACCGCCAGTTTCGCGCTGGTCAGCAGCGAGTCGATCCAGCCCGCGTCGGTGAAAAGCTGCCGGTACCATTCGAGGGTCCAGCCCGGCGGCGGGAAGATGAGCCACTGCGAATCGCCGAACGACAGCGCGACGATAAAGACGATCGGCAACAGCAGAAACAACGCAACAGCCGCGCCCACGGCCACGAGGATCCAGCGCAGCGCGCCCAGGCGATCGAAATCGAGCAACATGTCAGTCCTCCCGCCGGGCCGCCCCAAGGGAGGCTGGCGCCCCCTCCGGGAGCAGCGAACGTAGTGAGCTTCGGGGTTGTTTCATCTCAGCGGCCTCCGGTGGTGGCGTGCGCGCTGCCGGTGAAGCGCAGCTGCAACGCATAGAGGGCTAGCGTCACGGCGAGCAGCACGAAGGCCGCGGCGCCGGCGAGGCCCCAGTTCAGCAGTTCCTGCACGAGCTGCGCGATCAGTTCCGCCAACATCATGTACGACGGGCCGCCGAGCAGCGTCGGCGTGACGAAGTAACCGAGCGCCATCACGAACACCATCAGGACGCCGGAGGCCACGCCCGGCATCGCGAGCGGCACGAGGATGCGCCAGAACGCCTGCCAGCGGCTCGCGCCGCACACCGCGGCCGCGCGCAGTGTCGACGGGTCGATGCCGCGCAGCGTTGCATGCAGCGGCATCACGAGGAACGGCAGCATGATGTAGGTCATGCCGATCGTCACGCCGGTCAGGTTGTTCACCAGCGACAGCGGCTCGTGAATCACGCCGAGCGCCATCAGCGCGCGGTTGATCGGCCCCGTTCCCTGCAGCAGCACCATCCATGCGAACGTCCGTGCGAGCAGGTTCGTCCACATCGACAGCAGCAGGATCGCGAACAGCACCGAACTGAGCCGGCGCGGCGCGATCGCGAGCAGCCATGCCATCGGAAAGCCGACGATCAGCGTGACGAGCGTGACGACCGTCGCAACAAGAAACGTATTGCCGAACACGCGCACGTACGTCGTCGAGCCGAGCAGCTGCTCGTAGTTGTGCAACCCGGGCATCGGTTCGAGCACGCTGCGCAACAGCAGTGACAGCACCGGCAGCAGGAAGAAGATCACGAGCAGCAGCACTGCGGGCATCAGCAGCCGCATGCTGCGCCAGTCGCGCCGCTTGCGCGGCGGCGTCGCGCTCGGATGCGCGACGGTACTCAATACGTTTGGCATGGTGGCTCCTTGGTCGGCCAGCGCCAGCACTTGAGTGCCTGTTACCGCTGGCCCCAAGCAGGTTCGTTGCTCATCCGCGCCGGCTCGATCCGGTTCGGCCTCCTTAACAGAATTCAGATCCATACGACTGGCCACGCCGGCTTACTTCGACTGCCACGCGTACCAGCGCTTCGCGATCGCGTCGCGATTCTCGGCCCAGTACTTCATGTCGAGGTTGATCTGCGTGGCCTTGTACTGGTCCGGGAGCGTTTTCGCGATTGCCGGTTGCATCAGCGCCGCCGACTTCACGTTGATCGGCGCATAACCGGTGTCGGCCGCGAATTTCGCCTGAGCCTGCGCACCCGTCGCGGCGGCGAGGAACTTCATCGCCGCGTCGCGATGCTTCGCGCCCTTCGGGATCACGAGCATGTCGGCGGCGGTCAGGTTCTGGTTCCATGACATGCCGACCGGCACGCCTGTCTGCGCGAGCGCATGCAGGCGGCCGTTCCAGAACATGCCGATCGGCGCTTCGCCCGACGCGAGCAACTGCTGCGACTGTGCACCGCCGCTCCACCAGACGATGTCACCCTTGATGGAATCGAGCTTCTTGAATGCGCGGTCGAGGTCGAGCGGATACAGCTTGTTGGGCGCGACGCCGTCGGCGAGCAACGCGATCTCGAGCACGCCCGGCGCCGACCACTTGTAGAAGGTGCGCTTGCCAGGGAAGCGCCTGGTATCGAACAGGTCCGCCCAGTTCTGCGGCTGCGCGCTCGTGTATTTCGCCTTGTAGTAGCCGAGCACGAACGAATAATAGAAGCTGCCCACCGCAGACGGCGTCGTGAAGCGCGGGTCGAGTTCGGCCTTGTTCACCACCGAATAGTCGATCGGCTCGATCAGCCCTGCCTTTTCCGCCGCATACGCGAAGTCACCCTCGACGTCGACCACGTCCCAGCTGACGTTGCCGCTGTCGACCATCGCCTTGAGCTTGCCGTAGTCGGTCGGCCCGTCCATCAGCACGTTGATGCCGCTCGCCTGCGTGAACGGCTGCGCCCAGTCCTTCTGTTGCGACGACTGGGTCGTGCCGCCCCAGCTGGTGAACACGATCGGATCGGCGGCCAGTGCCGGCGCGGCGCACAGGGCGGCCAACGGTGCAATGCATGCCAGGCGCGACGCTGCGAAACGCGGGATGCTTCTGCTGCTCATGGTCTCTCTCTCCAAGGGGAAACGCCGCGCGTCGCGACCGCCGGGATGGCAGCCATTCGAATACGCGCCTTCAGACCGGCGGCGCAAACCTCGCCGGCATCATGATCCTGATTCTTGTGTCTTCGCCACGCCTGATTGCGGCAAGTCGCTTCAATGCGCGACTGCAAGTGTCTGCACGGTGCCAGCCTCCGTATCGCCGACATAGATGCCGTACGCGTCCTGCCGGCGTTCACGCACGTAGCGTTCGAGCATCGAGCGCACGGCGGGGTCGGCGATCTCGTCCCACGGCACTTGCCAGAGCGGCACGATACGGGTGCTGCTGTCGAACCACGGCGAACCGGTAGGCATAACACGGCCGCGGTAATAGATATGGACGCCAGCCTCGCGCCCGCCGGCCGATTCGAAAACTGCGAACAGGAAGTCGAGATGCGCGTTGAGCCCGAGCTTCGCGAGCACGCCGCGCAGGCTCGCGGGGTCACTGGCCGGATCGAGCCGGGTGCCGGTCGGCAAGCGCAGCCCGTGCGGCGTATCGACGAGCACCAGCCCGTCGCGATGTTCGAGAATCGCACCCACCTCGGCATGCCCGCCTGCTGCGGACAACGCGTCCTGCGACAGCGTGAAGTTCACGTAAGCGCCGCGGCAATAGCCGAGCGGCGACGCGCTCGTCTGCGCGAAATCGACCACGCGCCCGATCAGAATGACGTGGTCGCCTGCATCGACCACGTCGTGGGTCACGCAGTCGAAGCTCGCCGCCGCATCCCGGATCACCGGTGCGCCCGTCTTGCGCGTATCCCATGGCACTTGCGCGAACTTGTCCTGCGCCTTCGATGCGAACACGCCGGACACGTTGGTCTGGTTTTCCGCCAGCACGCTGACGGCAAAACGCTGCGTAGCCGAGAACACCGCATGGCTCGATGCCGTCTTCGCGATGCACACGAGGATCAGCGGCGGATCGAGCGACACCGACGTGAACGAGTTCGCGGTGAAACCGCGCGGCGACCCGTCGGGCTGGATCGTCGTGACGACCGTCACGCCGGTGACGAATGCGCCGAGGGCGCGGCGGAATCCGAGCGTGTCGAATGCCTGCTGCGCGGTGGACCCGGTCATCGACTCAGTCATGGCGTGCTCCCGTGATTACTGCGCTACTCGATGAGATTATGGTATGCCATCTTATGGTCGACAACAACGTGTCAAAAATCATGGAAAACCATGATGCATCCGCGGATCGCCACGTATTCGATAGCCAAAACAAAAGGCCGCCGGCGTAGCACGCCGGCGGCCTTCCGGGTCAATTCGCGCGTCTGGATGCTCGCGCTCGGGCTGCATCAACTATCGCTGGATGCCTCGTCCTGCTGTTGCGCGAGCGCAGACAGCGCCAGCTCGGAAACCCGCTTGATGTGCGCAGCCGACGCGGCCGATGCCGCGTTGCCGTCGCGCTGCTCGATCGCTTCGAGCAGGCGGTTCATCTCGGTGTTGGAATCGCCGCCGCGCCCCGGCATCGCGATGGTCAGCGCGCGCAACCGGTTGATGCGCGCGTTCAGCGTCTTGACCACCGTCAGCGACACCTGCTTTCCTGCGGCTTCGAACAGGGTTTCGTAGAAACGCTCGGTGAATTCGAGCACACGTGGCAGTTCCTGCTTCTCGAACGCATCCTCGATCGTTGCCCGAATTTCTCGCAACTGCCGCACGACTTCGGGCGTCGCGCGCTCTGCGCAGGCACGCGCGGCATTGGCTTCGAGCAGGCCGCGCAGTTCGTAGATCTCGCCGACTTGCGCCGGATCGAGCCGCGCGACCACCGGCCCTTGCCGCGACACGGTCTCGACCAGCCCTTCGGTCTCGAGATGCCGCAGCACCTCGCGCACCACCGTGCGGCTGACGCCGAGCTCATCGCACAGCGTGCGCTCGACGAGCCGGGCACCCGGCCGGAAATAGCCCTGCACGATCGCGCCACGCAGCTTGTCGAGCGTCAGTTCGCGCAGGGTCTTGGCATTGCGGTCGATTTTCAGGTCTTGCATGAGCGGCACTCTGGAAACGGGTATGGGCCTGCAGCCGGCCGCGAGCCGGGCGCAAACATGGAATGCCATATTATGACCTAACTGCCAGCGTCTTCCATCCCGCCCGGCCTGCGCCCGCGCCCGACCAGGCGATCAGCCCCCGAGCCCCTCGACGATCGCGATCTGCGCCCGGCAATATCCATCCCGCTTCGCCTTCGCCGCCTGGTACTCCGGCGAGTGATAACACGCAAGCGCCGTTTCCATGTCGGGAAAGCGGATCACGACGTGGCGCTCGAACGCATCGCCCTCCAGCGTCTGCGACGCGCCGCCACGCGCCAGGAACACGGCACCGAATTTCTTGAACGCCTGCGGCGCGATGTCCGTGTAGTCCTTGTACTTCACGGGATCCAGCACCTGCACGTGGGCAATCCAGTACGCACTCATTTGTCACCTCTCTTGGGAAATTCCTGCTACGGGTTTACACGCATGGCATGCCGTAACATGGTATACCACAATGAATCGCACAATCAACGCACGAAAGGAAGGTGCCATGAGCCTGATTCGGAAATCCGTCCTCCATGTCGAGACGCTCTACGTGGATGGCGACAAGGTCGCTGCCAAGCCACTGAAGATGATCGGCGCCGTCGCCGTCATCAAGAACCCGTGGGCAGGCCGCGGGTACGTCGAGGACCTGTCGCCGGAGATTCGCGCGATCGCCCCGCAGCTCGGCGAACACCTGACCAAACTGATCCTCGACGAGGCCGGTTCGGGCGACGCGGTCGAAGCGTTCGGCAAGAGCGCGATCGTCGGCCTCGACGGCGAAATCGAGCATGCATCCGCGCTGATCCATACGCTGCACTTCGGCAACATCTATCGCACGGCCGTCGGCGCGAAGTCGTACCTCGCGTTCAACAATACGCGCGGCCCGGCCAATGCGCCGCTGCTGATCCCGATGATGGACAAGAATGACGAAGGCCGCCGTTCGCACTACCTGACGCTCCAGTTCTCGATCCCGGATGCACCGGCCGCCGACGAACTGGTCATCGCCATCGGCGCCGCGACCGCCGGCCGTCCGCATCACCGCATCGGCGACCGCTACAAAGATCTCGCAGAGCTCGGAAATGACGTCAAGAACCCTGCTGCTGTCAAATAAGCGCGTCGCCCACTATCTCGACCAGGGCACCGGCGAACCGCTGGTGCTGATTCATGGGGTCGGCATGCAGGCGGGCGCGTGGTATCCGCAGATCGACGACCTGTCGCGCGATTTCCGCGTGATCTCCGTCGACATGCCGGGCCACGGGATGAGCGATGCGCTCGACACCGACGCCGACCTGCAGCAGTTCGTCCAGTGGGCCGTCGGGTTCATCGAGGCGCTGAAGGTCGGCCCCGTCAACCTTGCCGGCCACTCGATGGGTTCGCTGATCGCCGCCGGCGTCGCCGTGACGCGGCCCGATCTGGTCAAGCGCGTGGCAGTCCTGAACGGCGTGTACCGCCGCACCGAACAGGCGCGCGAGGCCGTGCTGCAACGTGCCGCCGAACTGCGCTCGGGCACCATCGACATCGATACGCCGCTGCGGCGCTGGTTCAACGCGGAAGACTCGCAGCAGGCCGCCGCGCGGAAGGTGGAAGCGTGGCTGCAGTCGGTCGATCTGGCCGGCTACGCGACCGCGTACACCGCGTTCGCGAACGGTGACGACATATACGCGGACGGCTGGCACCGGATCGCGTGCCCTGCCCTCGTGCTCACCGGGTCGGACGACCCGAATTCGACGCCCGAGATGGCCCGGCAAATGGCGCAGGCCGCGCAAGACGGCAAGGCTGTCGTGATCGAGAACGAGCGCCACATGGTGAACCTGACCGCGCCCGACGCCGTCAATCGCGCGCTGCGTGCGTGGCTGCAGACCGTGCCGCAGGCGGAAACCCTGAAATCGGAAGTGTGACATGAGCCAAGCAATCAGCCAGGAAACGCCGATCATCAACTCGCGGGAGCTGCGCGACGCGTTCGGCGCATTCATGACCGGTGTGACGATCGTCACCACCGCGCGCGACGACGGCCAGCCGCTCGGCTTCACCGCGAACTCGTTCTCGTCGGTGTCGCTCGATCCGGCGCTGCTGCTCGTCAGCATCGCGAAGACGTCGAGCAATTTCCAGACGTTTTCCACGATCGGCCACTTCGCGATCAACATCCTCGCCGAAGGGCAAAAGGACCTCTCCAACACCTTCGCGCGACCGAGCGACGATCGCTTCGCGAACGTCGGCTGGCACCTGAGCGCGCATCGCAACCCGCTGATCGACGACGTCAGCGCGTGGTTCGACTGCACGACGCACGCGGTGATCGACGCGGGCGATCACGCGCTCATCATCGGCAAGATCGAGGCGTTCCATTCCGCCGGCTACGCGGGGCTCGGCTACTACCGCGGCGGCTACTTCACGCCGGCGAAGCTGTCGGCCGAAGTCATCGCCGGACCGAAGGTCATCGTCAGCGCGATCATCACGCGCGACGACAAGGTCCTGATGGTGAAGACGGCCGATCGCAAGTGGGCGCTGCCCACCCGGGAAATCGGCAACGCAGGCGCCGACAAGGCGCTCGCCGAACTGTTCCGGCAATACCAGCCGGACGCATCGGCAAGCTTCATCTATTCGGTCTACAACAATACCGAGACGCACTACCAGTACATCTCGTTCCTCTGCAGCGCACCGGACGAAGCGGCGGTCGCCGGCGAATTCGTGAGCCTCGACGACCTCGACGCCGACGCGTTCCAGGACAGCGCGCTCGCCAGCATGCTCGAGCGCTATCGCAAAGAGAGTCAGTTGAAGAGTTACGGCCTGTACTTCGGCGATCACAGCACCGGCACCATCCGCCCGCTTCTTTCCTGAAAGGTCACATCATGCGTTTTTCGCTTTTCGTCCACATGGAGCGCGTCTCCGACCAGACCAGCCAAAAGCAGCTGTACGACGAGATGGTCGAGCTGTGCCAGATCGCCGACCGCGGCGGCATGCATGCCGTCTGGACCGGCGAGCACCACGGCATGGACTTCACGATCGCGCCGAACCCGTTCATCAACCTCGTCGACCTAGCGAACAAGACGAAGCGCGTGCGGCTCGGCACGGGCACGGTCGTCGCGCCGTTCTGGCATCCGATCAAGCTCGCCGGCGAAGCCGCGATGACGGACATCATCACGGGCGGCCGCCTGGAGCTCGGGATCGCGCGCGGCGCGTACTCGTTCGAATACGAGCGCCTGATGCCGGGCCTCGACGCGTGGGGCGCAGGCCAGCGCTTGCGCGAACTCATTCCGGCCGTAAAGAAGCTGTGGGAAGGCGATTACGCGCACGGCGGCGAGTTCTGGCAATTCCCGTCGACGACGTCGTCACCGCTGCCGCTGCAGCAGCCGCATCCGCCGATCTGGGTGGCCGCGCGCGATCCGAACAGCCACGAGTTCGCGGTGGCCAACGGCTGCAACGTGCAGGTCACGCCGCTGCACCTCGGTGACGAGGAAGTCGAGAAGCTCGTCGGCCACTTCAACGCCGCGTGCGCGAAGTTCAGCGACGTGCCGCGCCCGCAGATCATGCTGCTGCGTCACACCTATGTGGCAAGCAGCGAGGACGACGCACAGCTGGCCGCCGACGAAGTCAACGTGTTCTACAACTACTTCGGCGCGTGGTTCAAGAACGAGCGTCCGGTCAGCCGCGGGATGATCAAGCCGCTGAGCCGCGACGAAATCGCGGCGCACCCCTTCTACACGCCGGAAGCGATGCGCAAGAACAACGTGATCGGCACGCCCGCGGAAGTGATCGGGCGCCTGAAGGCCTATGAAGAGCTCGGCTTCGACGAGTACTCGTTCTGGATCGATACCGGCATGAGCTTCGAGCGCAAGAAGGCGTCGCTCGAGCGGATGATCCGCGACGTGATGCCGGCGTTCCAGTAAGGGGGCGATGCCATGAATGTGCAATTTCAGCTGTATATCGACGGGCAGTTCGGGCCCGGTGTCGCCACGTTCGGCAGCATCAATCCGGCGACCGGCGCCGTGTGGGCGCAGATGCCGGAAGCCCGCACCGACGAGGTGAACCGCGCGGTAGCGGCGGCCGGTCGCGCGCTGACCGATCCCGCCTGGGCGGGGCTTTCCGCGTCCGCGCGCGGCAAGCTGCTGTACAGGCTCGCCGATCTGGTCGAAAAAGCTGCACCGCGGCTCGCCGAAATCGAAACGAACGACACCGGCAAGATCATCCGGGAAACGTCGAGCCAGATCGCGTACGTCGCCGAGTATTACCGCTACTACGCGGGCATCGCCGACAAGCTCGAAGGCAGCAGCATCCCCGTCGACAAGCCGGACATGCAGGTGTGGCTCGAGCGGCAGCCGGTCGGCGTGGTCGCCGCGATCGTGCCCTGGAACAGCCAGCTGTTCCTGTCCGCGGTGAAGATCGGCCCGGCGCTCGCGGCCGGCTGCACGGTGGTGCTGAAGGCGTCCGAGGAAGCACCGGGACCGTTGCTCGAGTTCGCGCGCATCGTGCACGAGGCAGGATTCCCGCCGGGCGTCGTCAACGTCATTACCGGCTTCGGCCCGGAATGCGGCGCGGTGCTGAGCAGCCACCCGGGCGTGGACAAGGTCGCGTTCACCGGCGGCCCCGAGACCGCGCGCCACATCGTGCGAAACACGGCCAACAACCTCGCGAAGGTGTCGCTCGAACTCGGCGGCAAGTCGCCGTTCATCGTGTTCGCCGATACCGATATCCAGAGCGCGGTGAATGCGCAGGTCGCCGCGATCTTCGCGGCGAGCGGCCAGAGTTGCGTCGCGGGGTCGCGCCTGCTGATCGAGGCTTCCGTCAAGGAGCAGTTCCTTGCGCTGCTGGTCGAGCGTGTGTCGCGGATTCGCGTGGGTTCACCCAACGAGCGGGAAACCGAGTACGGCCCGCTGTGTACGGAACGGCAGCTTCGCAACATCGAGACGGTCGTCGAGAACTCGGCGCGCCAGGGTGCCAAGGTGCTCGCAGGCGGAAAGAGGCTGGAGCGCGACGGGTATTACTACGCACCGACGATCCTCGACTGCACCGGCGTCGCGCAAGCCGACAGCATCACGACCGAATTGTTCGGCCCGGTGTTGTCGGTCGACACGTTCGAATCCGAACAGGAAGCGATCGAGAAGGCAAACGGCACCGCCTACGGCCTCGCGGCCGGCATCTTCACGACCAACCTGACGCGTGCGCACCGCGTGTCGAAGCACGTGCGCTCCGGCATCGTGTGGATCAACACCTATCGGGCCGTGTCGCCGCTCGTGCCGTTCGGCGGCTTCGGGCTGTCCGGGCATGGACGTGAAGGCGGCCTGAGCGCCGCGCTCGAATACACGACCACGAAGTCCGTGTGGCTGCGCACGTCGGACGATCCGATCGGCGACCCGTTCGTGATGCGCTGAGCGGCTACGCTTTCGCCGGCAGTATCGACTCAAGGCCGCAAGGGCCATGCCGCGCCGCGCGCGTCATCAGGCGCATGCGGCGACGGATGGCCCCGGCAATAAAGATGGAGACAGCATGACAAAGCAGGAAAGCGACGGCAGCGTTCTCGCCATCGAAAGCAACTCGATCGAATATGTTCCGCCGGAGGCGCGGCACGGCAAGCCGGCCGACCTCTTCACCCTGTGGTTCTGCACGAACGTCGCCCCGCTGGCCGTGATTTCCGGTGCGACGTCGGTACTGGTGTTCCACCTCGACCTCATGAGCGCGATTGTCGCGATCGCGGCCGGGCAGTTCTTCGGCGCGATCTTTCACGCGCTCACTTCCGCGCAGGGGCCACTGGTCGGCGCGCCGCAGATGATCCAGAGCCGCGCGCAATTCGGCCGCTACGGATCGCTGCTGGTCGTGTGCTTCACCACGCTGATCTATCTCGGCTTCTTCGTGTCGAACATCATTCTCGCGGGCAAGACGCTCCACACGGCGGCGCCCGCAGTGCCGGTGCCGATCGCAACCGTCATCGGCGCGGTGCTCGCGACGCTGGTCGGTGTGATCGGCTGCCACTTCATTCATCGCTTCAACAAGATCGGCGCGTGGTTCATGGGTGGCGCACTGCTGATCGGCATCGCGCTGATGGTGCCGGGCCTCGATGCGCGGATGTTCCAGCAGGGTCATTTCGATCTCGCCAACTGGTTCGCGATGTTCGGCTTGTGTGCGGTCTGGCAGATCAGCTTCGCGCCCTATACGTCCGACTATTCGCGCTATCTGCCGGCTTCCGCCGGATTCGGAAAGACCTTTGCGTACACGTACCTCGGCACGTCACTGGGGACGATCTTCGCATTCCTGTTCGGCGTGCTCGCCGTCAGCACCGGGCATTCGACGGACGCGATGCAGGCGATCCGCGAGCAGACCGGCGCGTTCGGCTACGTGCTGATCTTCCTGTTTCTGGTCAACATCATCGGCCACAACGGGATGAACCTGTATGGCGCGGTGCTGTCGTTCATCACCGCCGCGCAGACGTTCCGGCCGCACTGGGTGCCCGGCCGCAACTTGCGCGTCGTCGTGTCGGCGGTCCTGCTGGTGGCGTCGACCGCGGCTGCACTGTGGGCGTCGAGCAACTTCATCTCGATCTTCCTCAACGCGATCTTCGCGCTGCGCATCGTGCTGGCACCGTGGATCGCGATCAACCTGATCGACTTCTACCTGGTCAACAACCGCCGCTACCGGGTCACGGAAATCATCAGCAGCAGCGGTGGCGTGTACGGGGCGTTCAACGTCAGGGCCATCGCGATCTACGCGTTCGGGATTGCGGTCCAGGTGCCGTTCATGGAGGAGAGCTTCTTCCACGGCGCGTGGGCATCGGTTCTCGGCGGCGCCGACGTATCGTGGATGGTGGGCCTCGTCGTCACCGCGACGGTCTGCTACCTGTTCGCGTCGAAGGACGGTTCGCGTTCGCGCGGACGGTGCCCGGCGGGCGCCGGGGCTTTGGAATAACCGGGGAAATCGATCATGAACGAAGATGATGCGCTGTTTCAGAAGGGCTTGCCGATCCGCCGGGAAGTGCTCGGCCCGGAATATGTCGATGCGTCGATGGAAAAGGCCGACGCCTTCATGATGGCGTTCCAGCGTGCAACCACGGCATGGGCGTGGGGCTGGGCATGGGGCGATGAAACACTCGACCGCAAGACGCGCAGCCTGCTCAATCTCGCGATGCTGACCGCCGCCGGTCATACGAACGAGCTCAAGCTGCACGTGAAAGGCGCGCTCAACAACGGCGTGAGCGTCGATGAAATCAAGGCGACGCTGCTGCATGCCACCGCGTATTCCGGGATCCCGCACGGGCTCGGCGCGTTCAAGGCTGCACATGAAGTGCTGGTGGCCGAAGGGGCGTTGAAGTAAGCGAGCCGCTCGCGCGCGCGTAATGCGAGATCGCAACGACGCGGCGCACACACACTGCGGTGGGCGTCCGCCGCGCCATGTACGCCGGCTCAATGCCGCCTCATTCCCCCGAACCCGTGCTCACCGCCGACGAACACCGGGCCACGGTGAAAGCCGGTGCCCATCGGAGCACCGACACGACCACGCATGCCCCCGTCGAAGTGGCCGGCGTGACCGAAGTGGTCGAAGTGATGGCGATGATGGAAACGGTCGATGAAGACGAAGCTGACGCCCGTGCCGACGAACACCGCCGGTCCCCAGTACCACGGGTCGGCGTACGGATAGGCGGTATCCGGATACCACACGATGCTGCCGTCCGTGCTCTGCATCATCTGCCAGGTGCCGTCGCCTTGCCGGCACGCGCGCCCGACGATCTGCTGTTCCGTGCCGTCGATTTCCGCTTGCATGACGACCGCACGGCAGCGGGCGCCTTCGTCCGGCGAGTCGTCATAGGTTTGCGCAAGCACGCACATGGAGCAGCCGAGACAGACGACGCCCATCCCGACCCGAAACAAGTTGCACATGATCGGCTCCTGCATTGTTGCCCCCGACCACCCGAGCCTTGGCGTCACGGACGACGCGCGGCTTCGTATAGGGTCACCCGACCATTAGACGATGTGGCATGGCGGATTATTCCTGGGGTCGGGATACGCATGCGTGATGCACGAACCGCCGACGATCATGCGCGCGCCGAACGCCGGACGATGCAGTAGACGCCCGCCGCCATCACGCCGAAGACCACATGGGCGATCAGCGTGATCGCGCCGCGCACCGGAACGAACCACGGGAAGATCGCGGTGAACGCGTGCAGGTTGATACCGTAGAGCAGCAGTCCGAACGCGCCGCCCGCCACCAGCGCGGCGCCGGGCGACAGGTTGCGCACCATCCTCGCCAGCACGGCCGTATAGGCAAGCGACAACGCGGCATGCACCAGCGTCGCCACGCCCATGATCGTCGGATCGAAGCCCGGGGACGCGCCGAGCACGGCTCGCCCCATCACGAGGGCGGCCGTCAGGCGCGCGTCGCGCAGCAGGTTGTGAAAGGGGTCTTCTCCGGCAATCGGCCAGAGCATCAGCTCGATGACGGTCGAGCCGACCGCCGCGCCGAACGCTGCCCAGAGAATCGGGACCGGACCGTCCTGTTTCAATGGTGCTCCACGATGGCCGCGCGCCGTGCGGACTTACAGCGGACGTTCGCAATCCGTCCAGTATGCGAACGGATCACGATGCTTCGGGTAGTGCTCGTCGAGCCATTTCAGCAACGTCGCACGCGCGTTGTCCAGATCGGCCTTCGACGACGACGTCGTCAGCTCGTGCACCTCGGCGGATTTTTCCCGATCCATCACGTAGCAGTTCCAGTCGGGGCCGTCGAGATCCGGGTCGTCGGACGCCTTCGACGACTTGCGCCAGCCGACCCCCTTGCGCGCATCGATGTAATAGCGCGGATGCACTTTCAGATACGACATCTCGCCGCCCTGCAGGCTGCTTTCCGCGCGCAGCACGTCGCGTTCGTCGACGATCTGCGTGACTTCCGGCAGCCGGCGCGAGCGCCAGCCGGCCGGCAGCGTCGCCGTCGCCCGCACGGCGTCGTACGGGCCCCACGCGAGGCCCCAGGCTTCGGCCATGCGCTTCATGAACGCATCCGCGCCCGGGTAGCCGCGCAACTGGATTCTCGTCGACAGCGTGACTTCGACGCGGCCGTCGGCGCCGGCGGGGTCGCCTGCCGCTTCGAACGGGTTGCCCGGGCGCGACGCGCGCTGCTGCGCGTCCGCGGGCGCCATGCCCGAAAACAGCTGGTCGAGCGCCGCACGCGCTTTCGACGACTTGTCTGGTCTATTCATTCCTCATTCCCTCTGCATTCGAACGGTTCAACACGCTCGATTCTCGTTAATCTGTCGGGTCCCGCAATTTTCCGCGGTCGCATTGTCGACGATCCGGTAGCCCGGGTCGAGCGGCGGCGCCGTCCGCGCCGCCTGCGTCGCCGGCGTCGCACACCTCGACGCCCGTGCCGCCTATCCCAGCGCGGCCCGCATCCGCTCCATCAGCGCGAGCACCTCCGGACGATTCTCGCCCTTCGCATGCACGAAGTGATACCTGAGCGGCGACTCGACCTCATGCCGGCTCACGCGGACGAGCGCGCTGCGCCTGAGATACGCATCCGCGAGCGGCGTACGCGCCAGCGCCACGCCGAGCCCCGCCTCGGCCGCCGCGAGCACGAGGTTGTAGTCCTCGAAACGGCGATCCTGCGCGCGCGGCTTGAACGGTATGCCGAGCGCGTCGAACCAGGTGCGCCAGCCGGTCACGTCGGAGTCGTGCAGCAGCGGCATCTCGAGCAGTGCGGCGGCGTCGTTGCGACGGCGCCGCGCGGCCAGCTGCGCGGCGAGCCGCGGATGCGCGACCGGATGGAGCGTCTCCGGCATGAACGCGCTGGTTTCGAGCTGACGCCAGTTGCCGCGCCCGTACCGGATCGACAGATCCGCTTCGCCGGCGGCGATGTCCACATTGCGAAGCTCGATGCCGAGCTCGATGCGCAACGCGGGCGCCTCGCTCTCGAGCGCATGCTGGCGCTCGAGCAGCCAGAGCTGCGCGAATGCCGGCACCACGCTCATCCTGACCAGTCGCGGCGTACGCGGCGAGCGCCACTGGTCGGCCGCGCCGTCGATGATCGCGAACGCCTGTTCGATCCGGCCGACGAAACGCTGGCCGTCCGGCGTCAGCCGCACGCCGCGCGCATGACGTTCGAACAACGCCATGCCAAGCCAGTTCTCGACGGCCGCCACGCGCCGGCTGATCGCGCCGTGCGTGACGCCGGACGCGTCGGCGGCCGCCAGGAACGAGCCCAGCCGCGCCACCGCACAGACGGTTTCCAGGCTGGCCAGCGGCGGCCGCGGGCCGGGTGCCGGCGCGACCGACGGCAGCGCGTCCGCCGCATGCTGCTGCGTGCGCGCCGGGCCATCGGCCCGGCGTCGCCCCGAGCTGTGAGCCATATTCATACCCGCTGGTTGATCTGTGCGCTAGCTTAACATCTCGCGTCGCCACACCATTGCCGCATGAACACGCTTTCCTCCCCCTCGTCGCGCAGCGCGCGACTGCCGCTCGTCGCGGCCGGCGCGGTGGCGTTCACGATCGTCTCGTGGGCCTCCGCCTTCCCGTTCATCCGGATCGGCCTGCACGGGCTGGCTCCGCTGCAACTCGCGGCCGCGCGCTTCGCGACCGCGGCGGTGCTCGCGATCGCATGGCTCGCATGGCGGCGGCCTCGCATGCCGGCCAGACGCGACGCGTTGCGCTTTCTCGTCTGCGGCCTGCTCGGCATCGCACTCTACAACGCGCTGCTCAATACCGGCGAGCAGACCGTGTCGGCCGGCGCGGCGAGCTTCATCGTGAACACGCTGCCGATCTTCACGGCGCTGCTGGCGGCGGTGTTTCTTCGCGAACGCTTCAATCGCCGGGGATGGCTCGGTTCGCTGGTCAGCCTGGCCGGCATCGCCGTGATCGCGCACGGCCAGCCCGGCGGCCTCGTGCTCGGCTCCGGCAGCACGCTGATCCTCGGCGCGGCATTGTGTTCGGCCAGCTATTTCGTGCTGCAGCGGCGGCTGATTCCCGTCTACGGCGCGCTGCCCTGCACCGCGTATACGCTGCTGGCCGGTGCGCTGCTGCTCACGCCCTGGTTGCCCGGCGCGCTCGCATCGCTCGGCGGCGGCGGCGCGTCACGCGACACGGCACTCGCCGTCCTGGTGCTCGGCATCTTTCCCGCCGCGCTGGGTTACGCGACCTGGACCTTCGCACTCGGCTACTTCGGCGCGGCACGCGCCGCCAATTTCCTGTACCTGACACCGGCCGTCGCGACGGTGTTGTCGATGGCGCTGACAGGCGAGCGGCCCGGCATCGAAACGGTGTGCGGCGGCCTGCTGGCGATTGCCGGCGTGATATTCGTGGCCTTGCGCGGACGGACGTAGGGATGCGGCCGCGCCGAACGGCAACGGCGGGCCGGACGAGCCGGCAGTGGGCCGAACCGGCCCCGTCATCTGCAAAGCCGGACGTACACGCTGCGCCGAACGGCCCGTCGCCATTCGCCATTCGCCGACGCCGCCGGGCTCGACCGTTAGTTGCAACAAGCGGGTGGCGGCATCTCGAGCAGCGCCACGGCGATGAAACTGTGCAGACGAATCGACCGAACAGTGCCGGATTGATTGCATCGCGCTGTCCATGGTCATCGGGATCGGCCCGATCGAATAATCGAAGCAATCGACGGCGCAAGACGCTCACACCTGCGCGACGCATCGCGAAACGGCTGCGCCATCGCATCACATTTGCGCAAGGCCGGGCAATTCGCGGAAGCGGGCGCAAGCGCGTTCGGATATATTCATACGAATTGCGTGTCGCCGGACGCAATCGCCCGCTCGCTCGTGCGAGCCCCGGGCGACATGCAAGCCGGGCCCGTCACGGGTCACGGAGATTCGTCCGGCACACCGACCGCCTCACAAGGGCGCGCGGCAAACCGGACGGCACCAGAAATATCAATCAACGGAGATGGCAGATGGAACGAAGCACTGTCGGCATGCGCTGCAAACCCCTGATCACCGTCGCACTGGCGGCCGCCGCATTTGCGGCCGCGTCGGGCGCGATGGCCGACCAGGTCGTGAAGATCGGCAGCGTCGAACCGACGACGGGCGGCATTTCGCACCTCGGCAAGGACAACGAGAACGGTGCGCGCCTCGCGGTGGAAGAAATCAATGCGAAGGGCCTGACGATCGGCGGCCAGAAGATCACGCTGCAGCTCGACGCGCAGGATGACGCGGCCGACCCGCGCCAGGCCACGCAGGTCGCGCAGAAGCTCGTCGACGACAAGGTCGTCGCCGTCATCGGCCACCTGAACTCGGGCACGTCGATCCCGGCGTCGAAGATCTACAGCGACGCGGGCATCGTGCAGATCTCGCCGTCCGCCACGAACCCGACCTACACGCTGCAGGGCTTCAAGACCACGTATCGCGTGGTCGCGACCGACGCGCAGCAAGGTCCGGCACTCGCGAGCTACGCGCAGTCGAAGGGCGTGAAGAGCGTCGCGGTGATCGACGATTCGACCGCGTACGGCCAGGGCCTCGCGAACGAATTCGAGAAGAAGGCGAAGGCGCTCGGCCTGAAGGTGCTGTCGCACGACGCGACCAACGACAAGGCCGTCGACTTCCGCGCGATTCTCACCAAGGTCAAGGGCGAGAACCCGGACGCGATCATGTACGGCGGCATGGACGCCACCGGCGGCCCGCTCGCGAAGCAGGCGAAGCAGCTCGGCCTGCGCGCGAAGATCCTGTCCGGCGACGGCGTGTGCACCGACTCGCTCGCCCAACTGGCCGGCCCGGCCGCCGACAACGTGCTGTGCTCGCAGGCGGGCGCGGCGCTCGAGAAGATGCCGGGCGGCGCGGCGTTCCTCGCCAAGTACCAGAAGCGCTTCAACCAGGGCATCAAGTTCGATGCGCCGTTCGCGTACGACGCGGTCTACATCGCGGTCGACGCGATGAAGCGCGCGAACTCGACGGACCCGGCGAAGATCCTCGCCGCGATGCCGTCGACGAAATATGAAGGCGTGATCGGCACGACGACGTTCGACGCGAAGGGCGACCTGACGCACGGGATCATCTCGATCTACGGCTACAAGAGCGGCAAGAAGACCTTCCTCGACCAGGTGAAGATGTAACGCCTCGCGACGCCGGCACGACGGGAACGCCACCCGTTTGCGCCGGCGTCGCGCGGGGCCGATTCAAGTTTTGCGGAGATGAGGCGACATGTGTGCAATGGCGTACGCGGAATTTCAACAGGAGTTGAAGAAAGCGCAGTTGACGGCGCGCGAGTTCGCCCGGCTGATCCGGATGAACGAAAGTTCCATCACGAACTATTCGAGCAAGGGCACCGTCCCTTCCCACCTCGCGGTCATCGCGACACTTATCGGCGCGCTCGCCGCGCACGAGATCGATTTCCGGCACGTGATCGGCAAGACGGGCATCGAGCCGAAACGGCCGCGCGGCGTCGGCGCGTTTCCGGTCGCGGACAAGCCGCGCACGCGAAAGACCGCGAAAGCCGGCTCCTGAGCCGCAGCGGTCGGTAGCGGCATCGCCGGTGCCGCTCGACACCGTCACGCGCGCTGCCGCGCCGCGCTCGCGGCCCGCCCGTCACGCCGCCGCACGCACGTGCTCGAGCAGCGCCTGCAGCGGATGACGCACCTGCCGCGCGGACATGCGCTTCACCTGGCTGCGGCACGAATACCCGGTCGCCAGCGCTTCACCCTCCACGTCCGGCGCATCGACATGCGCGGCCCACGATTGCGCATAGATCGTGCGCGACGTCTGCAGGTTGCGCGCCTCGTGCCCGTAGGTCCCCGACATCCCGCAGCACCCTGCCGCCTGAACCGCCAGGCGCAACCCGCGACGCGCGAACACCTGCGCCCACTGCTTGCCGCTGTCGGGCGCGTTGGTCTTCTCGGTGCAATGCGGCAGCAGCCGGTACGCTGCCGACACGCCGTGCGCGCCCGCCCCGGCCTCCGGCATCGCGTCCAGCAACCACTCCTGCGGCAGCGCGACCTTCGGCACGTCGGCGAGCCCCGTCACCTTCAGGTATTCCTGCCGATACGTGAGCGTCATCGCCGGATCGAGGCCGACGAGCGCGACACCCGAGGGCGCGAGCGCGGCCAGTTGCGTCGCGTTGCGAATCGCCGCCTGCCCGAACGCGCGAAGAAAGCCCTGCACGTGCAGCGCCTTGCCGTTCGGCGCGAGCGGCGCGAGCCACACCTGGAAGCCGATACGCGCGGCCAGTTCGATCAGCGTCGCCAGTTGCTCGGTGTCGAAATAACGCGTGAACGTGTCCTGCACGATGACGACACTGCGTGCGCGCTGCGCATCGCTCAACGCGGCGAGCGCCTGCGGCTCGGCCGGCCGCACCTTCCATTGCCGGATCACGGCCGCGAGGTCGAAGCGGCTCAGGAGCGGACTATCGACCATGCCGACGTGCCGCTCGAGCAGCGTGCGCACCCAGCCGGCGCGCATCAGGCCGTTGTACAGCGCGGGCACGCGCGCCATCCACGGCATCGTGAATTCGAGCGAGCCGATCAGGTAGTCGCGCAGCGGCCGCAAGTAGCGCTGGTGATACAGCTCGAGAAAGCGCGAGCGGAACTCGGGCACGTTGACCTTGACCGGGCACTGCCCCGCGCACGACTTGCACGCGAGGCAGCCGGCCATCGCGTCGTACACCTCGTGCGAAAAGTCGGCTTCGCCGTTGCGCGCCGCGCGGCTGTTGCGCCAGCGTTGCGCGAAACCGCGCAGGAACGGCTGTCGCGCACGCGCGGCCGCGACGACGTCGACGCCGGCCTGTCCTTGCAGACGCAACCATTCGCGCATCAGCGACGCGCGCCCCTTCGGCGACTGCACGCGTTCGCGCGTCGCCTTCCACGACGGGCACATCGCGTCGTCCGGATCGAAGTTGTAGCACGCGCCGTTGCCGTTGCAGTGCATCGCCGTGCCGTAGCTCTGCCACACGCGCTCGTCGATCTGCCGGTCGTGGTCGCCGCGCGTGGGCACCTCGTCGATCTTCAAGAGCCGCAGCGTCGGCGCCGGCGGCGTCGCGATCTTGCCCGGGTTGAACTGGTTGTGCGGATCGAACGCGGCCTTCAGCTGCTGCAGCGACGGATACAGCTCGCCGAAGAACGCCGGCGCATATTCGGAGCGCACGCCCTTGCCGTGCTCGCCCCATAGAAGGCCACCATGCCGCTGCGTGAGTTCGGCCACCGCGTCCGACACCGGCCGCACCAGCGCGGCCTGCTTCGGGTCCTTCATGTCGAGCGCAGGACGCACGTGCAGCACGCCCGCGTCGACGTGGCCGAACATCCCGTACTGCAACCCGTGGCCGTCGAGCAGCGCGCGGAATTCGGCGATGTACGCGGCGAGATTCTCGGGCGGCACCGCGGTGTCCTCGACGAACGGCTGCGGGCGCGCCTCGCCCTGCACGTTGCCGAGCAGGCCGACCGCGCGCTTGCGCATCGCATACACGCGCTTCACCGCGTCGTCGCCGGTCGCGAGCGTGTGGCCGAGGCGCTCGACGCTCGTGTCGGTGCGCAAATGCTCGACGAACGCACGCACGCGCGCATCGACGTCGCCGGCGTCGTCGCCGCAGAATTCGATCAGGTTGATGCCGAGCGTCGGACGCGCATCGTCCTGCGGGAAATACTCGGCCACGCTGCTCCACACGAAGTCCTTCATCGCGAGCATCAGCACCTTCGAGTCGACCGTCTCGATCGACAACGGCTTGAGTTCGAGCAGCGCGCGCGCATCGCGCAGCGCGTCCATGAAGCCGGCGTAGCGCACGTTGACCAGCACCGAATACTTCGGGATCGGCAGCACGTTCAGCTTCGCCTCGACCACGAAACCGAGCGAGCCTTCGGCGCCGCACAGCACGCTGTTCAGGTTGAAGCGGCCGTCCGGTTCGCGCAGGTGCGCGAGATCGTAGCCGGTCAGGCAGCGATTGAGCTTCGGAAACTTCGCGTCGATCAGCGCGGCCTTTTCGTCGCTGATGCGGCGCGCGGTGCGATAGACCTTGCCGACCCGGTCCTGCCGTGCGCAGCGGCGTTCCAGTTCGTCGTCCGCGAGCGCGTCGCTGTGCAGCTGCTCGCCGCCCATCAGCACGAAGTCGAGCGCGAGCACGTGGTCGCGTGTCTTGCCGTACGTGCAGCTGCCCTGCCCGCTCGCGTCGGTGTTGATCATCCCGCCGACCGTCGCGCGGTTCGACGTCGACAGCTCGGGCGCGAAAAACAGGCCATGCGGCTTCAGCGCGGCGTTGAGCTGGTCCTTGACGACGCCCGCCTGCACGCGCACCCAGCGCTCGCCGGCGTTGATCTCCAGGATCCGGTTCATGTTGCGCGACAGGTCGACGACCACGCCGTCGGTCAGCGACTGCCCGTTGGTGCCCGTGCCGCCGCCGCGCGCCGCCACCGCGACGTCGCGGTGCGCGGGTTCGGCGAGCAGGCGCGCGAGCAGCCGCACGTCGTCCGCATGCGCGGGACAGATCACCGCCTGCGGCAGGCGCTGGTAGATCGAGTTGTCGGTCGCCTGCACGGTCCGGTTCGCATGGTCCGCGCGGATTTCGCCGGCGAATCCGGCCGCCCGGAGGGCGGCGAGAAAGTCGCGGTAACGAGCCTCGGGCGGGCTGGCGGGACGGGGCAACGGAGCGATCGGCATGGGATGAAAGCGCAATGTGGAGGGAGCCGGTGCGCGGCCTCGATCGAAAACATGAGTTTTGAGCAAGATTTCGCGCAGCCCGGAAATCCAGTATCGTGCGAATCAGCGCGAGAAACAAACGAATTCTCCCCCGGCAAAACTTGCATAAAACTCATGAATTACCGTCGCCTGACCCCGTCCATGTCGCTGCTGCTGGTGTTCGAGGCCGCCGCGCGCCACGAAAGCTACACGCGTGCGGCCGACGAGCTGTCGCTGAGCCAGAGCGCGATCAGCCGGCAGGTCCAGACGCTCGAGGATCAGCTCGGCGTGCCGCTGTTCCGGCGTGAAGGCCGCTCCGTGAAGCTGACGGACGTCGGGCGGCGCTACTTCGTCGAGCTGAGCGGCGCGCTCGGGCGCATCCGCGGCGCGACGCTGCAGGCGATGTCGCACCAGGCCGGCGCCGGCACGCTGCGGCTCGCGACCTTGCCGACCTTCGGCTCGAAATGGCTGCTGCCGCACCTGCACGATTTCTATGCCGCGCATCCGGGCGTGACCGTGCACCTGCATTCGCGGATCGGCGGCATCGACTTCCATACCGACGATCTCGACGCGGCCATCACCGTCGGCGCGGGCGACTGGCCCGGCCTGCACGCGCACCGGCTGTACAACGAGTTCCTGATCGCGATCGCGAGCCCCGAGTCAGCCGCGCGCCGCAAGGCGGCTCCGCGTGCGCCGGCATGGGCGGCCGGGCAGACGCTGCTGGGCGTGACGAGCAATCAGCACGCGTGGGCCGAATGGTTCTCGCATTTCGGGCTCGATCATCGCGAGATGCGCATCGGTCCCAGTTTCGAGCTGACGTCGCACCTGATCCAGGCCGTGCGGGCGGGAATGGGGATCGGCCTCGTGCCGAAGGTGCTGGTGGAAGACGAGCTGAGCCGCAACGAGCTCGTGTCGATCGGCGACGCGATCACCAGCCAGCGCAGCTACTACCTCGTGTATCCGCCGGAAAACGACACACTGCCGTCGCTGGTCGCGTTTCGGGAATGGCTGCTGAAATCGTGCTGACGTGCAGGCAGCCGCGCGGCGCGCTCACGCGCGCCATTCGTCGAGAATCTGTTCGGCGAGGTAGTCGCACAGCGGGCGCGCCGATTGCGCGCTGCGCGCGAGCACGACCTCGACCGCGTCGAGCGGCGGCAGCCCTTCGTTCTGCGACAGCCGGACGAGATGCGCGGGAATGCTGCAGCGCGCGAGCGGCGCGATC
This sequence comes from Burkholderia sp. Bp8984, assembly GCF_003853755.1. NCBI lineage: Bacteria > Pseudomonadati > Pseudomonadota > Betaproteobacteria > Burkholderiales > Burkholderiaceae > Burkholderia > Burkholderia sp. Bp8984. The sequence goes on from NZ_QTQN01000039.1 coordinate 25,841, forward strand.
GCGAGGCCGGCCTCGACCATGCTGAGCAAGCCGAGGAAGCTCGGGCTTTCGTATGACATCCGGAACGGAATCTTCTGCCGGTTCAGCGCCTTGAGCGCGTGATCGCGCGCCATGCTGCCGTGCGTGAAGAGCGCGACCGGCAGCGGCCGCTCTTCCCATACGTTCCGTTTCGCCGAGCCGGTCCACACGATCGGCTCGCGCCGCACCAGCTCGCCGGTCACGCCCTTGATGCGCGTGAGGCAGGCAAGATCGATGGTGTTGTCCTTCAGCATCGGCACCAGCGCGCTGCTCGGCTGGCCGATCACGCGCACTTCGACGCGCGGATGCATCGCGGCGAACTTGCCGAGCACCTGCGGCAGCAGCGACGAGATGTAGTCGTCCGGCACGCCGATCGTCACGCGCCCGCGGATCTCCGGCCGCACGACCGACGCCCACGCCTCGTCGCGCAGCGCCAGCATCCGGCGGCCGTATTCGGCGAGCATGCGGCCGTCGTCGGTGGCCGTGACGTTGCGCGTGTCGCGGATGAACAGCGGCTTGCCGAGTGCATCCTCCAGCGCCTTGATCTGCATGCTCACCGCCGACGGCGACCGGTGCACCGCCTGCGCGCCCTGCGCGAACGAGCCGGACTCCGCCACGGCCACCACCATCGCCAGCACATCGAGGTCGAGCTTTTTCATGTCATTCAGAAAATCTGATCAATCGATTCAGTTTATCCCGTTTTACTGTCCTCCTCCAACGCCGGACAATGGACGTCATCGACATTCATCGCGGGAAGCTGTAACCATGCATACCTCCGGCTCGCTCTACGGATTCCTGGTCATCGGCGGCCTGCTCGCGATCACGCCGGGGCCGAACATGGTCTACGTGATGTCGCGCTCGATCGCGCAAGGGCGCACCGCCGGGATGATTTCGCTGGCGGGCGTGACGGTGGGCTATCTGTTCTACATGTTCGGCGCCGCGTTCGGGATCACGACGCTGTTCCTGAGCGTGCCGTACGCGGGCACCGTGCTCGGCGTGGTGGGCGCCGCATATCTGCTCTACCTCGCGTGGCAGGCTGTCCGGCCCGGCGGCCGTTCACCGTTCGAGGTGAAGACGCTGCCAAACGAGCAGCCACTGCGGCTGCTCGCAATGGGCGCGACGACCAGCGTGCTGAATCCGAAGCTCGCGATGCTGTTCGTGTCGCTGCTGCCGCAGTTCATCGATTACCGGCAAGGCAGCGTGTTCGGCCAGTCGCTCTTTCTCGGCTCATTGCTGATCGCGGCGTTCGTGTCGGCGAACGGACTGGTCGCGATCGGCTCGAGCCGCATCGCGACGTTCCTGCACGGGCGGCCGGCGCTGCTGCTCGCGCAACGCTGGGCGATGGGCGCGGTGCTCGGCGGCCTCGGCGTGCAGATGCTCGTCGAGGCGTCGAGCATGGCGGGTGTGGCGTGACGGCCGCGACGCACGTATCGAGGTACATCGCGCCGCCGCGCGTTCACTTCGTCAGCAATTCGGCCTCCAGGTCGCGCAGTTGCTCCGGAAACCGCACGCGCAGCACCACGAACCACGCGAGCCCGACCGCCAGCAACGCGACGAACACGTATGGCAGCCATGCATAGACGCCGTCCGGCACCGGATACACGCTGCCGGCGAGCGGAATCGCGAGCAGCACGACCGCGACGACGCTGATCGCGACGTGCCGCGCGCGAAGCCTGCGTTGCCGACGCAGATAGAGCGGCGCACCGATCGCGACCAGCACGTAGGCGAGCAGCCAGCCGTAGGTGGCGATCGAGCTGAGATAGCCGTACGAATCGAGCAGCGCCGTGCCGCGTGCGGTCAGCACCAGCGCCGTCGCCAGCGCGAGCACCGCGATCAGCGCGACCGCGACGTGCGGCGTCGCGTTCGTCTCGTGCGCGCGCCCGGTCGACGCATGCAGCACGCCCTGTCGCCCGAACGTATAGACGATGCGCGCCGCCGCGTTGATCGACGAGAAGAACGCCGCGAAGAAGCTGAGCGCCACCCCTGCGTCGATCAGCACCCCGACCCACCCGGCGCCCAGCCGATGCGCTAGCACCGCGAGCGGCCCGTCGACGCGATCGAGCGGCGGCGTCTGCCCGTGGAACGCGCCGACCATCCCGTACGCGCCCACCACGAACAGCAGCGCCGGCCCGACCACGCTGATCAGCACCGCACGCGGAATCGCGCGGAACGGGTCGCGCGCCTCGGCGCCGAGCACGGTCGCGCTCTCGAACCCGGTGAAGCTGAAGAACGCCAGCACCATCCCGAGCTGCAGCTGCGTCGGCTTCACGCCTTCGAGCGTGAGCTGCGCGCGATCGACGGGATGACCGCCGAATGCGATCGTTCCGATCACGACGGCGGCGATCAGCAGCAGCGTCGCGAGCTCGACGAACAGCGTGAAGCGCGTGGACAGCCGGATGTCGCGAAACGCGATGTACCACGCGGCAAACGCGGTGACGACCGTGAGGCCGAGCACCGTGCCGAGCGGCGTGGCGCCGCCGAGCAGCCCCGTTTCGCGGCCGAGCACGAGAAACGTGTTGATCGTGCCCTGCAGGATGCCCGCCGCGGCCACCGCATAGGCGATCAGCAGCGACCAGCCGCAGATGGCGCCCCAGGTCGGCCCGATGCCGGCCGACACGTATGCATACAGCGCGCCCGGCGACGCCGAATCGCGCGCGAACACCGAGATGCTCCACGACGAGAACAGCAGCGCGACGATCGCGAACAGGTACGCGAGCCAGGTGCCGTTGCCGGCCGTCGCGAACACGGCGGGAATCAGCACGCCGATACCGCCCGACACGCCGACGAGGCCGATCGACTGCGCGATCAGCTCGGGCAGGCTCAGGTAATTGCGCCGCAGGCCGCCTGCCTGCGGCGCGGTGCCCGGCGCGGGCAGCGCCTGCGCGGGTGTGGCTGGATGGCTCATCGATTCACCTTGTCATGTTTGAGGCGGCGCGGCGTGTGCCGCGTCCGTGGCATCGCCTCGACGCGGGCCGCTGCGTGCGCCCGTACGAAAATGCGCATCGCGGCGCGCATCGGAACGACGTCACGGCAACGACGCCGGCTCGGGTTCGTCAGTTCCACGAATGGCGCGCGGGCTTCGCGCCGTTGAGGTAGTAGTTGCCGATCGCGTGGTATTTCCAGCGCACGGGATCGTGCAGCGTATGCACGCGCGCGTTGCGCCAGTGGCGGTCGAAGTTGTATTTCGCGAGCGTCGACTTGCTGCCGCCCAGTTCGAACAGCTTGCTCGCCGCGAGCAGCGATACCTCGGTCGTCGCGATCTTCGCCTCGCCGACGGCGATCGCGGCCTGCGCGACCGTGTCCTCGTCAGGCTCGCGCTTCGCGACGTCGACGAAGCGCCCCGCGCGCGCGAGCAGCGCTTCGGCCGCATGCACGCGGTACGCGATGTCGCCGATCTGCGCGATCGTCAGCGGGTCCTCGCTTGCGCGTTCGACGCCGCTGTCGATCCAGGGCCGCGCATGCTGCTGCACGAATGCGATCGTGTCCTGCAGCGCGGCGCGCGCGATGCCGAGATCGATCGCGGCCGTCGTGATCTGCGCGAACGGGCCCGCGAAGGTCGGGCGATCGTACGAACGCTGCGTGTGGAAGATCTCGAACGCGCTCACGCGCACGTTCTCGGCGATCACCGTGCCGCTCGCGGTGGTGCGCTGGCCGAAGCCGCTCCAGTCGTCGACCACGGTAAGCCCCGGCGCGCCCTGCCGCACGAATGCAAGTACCGCCTGGTCCGCCTCGTCGAGGGCCAGCACCGGAATCCAGTGCGCGAACAGCGTACCGGTCGAGTAGAACTTGCGGCCGTTCAGCACGAATCCGTCGCCGTCGCGGCGCACGCGGGTCCGGATGTCGAGCACGTTCTTGCCGCCCGCTTCCGAAAACGCGTTGCCATAGCGCGCGCCCTTCAGCACGAGATCGAAGAAGAAGCGTTTTTGCGCATCGTTGCCTTCGAGACGAATATCCTCGATCAGGCAGTAGTGATTCTGTGGAATCTGCCCGATCGACGGGTCCGCCTGCGAGACGATCGCAATCACTTCCGCGAGCGTGACGTTCGACACTTCCGCGCCGCCGTATTCGCGCGGCACGGTGATCCCCCACAGTCCGCTCGACGAGAACAACTCGATTTCGTCATACGGCAGCTTCCGTTCGCGATCGCGCAGCGCCGCATGTTCGGCGAGTCGCGCCGCGACCTGATGCGCGACGTCGAGCGCTTCGGCATCGGAGCCGATGACGGGAACCGGCGCAGCGTCTGCTTGCGGCCGCGTGTGTTCTTCGATGATTTCCGTGGACATGGAGTTTCCGGCAAAAATCTGCATGGATCGACGGCGCCGCGCAGGCATCCGTCGACCGCCTGTTTCGATAGGGGAAGCGTCAGTCACCTGCGATGCTCCTCGCAGGCAGTCCGTTCGCCCGCCCGGTGCGCGGCCTGCGTCAGCGTCTCAGCGTCTCAGCGTCTCAGCGCCTCAGCGCGCAGGCGCCGCGCATCACGCGGCAACCGCCTGCCGCTGCGCTTCCAGTTCGCGCACGAGCGGCAGCACGCGCTTGCCGAAGTACTCGACTTCCTCGATGAAATGCAGGAACCCGGCGAGCACGAGATCGACGCCGATCGCCTTCAGCGCGACGATCCGCTCCGCGATCTGCTGCGGCGTGCCGATCAGGTTCGTGCGGAAGCCGTCGTTGTACTGCACGAGATCCTCGAACGTCGATTTCGCCCAGTTGCCCTCGCCTTCCGGCGACGCCTTGCCGGCCTCCTTCACCGCATCGCCGAACGCATTCACCGCCTCGACATGCGCGTGCCGGATGATGTCGTCGAGCACGGCCTTCGCCTCTTCCTCGGTATCGCGCGCGATCACGAACGCGTTGACGCCGATCCGCACGCGATGGTTGTTCGCAGCGGCCTTCGCGCGGATGTCGTCGATCTGCGCCTTCAGGTTCTCCGGCGTATTGCCGTTCGTGAAGTACCAGTCCGACACGCTGGCCGCGTTGTCGCGTGCCGCGCGCGAGCTGCCGCCCTGGAAGATCTCCGGGTGCGGTTTCTGCACGGGCTTCGGGCTCAGCGTGTAGTCGTTGAAGCGGTAGAAGTCGCCCTTGAACGTGAAATTGTCCTGCGTCCAGATGCCCTTGAGTGCCTGGATGAATTCCTTCGAGCGCCGATAGCGTTCGTCGTGCTCGAGCCACGGCTCGCCGATCGCGGTGAACTCGCCCTTGAACCAGCCGCTCACCACGTTGATCGCAATGCGTCCGTTCGAAATGTGGTCGATCGTGGCAAGCTGCTTCGCGACCACGGCCGGATGCCACGGCCCCGGCAGGATCGCCGCGAGCACCTTGAGCTTCGTCGTCGCGTGCAGCAGCGCCTGGCTGAACGACACCGACTCGTGCTGGTATTCGGCGCCGTAGCCGGCCGTGAAGCGGATCTGGCTCAACGCGTAGTCGAAGCCGGCCGCTTCGGCTGTGCGCGCGAGTTTCTGGTTGTATTCGAGGCTCCAGTCGGTACGCTGCTCGATCGTGCTGACGACGAGGCCGCCGCTGACGTTCGGCACCCAGTATGCGAATTTGACGCCGTCGGCCGAAGGTTCTTGAATGCTCATGAGAAGTCCTGATCCAATGGAAAACGAGAGACGGGCTACGCGGCCGCGGCGGCAAGCGCGCGCGGACGCAGCTGCGGCACCGCACGCTCGACCGCGAGCGCGATGCGTGCGCGCAGTGCGGGGTTCGCGATCTCGTAGCGGTCGAAATCGCTTTCGGCCGCATACACGCCGATCGGCAGCGTGCGCGCCTGGAAGAAGCTGAAGAGCGGCCGCAACTGATGGTCGATCACGAGCGCATGCCGCTCGCTGCCGCCGGTGGCCGCGAGCAGCACCGGCACATCGACCAGCGACTCGTGATGCACGAGGTCGAACAGGTGCTTGAAGAGGCCGGTGTACGACGCGCGATACACGGGGCTCGCGACGACGAGCGCATCGGCCGTCTCGATCGCGCGGATCAGCGCGTCGAGATCGGGCGGTACCTGCGCGCGCTTCAGCGCGCCGGCCAGCCGGCTGCCGATTTCGCCGAGTTCGATCGACCGTGCGTCGATCGGCACGGCATCGCCGAGCGCGCTGACGATCGCGTTCGTCAGCGCCAGCGTGCGTGACGGCCGCTGCAGGCCGCCCGAGATGGCGACGACGTTGAGGGTATTGCTCATGCCATGCGTTCCCGTTGTCGAGTTGCGCGTTGCCGCGCCGATACCGTGTCGAGTCCGCAAGGAGCGTGCCATTGTCGACGCAGGCGCGATCGCGTCGATCTTCTGCATCACGAAATATCGTCCGAGCGCCCGCCTGGCATGGCTTCCGCAGCCATATGACCGGCCGCGGCAAGCGTTCCGGAAATCACGTCACATCGATATTCCGCACGGCGATGAACCGGCGGAAACAGCCGTGCTGATGCGCTGCTGCTCAATCAGCAGTGCCGCGCGCTCCAGCCGTCCGATCGCAACGCCCTGCGCGCGTCGCGCCGAGCGCAATGCCGTCGAATCCGCTGTCACGGCAGCACGTTCCCGCGCCGTTGCATCCTGCGCAGCAATCCCGCTTTCGTTATCAGAAATCGATGTTTCCCGTGCGGCGCAAAACACTGAACACTCTGCTGACCGGGCAGCAACCGGACCGCAGCGCCCGTCGGCGCGGGTCCGGCCCGTTCGATCGACTTACGCCTTCATCGCCATGACTTCACTGTTTGCCACGCCACGTCCGGTCAATCTTCGTGTCGTCACCGCGCAGCCGGACGAATCGCATAGCGCGCCCGCTCCCGCCGTTCCGGCGCACCACGCACCGGTCCGCCCACGTACGCACGTCTTCGTCGATCCACGTTCGCTCGCGCTACTCGAGCGCGTGCGGTGCGTCGCGCCAAGCGACGCGAACGTGCTGATCGTCGGCGAAACCGGCACCGGCAAGGAGCTGATCGCGCGCCACGTGCACGACGTCAGCCATCGCGGCGGCGGGCCGTTCGTCGCCGTGAATTGCGGCGCGCTCTCCGACACGCTCGTCGACAGCGAACTGTTCGGTCACGAGAAAGGTGCATTCACGGGCGCGGCCGGCACGAAGCCGGGCTGGTTCGAGGCCGCGAACGGCGGCACGCTGTTTCTCGACGAGATCGGCGACCTGCCGCTGTCGATGCAGGTCAAGCTGCTGCGTGTATTGCAGGAACGCGAGGTCGTGCGGCTCGGCTCGCGCACGAGCATCCCGATCGACGTGCGCGTGGTGGCCGCGACCAACGTCGACCTGCAGCAGGCGGTGGCGGACGGACGGTTTCGCGGCGACCTGTTCTACCGGCTCAACGTCGTGCGGCTCGACGTGCCATCGCTGCGCGAACGGCCCGGCGACATCCTGCCGCTCGCGCGCCACTTCTTCGACGCATACCGCGGCCGCCTCGGCCACGGGCCGCGCAGCATCGATCCGCGCGCGGCACGCCGCCTCGAAGCGCATTCGTGGCCCGGCAATATCCGCGAATTGGAGAACGTGATGCATCACGCGCTGCTGGTGAGCCGTCACGATGCACTGCAGGACACCGACCTGAACCTGGCATCGTCGTGCGTGCCGGTCACGGCCGCGGGGGAAGCGGCGAGCCGGGTGCCTGCCCGGGAAGCGCTCGAGCTGGCGCTGTGCGCGCTGTTCGACGAGGCGCACGAGAACCTGTTCGAGTATATCGAGGACACCGTGATGCGGGTCGCGTTCGACTTCAGTCACCGCAACCAGATCCAGGCCGCGCGCCTGCTCGGCATCAGCCGCAATGTGCTGCGCGCGCGCTTGATTCGCGCGAAGGCGATCGCGGCAGCCAAGTAGGCGCGATCGCGCGGCGGCACGCGGCGCCGCGCGTCAGGTGCTGCGGGTGACGGCCGCGTCGGCGCGTCGCGCATCGTCGCGCATCGTCGACGGCGTGGCTCGGCGAAGGCGATGCGGCGCGCGTTCCCGCAGCGGCGAGCCGCGCGTCGTCCGGCCGCTCGCCGCGCGGTGCGCCGCTATTTCCCGACGCCGCCCGTCACACCGCCGAGCAACGACGTCACGGGCGCGAGCGGATTCGCCGCGCCACTATCGACCACACCGGTGACCGTCGACACGAGATTGGTCACCGGAGCAAGCGGACTCGCCGCGCCGGCACCGGCCGCGCTGCCGAGCGCACCGGGCAGCGACCCGAGCGGCGTCGAGCCGGCCCCCGACAGCAAGCCGCCGAGCGGGCCGGACGCGCTCGAACCGCCCGGCGCGCCGTTCGACGGACCGTTCTGCACGGTGGTGATGGAAGCGCCCGCGAGACTCACGATCAGGCCGGGAATCGGCGCGACGCCGTTCGGGCCGTTGGCGTTCACGAGTCCACCTGCGTTCGTGACGGTATTGCCGAGCGCGCCGACGACTTCGCCCACCGCCCCGACCGCCGGTTGCGACGAAACGGAGCCCATCCGCCCCCCTGTCGTCGCCAGCACGCCGCCGACCTGCCCGAGCAGGCCGGCCACCGGCTGCCCGAGGCCCGTGGTCGCGCCGATCTGCTGCGTCGCCTGGCCGGCCGTGATGACGAGCGGCGTGACGGCCGAGCTGAGCGGCTGCGTGACCTGCTGCACGGCGCCCGACGCCAGCGTCGCGCCGACCGTCTTGCCCGCCGTGCCGAGGCCGCCGGCCACGGTGTCGAGCGCCGCGCCGACGGGGGTGGTCACCGGCGCGAGCGGCGCCAGCGGCCCCGAGCCGAGCGCGCGGACGGTCTGCGCGAGGCCCGCGACCGGATTCGCCGTTGCGCCGACCACGTCGCCGAGGCCGGCAACCGTCGTGCCGACCGGATCGGACGTCGAGCCGATCCTGCCGAGCCCGTCGCTGAGCGCATTGGTCGCGGCGCGCGAAATCGTGCTGACGCTCGAGATCGTGTCGCCTGCGCTGCGCGTCACGGCGTTGCCGAGTACCGGCAACGACGCCGCGCTGACGGTCGAGCCGACGCCGACCGCGAGCGCGCCGGCGGTACTCACGACGCCGCGCGTGCCGGGGGCGCCGCTGGTGCCCCAGCCTCCGTCCGGCGTGTTGCTGCCGGGCGCGTCGCCCGCGATGGTTGCGCCACTGGTGCTCGCGGCGGCGCTCGACGGCGCGGCGACGTCGTTGCCGCCGCAGGCGGCCAGCACGCCGGCGGCGGCGAGCAACGCCGCGGACGTGACAATGCGGGTGCGATACATGGTGGTCTCCTCGCGGTCCGGGCGATGGAAGGTTCGATTGAGGACCGGAGGAAGAAACAGCATTTTCCATGCCATTGGCGCGAGCGCACGGGCATCCCCGCCGCCGTGCCGGCGCCCGCGGGCCCGGACAAGCGCCTGCCCGCGATCGCGATCAATGCGTTTCATGCCCATGAGCGGCGCTGGTATCGTTACATTCGTGCTACGAATGCTTCGATGTTACGTAACGCTAGGCGCGGCGCATTGCATTCGGCGCGCGCCGCCTGCCATTCAGCGCCTACCATCCACAGTACGCAGCCCCGGCGGCACCGCACGCGTGCCGCCGTGCTACGCCCCATCGTCAGGAAACCGTCGCCATGAAAAAGCTCGTGAACCACCCGTCCGACGTCGTGCGCGAAATGCTCGAAGGCATCGCGCGGCAGTCGCCGCATGTCGCGATCCTCGGCGACGAGCAGGTGCTCGTCCGCCAGCCGCTGCCCGAGCCGTCGCGGCGCCCCGTCGCGATCCTGTCCGGCGGCGGCAGCGGTCACGAGCCCGCGCACGGCGGCTACGTCGGCGAAGGGATGCTGAGCGCGGCCGTTTGCGGCGAAGTGTTCACGTCGCCGCCGACCGACGCCGTGCTCGCCGCGATCCGCGCGAGCGCTGGCCCGAACGGCGCGTTGCTCATCGTGAAGAACTACACAGGCGACCGCCTCAATTTCGGGCTGGCCGCCGAACTCGCGCGCGCCGACGGCATTCCGGTGGAGACGGTGATCGTCGCCGACGACGTGTCGCTGCGCGGCCGCGTCGAGCGCGGGCAGCGGCGCGGCATCGCCGGCACCGTGCTGATCCACAAGCTGGCCGGCGCGGCTGCCGCGCGCGGGCTGCCGCTTGTCCGCGTCGCGGCGATCGCACGCGACGCGGCCGCCGACCTCGGCACGATGGGCGTCGCGCTCGACGGCTGCACGATCCCCGGCGCCGACAAGTCGGGCTTCAGCCTCGCCGAACACGAGATCGAGCTCGGCCTCGGCATCCATGGCGAGAAAGGCGTCGAACGCACCGCGCCGATGCCGGCCGACGCGCTCGTCGAGACGCTGCTGTCGAGCATCGTCACCGACCTCGTGCTCGATCGCGGCGAACGCGTCGCATTGTTCGTCAACGGTCTCGGCGCGACGCCGGACATGGAACTGGCGATCGTGCTGCGCGCCGCGTACGACAACCTGAGCCGGCGCGGTATCACCGTCGCGCGCGCATGGGCCGGCACGTTCCTGTCCGCGCTGGACATGCCCGGCTGCTCGATCTCGCTGCTGCGCTTGAACGACGAGCGGATCGCCCTGCTCGACGCGCCGACGCAGGCGCGCGCATGGCCCGGCGGCGGCGCCGTCAACGCGCAGATTCGCGTGGCCGCGGCCGCCGCGCACGACGAGCCGCTGCCGCCGCTCGATGCGGCCGGTCATGCATGGGCCGCCCGGCTGCAGCCGGCGCTGCGTGCGGTCGCGCAGGCGTTGATCGACCACGAGGCGACCCTGACGGAACTCGACACGGCCGCCGGCGACGGCGATCTCGGCGCGAGCATGCGGCGCGCCGCGCAGGCGATCCTCGCGTTGCCTGACGCCGCGCACGGCTCGCCGGCCGGCACGCTCGCGGCGCTCGGCGCCGCATTGCGCCGCGCGATCGCCGGCAGTTCGGGACCGTTCTACGCGACCGCGCTGCTGCGCGCGTCGCGGCGCCTCGCCGCGGCAGCCGATACCGCCGAGCCGTCGGCACGCGACTGGGCCGCGGCGTTGCGCAGCGCAGCCGATGCAATCGCCGAACTGGGCGGCGCACGCGCCGGCGACCGGACGATGCTCGACGCGCTGCTGCCCGCCGCCGATGCGTTCGACCACGCACTCGACCATGACCGCGACCCCGCGAGCGCATGGGCGGCCGCCGTGGACGCCGCGGAACGCGGCGCGCAGCAGACGGCCGGCATGACACCGCGTGCGGGACGGGCGAGCTATCTCGGCGAACGCGCGATCGGCACGCCGGACGGCGGCGCGGTGGCGGTCGCGTACTGGCTGCGCGCGTTGCTGCCGTACGTGCGGTAGACGGGGATCCGGGCGACGCGTCGGCCTCGCGAGCCGGCGTTCGCCGGGCGCGATCTCCCGGTCGGACCAGACGGCGCGATCCGGTCGATCCATCGGGTTGCCGCGCGGCATCACGGCGCACCGCGCGCTTGCGACCTTACAGGTTGACCCGCTCTCGGCCGGACGCCCGAATTGCGCATTGCAGGTCGGCGCCCCGGCATGCGGCATGACACCCGGGTGACAAAACCGATAGTTTGCTATCGAATGTTTTTGCTCCTATCATCTCGCCCATGACCAATCTGCACGACCTCCGCCTCGCCGTCAGCAGCCTGCTGGTGCTCACCGCGCGCAAGTGGCGCCGCACGAGCGACGGCGTGCTGACCGCGTACAACGTATCCGAAGCCTGCGCGACGCCGCTGCTGATCGCCGGCCGCCTCGGCGAAGGCGTGCGCCAGGGTACGCTCGCCGAACACGTCGGCATCGAGGGGCCGTCGCTCGTGCGCCTGCTCGACCAGCTGTGCGCGGCCGGCCTCGCACGCCGCGACGAGGATCCGCACGACCGCCGCGCGAAGACGATCTCGCTGACGGCCGCCGGCCGCGCGGTCACCGCGAAGATGGAAGAAGACCTGCGCGTGTTGCGCGCCCAGGTGCTCAAGGGCGTCACGCGCGCCGATCTCGAAGCCACGCTGCGCGTGCTGAACGCGTTCAACGCGGCCGATGCGCAGCATCCGGCGTCGCGTCCGTCCCACCCCGCCGACTCCGCGTCATGACCTATCCGAGCCTTCGCGACTGGCTGTTCTCGGGCAAGACGTTCGCCGCGTCGATGCTGGCGCTGTACCTCGGCCTGTATTTCCAGCTGCCGCGCCCTTACTGGGCGATGGCGAGCGTCTACATCGTGTCGAACCCGTTCGTCGGCGCGACGCGCTCGAAGGCGCTTTATCGCGCGCTCGGCACCGCGCTCGGCGCGGCCGCCGCGATCCTGTTCGTGCCGCCGTTCGTCGAGACGCCGTTCCTGTTCAGCGTCATCGTCGCGACATGGTGCGGCACGCTGCTCTATCTCGCGATCTCCGACCGCACCGCGCGCAGCTACGTGTTCATGCTGGCCGGCTACACGATGCCGCTGGTCGCACTGCCGACGGTGACCGATCCGTCGACGATCTTCGACGTCGCGATCGCGCGGACCGAGGAAATCGTGCTCGGCATCGTGTGCGCGAGCGTGGTCGGCAGCGCCGTGTTCCCGAACCGGCTCGCGCCGACGCTGATCGAGCGCACCGACGCATGGTTCAAGGACGCCGCATTCTACGGCCGCGAGACGTTGTCCGGGCATATCGCGGGCAAGGCGCTGTCCGCGTGCCGGCAACGCCTCGCCGCGACCATCACCGGCCTCGAATTCCTGCTGAGCCAGCTGAGCTACGACCATGCGCACCCGCGCGTGCTCGCCCGCGCGCAGGCGCTCGCCGGCCGGATGCAGCTGTTCCTGCCGCTGATGTCGTCGCTCGCCGATCCGCTGATCGCGCTGATGCGCGACCTGCACGTGCGGCCGCCGGCGCTCGACGCGCTGCTCGCCGACGCAGCGAAGTGGTTCGACGCGCCGTTGCCGGCCGTGAAGGCCGGCAGCGACGGCGACATGGCGCACGACCCGGTCGCGGACGACCTGCGCGAACGCATCGCCGCGCTGCAGCCGGCCGACGGCGCGCTGGCGAGCTGGGACGGCGCGCTGCTGTCGAACGCGCTGTGGCGGCTGCGCCAGGTCATCGACATCTGGCAGGACTGCCGCTCGCTGCGCGCGCTGATCGCGAACGAGTCGGGCGTCTGGCAGCCGCGCTACCGGCACTGGCGGCTCGGCGGCACCGAACGCTTCTTCGATCGCGGGATGATGCTGTTCTCGACGCTGACCGTCGTGCTCGCGATCGTGTTCGCGTGCTCGCTGTGGATCTCGTCCGGCTGGCACGACGGTGCCGCGGCCGTCACGCTCGTGGCCGTGTCGTGCAGCTTCTTCGCCGCGCTCGACGAACCGGCGCCGCTGGTGTTCAAGTTCTTCCTGTCGACGGCCGCGAGCGTCGTGTTCGCCGGGCTGTACCTGTTCGTCGTGCTGCCGCACGTGCACGACTTCCCGATGCTCGTGCTGATGTTCGCGGGGCCGTTCATCCTGATCGGCACGCTGCTGCCGCGCCCGCAATTCAACATGGTGACGATGCTCGTCGCGGTGAACACCGCCACCTTCATCAGCATCCAGAGCGCATACGACGCCGACTTCTTCGTGTTCCTGAACAGCAACCTCGCGGGTGTCGCCGGGCTGCTGTTCGCGTACGTATGGACGCGCGCGACGCGGCCGTTCGGCGCGGAGCTCGCGGTGCGGCGCCTGCTGCGCTCGGGCTGGGAGGACGTCGCGCGCTCCGCGTCGACGCAGCCGCTCGACGACCAGCGCAACCATGCGTCGCGCATGCTCGATCGCGTCACGCAATTGCTGCCGCGCCTCGGCGCGTCGGACGACCACCGCCATCCGTCGATCGAGAGCTTCCGCGACCTGCGCATCGCGCTGAACGCGCTCGACCTGCGCCGTTCGCGCCGCAAGCTGACGGGCGACGTGCCCGATGCGATCGACCGCGTGCTCGCCGGCGTCAACGATCACTACACGCGCTGCGCGGCCGCGAATGCGCGCCAGCCTGCACCGCCCGCGCTGCTCGCATCGATCGACGACGCGCTGCAGCGCGTGGCCGGGCGCAACCTGCCCGGCACTTCCGTCGCGCCGGCGGACGGCGGCACGACGCCCGGCGCGCCCGCGGCGCCGGTCACGCCCGCGACGCACCGCCGGTTGCGCGATACGCTGCACGCGCTCGTCGGCCTGCGCCTGTCGCTGTACCCGGCCGCATCCGCGCAGCCGCCGCAAGCCGCACCGGACGGAGCACGCGCATGATCCCGCTTTCCAACCCGTCTTTCCGACCGCGACCATGATCGGCGAAATCGACATCTTCGGCGTATTCGTGCCGGCTCCGCTCGTGCTGATGCTGATCGCCTACCTGATCAACATCGTCGTGCGCGCGCTGCTCGAACGCGTCGGCTTTTACCGCCTCGTCTGGCACCGTTCGATCTTCGACCTCGGCATCTACGTGTTCGTGCTTGCCGCGGTCGTCGTCGTGTCTCACCATCTCGTGGCTAGCTAACCGTGAAAAAAACCTGGCTCTCGGCAGGGCAGATCCTGCTCACCCTGATCGTCGTCGTCGTGGCCGCCCTCGTGCTGTGGCGGATCATCAACTACTACATGTTCTCGCCGTGGACACGCGACGGCCACGTGCGCGCCGACGTGATCCAGGTCGCACCCGACGTGGCGGGGCTCATCACCGCGGTGCAGGTCGCCGACAACCAGGAGGTGAAGCGCGGCCAGGTGCTGTTCGTGATCGACCAGGCCCGCTACGCGCTCGCGCAACGGCTGGCCGAAGCGACGCTCGCGCAGCGCCGCGCGACTCTCGCCCAGGCGAAGCGCGAATATGCGCGCAACCAGCAGCTCGGCAACCTGGTCGCCAGCGAACAGGTCGAGGAAAGCCGCACGCGCGTCGAGCAGGGCGAAGCCGCCGTCGCCGACGCGCAGGTGTCGCTCGACACAGCGAAGCTGAACCTGCAGCGCACGACGATCGTGAGTCCCGTCGACGGCTACCTGAACGATCGCGCGCCGCGCGTCGGCGAATACGTGCCGGCCGGCCGCGCGGTGCTGTCGGTCGTCGACCGCAATTCGTTCCGCGTCGACGGCTACTTCGAGGAAACCAAGCTGCGCGGCATCCACATCGGCCAGCCGGTCGACATCGTCGTGATGGGCGAGCCGCGGCCGCTGCGCGGTCACGTGCAGAGCATCGTCGCCGCGATCGAGGATCGCGACCGCACGCAGGGCGCGAACCTGCTGCCGAACGTGAACCCGGCATTCAGCTGGGTGCGGCTCGCACAGCGCGTGCCGGTGCGCGTCGTGCTCGACGAGGTGCCCGACGACTTCCGGATGATCGCAGGGCGCACCGCGACCGTCGCGATGCGCTCGCCCGATGCGCGTCGTGACGACAAGGCGAAGCCGGCTGCCGGCGCTGCCGCGCCGGCGACGGCTTCGGCACCCGCGGGCGCAAGCGCGACGGGAGCCTCGCAATGAAGCGGCACGGCCTGCGCCTCGCGGCGGCACTCGCGCCGCTCGCGCTCGCACTCGGCGCGTGCAAATCCGTCGGCCCCGACTACAGGCTGCCGCAGCAGGCGTACGTGAATGCGCCGCTCGCGAACCATGCGCTCGACGATGCGAACGGCACGCTCGTGTCGCGTGACCCGGTGCCCGGCAACTGGTGGCAGCTGTACGACGACCGCGTGCTCGACGAACTCGTGCGCAGCGCGCTGAAATCGAACACCGACCTGCGCGTCGCCGCGGCCAACCTTGCGCGTTCGCGCGCGGCGCTGGAAGTCGCGAACGAACAGGGCGGCTTTTCCGGCCGCGCGGAAGCCGCCGTGCAGCGCGCGCAGGAATCGGCCGAACAGTATCTGCTCGAAAACAAGCTGCCGGTCGTGAACGAGGGCGCGGTCGGCATCAGCGTGTCGTACGAGCTCGACCTGTTCGGCAAGCTGCGGCGCGGCGTCGAGGCCGCGCGCGCGGACAGCGAAGCCGTGCAGGCGGCCGCCGACCTCGCGCGCATCACGGTAGTCGCGGACGTCGTGCGCGCCTACGTCGAATCGTGCTCCGCCGGCGACGAGCTCGCGATCGCGAAGCAGTCGCTCGCGCTGCAGCAGCAGCGCGTGAAGCTGTCGCAGCGGCTGCGCGACGCGGGGCGCGGCAACCAGACCGACGTCACGCGCGGCGTCACGCAGGTGCGCACGCTCGCGGCCGACATCCCGCGTTTCGAAGGCCGCCGCAAGATCGCGCAGTACCAGCTCGCCGCGCTGCTCGCGCGTTCGCCGGCCGACCTGCCGAAGGCTGTCGCCGAATGCGAGCGGCTGCCGAAGCTGCGCCAGCCGATTCCGATCGGCGACGGCGCCGCGCTGCTGCGCCGCCGCCCCGACGTGCGCGAGGCCGAGCGCCAGCTCGCCGCCGCGACCGCGCGGATCGGCGTCGCTACGGCCGCGCTGTATCCGTCGGTCAGCATCGGTGCGTCGGCCGGCTCGGTCGGCGTCGCCGCCGACCTGTTCTCGTCCACCACCAATCGCTGGTCGTTCGGACCACTGATCAGCTGGTCGTTCCCGGTCAACGGCCAGCGCGCGCGCGTGCGCGAGGCCGAAGCCGCGACCGGTGGCGCGCTCGCGCATTTCGACGGCGTCGTGCTGAACGCGCTGCGCGAAACGCAGTCGAGCCTCGCGACCTATGCTGCCGATGTGCAGCGCACCGATGCGCTGCGCACGGCCTACGAATCGGCGCGCAGTTCCGCTGACGAAACGCACCGGCTTTATACGGCCGGCCGCGAGTCGTTCATCTCCGATCTCGATGCGACGCGCACGCTGACGAGCGTGCGCGCGCAGGTCGCCGCGGCCGAGGGCCAGGTCGCCGCCGATCAGGTCAAGCTGTTCCTCGCCCTCGGCGGCGGATGGGAAGGCGATGCTGCGCCCGCTGCGGCGCAGCGGACTTCGGCAGCGGGTACGCCGGCTGCTGCGCCGGCCGCCGCAAAGTAAGCGCGCGCGGGGCGGCAGCCGGCGTGCACGACACGTCTGCCGTCCCGCGCCATCGTGCGCGATTTCGCATGTCCGGTATGTCGATGCCGACGTCGCGCGTCGCCTGCATTGCCGGTAAACTCGTCCGCAGTTTCCGTCATTCGCCGGCCGCCCGTCGGGCCGCCCATTTCCCGGAGAGTCATCATGCGAACCAGCGCCCGTAATCAATTCGCCGGCCAGATCGGCGCCGTCAAGCCCGGTGCGGTCAACGACGAAATCACGCTGCGTACCCAGGACGGCCTCGACATCGTCGCGGTGATCACGCATGGCAGCGTCGCATCGCTGGGCCTCGCGGCCGGCACGAAGGCGTTCGCGCTCGTCAAGGCATCGTCGGTGATCGTGATGGTCGACGTCGACGGCAGCAAGGTGTCGGCCCGCAACTGCGTCTCGGGCACCGTGTCGTCGATCGCGAAAGGCGCGGTCAATTCGGAAGTCGTGATCAAGGCGGCGGGCGGCGCCGAGATCGTCGCGATCGTCACCAACGACAGCGTCGATCGTCTCGGCCTCGCGAGCGGCAAGGCCGCGTCCGCCATCTTCAAGGCGTCGAGCGTGATCGTCGGAGTCGAGTGAGCGCCCTGTCGACCGCACCGACGATCCATCGTGCGCCGCGCCCGCAAGCGGCGTGCGACGCTCGACCGGCGCGCGGGCGCACACGATGACGTCCATGCTCGAGCACGCGCATGAGCGCGTATTGCAATCGCTGCTGGCCGGGGCGGCCGACGCCGATTCTCCGGATGCACGTCTGTTCGGCACGCTCGTTGCGGCACGCGCATGCCGCAACGAGCTCGCGCTGCTCGGTCTGTCTCCCGCACGGTTGAGCGGCCTGCTTGCCCGCCAGTTTCCGCACCTGGGTTCGGACGATGCCGCCGCGCTCGTGTCGGCGGCCGCCATCGCGCCGCTGCCGACCGCGCACGCGCAGTTCGTCGCGACACTGCACGCGCGGTTGATGCAGGATGCGCATTGCGCCGTCGCACGCGACGATGCCGACTGCGTCGCGACCATCATCGCGCATGCGTGCCTGCGCCCCGATCACCTGTGGCGCGATCTCGACCTCGACGGACGCGCCGCGGTGTCCGCGCTGCTCGACCGCTATTTTCCCGCGCTCGCCGCACGCAATGTCGCGAACCTGCGCTGGAAGAAATTCCTCGCGCAGGAAGCGGCCGCATCGCTCGGCCTGCCGCCCGGGCCCGCCCCCGGATGCCCGGGCTGCGAGGATTTCGGATTCTGCTTTCCCGCGGGACGATAGTCGCGGCGGCGGCTTGCGCGGCTTGCCGGTGCGCATCGTTGACCGACCATGCGCGACATCCGTCCGCACGTTTTTCCCGCGCGTTCGTTCGATCGCTGCGCCCACTGGAGGAACCGCCTTGACCGACTTTGCGAGTCCCAATCTGCCGTCGCGCGATTTCGAAGTTACGTCGCTTTTCTACGCGAAGCTCGGCTTCGTCGAAACCTGGCGCGACGACGGCTGGATGATCCTGCGGCGCGGCGACCTGCTGCTGGAATTCTTTTTGCATCCCGGTCTCGATCCGGCCACGAGCTGGTTCAGCTGCTGCTTCCGGCTCGCCGACGTCGGTGCGTTTTTCGACGAAGTGCTCGCCGCCGGCATTCCCGAGCAAACGACCGGCTGGCCGCGCGTGCATCGGCCGAAACGCGAGGCATGGGGCGGCACCGTCGGCGCGCTGATCGACCCGGACGGGTCGTTGATCCGGTTGATTCAGACGGACGACTGACTCGCCACGGTTCGCCCCGTCGATCGACGCCGAAGCCGTGCAGCGGACACGAGCGACGGCCCCATAAACGGTTACCTTGCGATGCGCGCGGCACACAGCGCGGGGCGTGCGCCCGTGCCGCGCGATCAGTGTCGATGGCGGTGGTGAATATCCGGGAAATGCGCGTGACTGTGCGTGATCGGCAGATGCACGTGCGGATGCGTGTGCGGCTCATCGCCGTCGTACGGAAAGTCGTGCGCGTGCTGATGATGTTCGTCGTGCCGATGCCGGTGCGTATGCTCGAGCCGCTCATGCGCATGCTCGTGTTCGTGCCGTTCGCGCACATGCAGCCAGATGCCGAGCGCCATCAGCGCGGCCGCGATCCAGAACGTGACCGACGGCAGCGCCGGCCAGATCAGCAACGACAGCACGACGCCGAACAGCGGCGCCACCGAAAAATACGCGCCCGTGCGTGCACTGCCGAGATGGCACAGCGCGACGACGAACAACACGAGACTGATCCCGTAGCCGCCGAGGCCGGTCAGCATCGCGGCGGCCGTGGCCGGAACGGCGGGCAGCGACGCACCCGTCGCGAGCGCGATGCCGATGTTCACGGGCCCGGCGACCAGGCCTTTCACGCACGCGATGACCATCGCATCGTTCGCGGCGACCTTGCGGGTCAGGTTGTTGTCGATCGCCCAGCACAGGCATGCGCCGGCAATCAGCAGCGCGCCGACCGGCACGCCGGCGCGCCCCGGCACCCACGACAGCAGCGTGCCGCCCGCGACGATCGCAACCATGCCGAGAAACACCTGGACATCCACGTTCTCGCGAAACACGACCCACGCGATGACCGCCGTCAGCACGCCTTCGAGATTGAGCAGCAGCGCACTCGTGGCGGCCGGCGTGCTCGACAGCCCGAGCATCAGCAGCGCCGGACCCGCGACGCCGCCGGCCGCGATCGCGCCGGCGAGCCACGGCAGGTCCGCGCGCTGCAGCGGCGCTGCGTCCTCGGCCGGCGCTCGGCGGCGGCGCAACCCGCGCAGCAGGATCCCGACGCCCAGGCCGATGCCGCTGCCGAGATAGAACAGGCCCGCGACCATGAACGGCGACATCGCGCCGATCAGTGCCTTGGCGAGCGGCGTCGCGGCGCCGAACAGCGCGGCGGCGGTGAGCGCGACGAGAATCGCGGAATGTCTCGGGTTCATGATGCGGTCTTGGCGTTGGCGTTGGGCGTATGGAATCGGCAGGTTGCGTGCGATGCGGTGGCGCTTGCGGTTTGCCGGTGCCTTTCAATGTCGGGGAATGTCGGACGAATTGCGCAGGCTTTCAGGTACCTGTCGCGTCATGCGCGGGCGGCAACGCAGGCCGGCCCGACGATTCGTGCCGGGGAGATTATCGCGTTTGTGTTACGGGTCGCCAACTGACGAGCGGCCGGCCGCGGCGGCGTATCCGGACATCTCAACGTCCGTCTCTCGAATACGGCCGCACTTCACGCCTGACAACAGTTCACGTGAGACATATTCGCGTGGGTGCGAATCCGGGTTTCATCGCCGATCCGATTACATTAGGAACACGAATTATCGTGATTGAACGCAAGCGGATGTGCGTTGGTCACTCACTCGATGGCGCATGCGTCGATCGTCTGCGCGCAAGCGCGGATACGCAGTCGTACGGGACGCCCGCCTGTGCATCGTTCTCCGGATGGGACGGCACCGTGCATTCATGATGCGCGCCGACACTCCCCGATGCCTGGTCGCCGCGCGCCCGACGTAAGCGACACGTTGCGCAAGCCGCGTCCGCCGACGTGCTTTCGTCGTCGGTTCGATTGGCAGTTCGATGCTGATCGGGCAAGGCTGACTGGCTGTACGGCCAGCGGTGGCAGTCCCGACCCGCCCGGACAAGGACAGGTCGGTCCGTCTGTGATGCGCGATATGCGCGGTGAAGGCCGGCGCGTTACCGCGCATATCGCGCGGCGACGCATCGCGTGTTACTCGCTCGCGGCCGTTTGCTGCTCGGCCTGCGGTGCTGCGTCGGCCGGTGCTTCCACGGCTGCCGGCTGCGGCGCGGCGGCGTCGGCCTGTGCATCGGCCTTCGGCTGCTGCGGTGCGCCCTTCGCTGCTTGTGCGCCGCCCTTGTTGCCCGGACGACGCGACTTCAGCCGGCGCGCACGCGCGGCGTCGTCATGCGTCACACGTCCGGCTTCGTTACCTTGCAGATCGACCCGCACCGCGTCTTCGACGAGACACGACCAGTAACGATTGCCGCGGCACCACGTGGACATTGCCTCGCGCAGCTCGGCTTCGCTCAGGCCGACGGCTTGCGCCTCGCGGGCGAGATCGTCCCAGATACCGACCTTCAGCGGCACCTTGGGAGCCGGATTCTTCGGGAACGCGCGCGGGAACCGGCGCTGCAGTTTGCCGATTGCGACGATGACCGGATCGACCGGCGTCGACGGCTTCGCCGAAGCGGGCTTCGCGCCGGACGGCGCTTTGGCCCCGGCACCCGATTTGGCCCCACGAGCGGGCCGATCGCCGGACTTCGGCTTCGCGCCTGCGTCCGGTTGCGTAGCCGGTCGCTTCGCGTTGCGCTCCTGCTTGGCCTTGGCTGCGAGCTGCGCCCGCAATTCGGCAAGTTGTTCAAAACCCATAAATTCAATCCACCAGGAATATAAGGTGTGGTTCGTGCGGCCATTCCGCACATCGGCGTTCGCCGCATCGCCTGCGGCTCGACTGCCACCGATGCGGATCATTGCGGGGCCGCATCGCCACCACCACTGTTTCAGGCACCCGGCCACGATGCCGGACAAAGGCAGGAGTGGAAGTATACCGGTACGCGCGGCAGTCGGTTGACTCACCGGTTCGGATTTGACGGATCCGGGTGGCAGGCAAGGCGTCCGCGCAGTCGTGACGCGCATTATGGCGGTGTTTTCGACAGGTATCGACACACGCGTTACGTAGTGTCGCTTTCCGCACTTTCTCGCTTCAGTGCGCTTCACGTGAAAAGCCGGTGGCCCGAACATCATGGGCCGCCAGTATCGGCAAAGGTTGACCGGGGCATCGACAAGCTGTTGGTGTCGCTTGGTATCGCTGGGTGTCGCTGCCGCGAACGGCAATGCGGTTCGCTGGAGTGGTGTCCCGCGAATCGTGCGCATCGCTAGCACTCGCGGTCATCGAATGCGGCACACGAGGCGTCGCGCTCCGGTCGTTGCGCGCAGTTGCGGCTTCGCGGCGGCCGGCTCGATCGTCGCCAATCAGAACACGCCGAGAGCAAGCCCTGCGGCAAGACCCGCGCCGATCTCCGTGCAGCGCGCGAGATCGTCGCTGCCGATCGTCTTCGGCGCGAGGATGCGCTCCGGTGTCTGCGCATGGGTGCAGACGATCAGGCCCGGCGCCACATTCCTGAGCCGCCATCCGGTCGCGATCCGGTCGATCTGGCGCAGCGCGTTCTGTCCGTCGCTGCCTGCGCAGATCATCGCCGCATACGGACGGCCGTTCACCCGATCGAGTGCCGCGTAGTAACAGCGATCGAAGAAATCCTTCATCAGCCCGGACATCGCGGCGAGATTTTCGGGCGTCGCGAAGAGGTAGGCGTCGGCGGCGAGCACGTCATCCGCGCTCGTCGCATCCGCACGCTGCAACCTGACGTCGACGCCGGGTTGCTGGCGCGCGGCATCCGCGGCCGCCTCGGCCATCTGCTGCGTGCCTCCGGTCATCGTGTGATAGACGATCAACAGCGTCTTCATCGGGGTTCGCTCGCGTTCGGTTTCAAATGCGTCCGCCGCACACGTCGGTACGGCTCAAACGGACTACGTCGACGTGTGTGCCCGGGCCTGCGTTCTTCCGCTGTCGAATGGCAGATTCTTCGAGGCGGCAGACGCAGCGCACATCGAGTATATCGACGCGCCTGTTCCACTCCGCGCTTCGCACGATGTGCGGTCAGTCCTGCCCGGCACTCGCACCATCGCGATCCGCACGTGCGTAGTACGCAAGAAACATGTCGGCGGCCGTTTCCGCGACCTTCTTCTGCTCCCGCACACCGAGCGGCGGCTGGCCCATCGTCACCTGCGGCCAGAACGCGAACGCTTTTACGATTCCGTGCAGCTGATGCGCGGCGAATACCGGATCGGTCACCGTGAGCCGGCCGGCCGCCGCGGCCGCGCGAATCCAGACCGTCACGTCTTCTTCGCGCTCGCCCATGCGTTCGACCATGTCGCGCGCGCGTTCCGGCGAGTGGATGGCCGCACCGATCGCGACGCGTGCGAGTGCGAGAAACGCTTCGTCGTTCAGCAACCGCAATTTGCGGCCCAGCAGCGCGAGCAGTTGATCGCGCAACGGCACGTCGGCGCAGTAAGCCGGCGCGCCGGCGGTAAGCGTCGCGTCCCACAGCTGATGCAGGATCGCCGCGAACAATGCTTCCTTGCCCGGGAAGTGGTTGTAGACGGTGCGCTTCGACACGTCGGCGCGCGCGGCAATGCGATCCATGCTGGTTGCGTCATAGCCGGCCGCGAGAAATTCCTCGATCGCCGCGGCGAGTATTGCCGCACGCTTTCGGTCGGTCAGGCGCTGAGGAGAGGTGCTCGTATCCATACAAAAAATTTTACACCGCCGAGTTTACTTTTCCCAGGGATAAACTACACTGCTCGGTGTACTTTTATTTCCGGACGAATCGACATGGCTTCGCCTCTCGTTTTTCTTCATCGCGTACTGGGTTTCGCCGCCGCCAGGCGTGGCCGCACGCTGTCCGGCGAGTCGCCGCAGCACAACGGCGAACGCTTCAGCAACGTCGCACCGCGACCGGTCGAAGGCTTCGGCAAGACGCTGGGTATCGCATGGAACATGCTGGTCAACAAGCCGCGCAACACGGTTCCGACAGGCGCATTGCCCATCGATTCACTGACCCGCGAGCAACTCGACGCGGCCCCCGACCGCAGCCTGTATCGGCTGGGGCATTCAACGTTATTGTTGAAACTGCGCGGTGAGTTCTGGCTGACCGATCCCGTGTTTGCCGAGCGTGCATCGCCGTTCCGGCGCGTCGGCCCCAAGCGCTTCCATGCGCCGCCGATTGCGCTCGAGGACCTCCCGCCGTTGCGCGGCGTGATCCTGTCTCACGATCACTACGATCACCTCGACCGCGACACGGTGCTCGCGCTTGCGGCCACCACCGGCGTGTTCGTCACGACGTTGGGCGTCGGCGACCGCCTGATCGAATGGGGTATCGACTCGCAGAAGGTACGGCAGCTCGACTGGTGGCAGAGCATCGACGTCGACGGCCTGACGTTGATCGCGACACCGGCGCAGCACTTCTCCGGGCGCAGCCTGTTTGACGGCAACAGCACGCTGTGGGCGTCATGGGTCGTCGTCGACGACGATCTGCGCGTGTTCTTCAGCGGCGACACCGGCTATTTCGACGGTTTCCGGACAATCGGCGAGCGTCTTGGGCCCTTCGACGTGACGCTGATCGAGACCGGCGCATACGACCCGCAATGGCCTTACGTGCACATGCAGCCGGAAGAAACCGTGCAGGCACATATCGACCTGCGCGGTCGCATGCTGATGCCGATTCACAATGGCACGTTCGATCTCGCGATGCACCGTTGGCAGGAGCCGTTCGAACGCGTCACCGCGCTGGCAATGGTGCATGGCGTCGAGCTATCAACGCCCAGGATGGGCGAGCGACTCGATCTGAATGAGCCGCATCGCGGCGAGCGGTGGTGGCGATCGGTCGATGAGCCGGCAAAGACTTCCGAAACGAAGACACGCCGGTGGCAACCCTGCGCGTCGCAAGCGACGAAGTAGGTTCGATGGCCGCGACGGTTTCTGGGCGAGAACGTCGCGGCGGTGAATTTTTGTCGCGATACGGGGTTGATGGTCGGTGAGGCCGGAAATCTGACCTTCCACGCTATCCAGATAGACACGGCCGGCCCGACGATGGCAATGCACCTTATCTTCTTGATGCAGTTTCTGCAGATCCCCGTTTCGTATGCGCTGCGATAGACATTGGCCAAGCCCCTCGGAGACGTTCATCCGAGGCTGTCTACAGAATCAGCATTAGTTCGACGCAGTCTTTGGACGCCCGGTAAATTCAACATCGGCCCGGCGCCCGCTTCGATTTCTCCCAACCCCCGTGGATTCGCAATCCGGCACCGCCGGGGCAGCGCGTTGTCACGTGACAACTGGCGATGAAGAGGGGCGTTGCATCTCTTGAATCCCGGGTCTGTTCGGCGACGTCGCAGTTCGACGGCGTGTCGATTGTCTTCGCAGAGCGAAACGTATTGAAAACCACAAAACACGTTTTCATTGATACGGTTTGACCTCACTTTTCATCGCTTGAACCCAATAGGACGCTCGAGATCCATGCGCCCCCATTTTACCCATCAATCACGTTCAGTTCGCGTGAAACAACATGAAGAAAGTGGCGCAACTGATTGCTAGACAAGGGTTTACGGAGACGAACCGTTTTAGAGAAATGTTTCACGACCCTGTCGATTCGCGTCATCTCGCCTCGTCGACATGCATGAATTCGCCCCAAAAGCCGTCGCGCGATCAGGATACGTGAAACTACGTCGATACCCGCCACCATTGAATCACTCGTCGACGCAACAAAGCTCCGAATATCAACCCTCCCCGTGCCACGTCGTCGTGGCAAGGGGGAGCGCAGACAGGGGTCAATTTATTGGGGCCATATCATGGCCGCCAAAGTTCCCATCTGACATGCCGTGGGGAGATCGAGAGCCCGCACAGTACAAGAATGCTAGGGGATGGCCGAGCCGCCCGGCCAGTACCGCTCGCTCGCACATATCACTCGCACGTTCCAACTCGCTAATTTGGCTCCCCAATGAAGACGCCGCATCGGTATGAAGCAGGTCATTCCGACACGAGACCTCAGCGGTTGTCACGTGACAACCATGCGACTCGAACGGTTCCCCCATCCATGACCTGGTCCGATCGACCACGTCACTTCACCTATCGCACGGATTTCTTCACGCTAGCAAGTTTTCTAGTAAGTGCAAGCGAACCCGCCCGGAATCACAACTGAGGCGGGTTGTCACGTAACAACCACGTCCGTCGCAGTCGCAGTCGCAGTCGCAGTCGCAGTCGCAGTCGCAGTCGCAGTCGCAGCACCAGCACCAGCACCAGCACCAGCACCAGCACCAGCACCAGCACCAGCACCAGCACCAGCATATCTGAGTGCAACAGCGGCAATGACGAAAGAGGAAGAAAGAATCCCCACGAGTCCACCGCGCGTCGAATCTGCATACTCCCCGTCGGCGGGGATTTGCGATCCTAGTCATCCGCATCGGCTTGTCACGTGACAACTGCAGATCCCGACGCTGTTCAAGTTCGCAAGTAGTTGGAAAACCTGCCCCGCATTTTCAGGTCGACAACAAAATCACCCTTAGAAACCGCACCGCGATTCTTGTCGCTTCCGCCGCTGAATTCCCCACCACTCCATCGGCACGTACCATCTCAAACGACGTGTTGTCCGTTTTTTATTTTTCAGTTGATTTGAACTCAAGAAACAATCTGCTAGCCATTTGGCCTGCTTGTCACGTGACAACCACATTGATCAGAAAATTTCTCTGTTTATCTAACACTTTTCTGGACTTTTCAACAACAACTGCATATATTACGCAAAACTCCTTGGAGGAATTTAATGGCTTTCAAGATCGCCGTTAGCAATCAAAAAGGTGGTACTGGAAAGACGACCATCTCCGTCAATATCGCGGCGGCCTTCGAGGCTGGCGGCAACAAAGTCGCCTTGATCGATGCCGACCCTCAAGGCACGTCAGTCAGATGGGTCACAAGCGGGGAAAATACGCTCCCGATGACGGTTCTGTCTTTGGCCCCCGCCGGTCGCGGCATCGGCGGCGAGATCAAGAAGCAGGATGCAAATTTCGATGTGATCGTCGTGGACTGCCCGGGCAACCTCGAAGACCCGCGCATTGCGTCGGTGCTGGAAGTCGCCGATTTCTGCCTCGTACCGCTATCCCCGTCCCCGGCCGACCTGTACAGCACCGTCGCGATGATTCGGATGATCGAGTCGATGCGTGCCGTTCGGAACCCGAATTTGTCTTCCGCGCTGATGCTGAATAGCGTCAATGGAAAAACTAAAATGCGTGAAGAAATTTTAAAAATTCTAAGGGCTGAAGAAATAGGGGAGCATCTGCTCGACAGCCAGATCGCGCAGCGAGAGGTCTACCGGCAGACGTTCGCCCTCGGCACCACGATCCATCATCACAATCGATACCTGAAGGGGCTGAAGGAAGCCCGCGCGGAAATCGAGCGGCTGGTCACCGAAATGGCCCAATACATCGCGTCGACGCGCGCTACCGGAGCCGCTCATGGCTAAGGACACCTCAAAAGAGAAGAAGCCGACCGGCAACCTGCACCTCGCGGCCGGCCTGCTGCGCGGGCTCGCGCAGGAAAACGCGGCGCTCGAAACGCGCCTGCCGGAGCCGGTGGCCGCGTCGAATCCCGCCACCGAAGCCGCTTCCCCCGTCGCCCCCGCCTCGACCACGTCCGCCGACGCGATCGACCTCGGCGCGCCGCAGAAAGTCGCGGTCAAGGACTGCATCCCGAACCCGTTCAACCCGCGCGTGTTCTATTCGGAATCGAGCCTGCACGAGCTCGCACTGACATTGAAGCGGGAAGGGCAGATCGAGCCGATCAAAGTCACGCGGCTCCCGGAGTTTCCCGGCAAGCTCGTCGTGATCGACGGGCAACGCCGCCTGCGCGCGACGAGCATCAACGGCGACGAGACGATCAACGCGACGTTTCGCACGGACCACACGCCCGAGCAACTCTATACGATCGCGTATCGCGCCAACCACGACCACGAGCGCCAGACGATCTTCGACGATGCGGTCGCGTGGAAGCGTCTTCTCGACGAAAAGGTCTTCCCCGACCAGAACACGCTCGCGGAAAAGATCGGCAAGGACAAGGCATCGATCAGCAAGACGCTGTCGCTGAACGCTCTGCCCAACACGCTGCTCGAACGGATGGCCAGCGCGAACGATGTGGTCGGCCTGCAGGCGGCGTACTTCCTGAAGCTGATTTTCGAGCGCCTGGGCGAACCGGCTGCCGACCGGCTGCTCACCGCGGTGATCGACCGGAAAAAGTCGGTACGCGACCTCGAGAATTTCCTGCGCGCGCAGAGCGACGGCAACAAGAAGGCGGGGCGCACGCGCTACAGCGTCCGTCACGATTTCGCGCTCGAATCACGCGCGATCGGTCAGCTGAAGACCTATCCGGACGGGCGTCTGGATCTGCAACTGAAGGGAGTCGATGCGTCTCACCAGGAAGCACTCGCCGACCGCCTCAAGACCGTAATCGATGCGTACGTCGCCGAACTGGCAGACGCCGCGCAAAAGTAGCCGCGCCAAGACAAAGGCCCCGCGCCTGCACGGCACCGCGCAACCGGATGAAGTCCGGCGCGCGGCGCATGCCAGGCTGCGAGGCCTTGATCAGTTGGTCGCGAGGCTGCTTTTCAGCAGGAATTCCAGCAGGTCGTCCGAGGTCGGTTCGCCCCAGGTGTCGATCGCCAGCCAACGGAAGAAACTGGTTTGCGCCAGCTTGCTCGCCTTCTTCTTCGGCGACAGCGTGAGATCCTTCGAACCGGCCACCGTCTCGTTGTAGCGCTCGATCAGCTTGGTCTGGTCGTCGATCTCCAGCTCGCGGAAATACGCGCCAGCTTCGTCGACCTTCGCCGCCAGGTATTTGTCGCGAATCTGTTCCTGCTTGCTCTGCGCGGATTCCTTTGCCGGCGCGGCCGTTTCGGTCCCCTGACCGTCGGCCAGCGTATAGCCGTGTGTCAGCGCCTTGCGGAAATACGCGGCCACGTTGTCGACAGGGGCGGCATTCTTCTTCGTAGTCCGATTGAGCGTATAGGCAATTGCCGCCTTGATGCGCTGCACACCGTACTGCGTGATCAGCCGGCGCGCTTCCGAACGCGGGATGCCGAACTTGGCGACTTCGTCGACGAGTGCTTCGTTCTTGACGTCGCCTTCCTCGACCGTATCCGCGCTCTGCTTGCGCGTCACCTTGAACTGGACGGCCTCCACGCTACGACCTGACTTGTGTTCGATCAGCTCGAGCGTATGGTCGGAAACTTCGTTCACCTCCTGAATGCACGGCACCAGGACCTTGCTCTTGAAGAGCTTGTACTCCTTGTACGATTGCGACGCCTTGTCCTGACCGAGAATGAGATCGCGGAATTTTGGCAGCGGAATCTTCGCCGTGATGCCGATCCCCTCGTAGCGCACCGTGTTTTCCCACAGGGCAAGCGAGTGCGAGCGCCGAAACTCGCGCGCGATCCGCATATCGATGAGCGCGTAGATCTCCGGATTGAGCAGCTCGCTGCGAATCTGGTCGGAGAAGCTGTACTTCAGCACCGATTGCTCCAGTTCGGCGCCGGCGAGCAGGCCCGACGCCTTCCACACCGTCGAGCGGTCGGCCGCAAGGTAGTCCCAGTTGACGACGGTACTGATCAGCGAGTTGACCGTGTCCTTCACGTACTTCGTGTTGTTGCTGTTCAACCCGCTTTCGTGCGAGAGCGCGGCGATCGAGATCGAGAAGCTCGTCCGGCCGGGCTCGAACGCTTCCTGACGAAGGGCATTCTTGATCAACGAGCTGAACATCTTGCGCTGCTGCAGCCCGATCTTTCCGGACTTCGGAGCGATATGAATGGCCTGGACCGCCTTGCGCAGCAGATCGGGAGGCTCGGGCGTCTGAAATAGCGAAACCTGCTTGTCGGAGCCTTTGATTGCGGGCTTGCGCGGCATCGTGATGTCCGGAGAAGGTGACCGTGTTGATGGCGGACTTTATACCTTTTCCAGCCACCGAGCAACGTCTCTTTCTACGGTATCACTTTCACTATCGATGCTAAGTTCCAGTCACAAAAGGAAAAACCTAGGTTTTCCTATTTGTTCGGAGCCCCATATCCATATACCTTTGGGTCAAAAATAGCTCCCAAAACCTTCTACCTGTGTGGTTTGTCGCCAGGATCCGGCATGGGACTTGCCCTATCAAAGGTACCCATTCATGGGAAACAATCGACTCGAACTGGATTGGCGAACCCGATTCGTGGTGCCCTGCAACACGATCTGCGTTCCTCCCATAACGCGCTACCTTCGACACGCCCCATGAATGGGTACCTGTCGAAATCCACCGGCGTGGCGTTGTGTCTTCAACTGTGTCCGACAGGCGAAAATGCTCCCCATGGATGACTACCTTCAGACTCCCCCACAGAAGGTAACCTTTCTACCGGCCTGATCCTGTTTATGGGACGCCACAACCATAGGGACGAGCCAAACGAGATCACGCGGTCAATACAGGCACCCATAAACGGCTACCTGAAGTCCGCCCCATAACCGGCTACCCCACATAAAATGCTGTGCCCGGCGGCACGAACCGATCAGCTGGAACGCACCATAAATGGCTACCAATGGATTCCCCCATAGAGGGCTACCTGAAGTGTTTTTGGGCCGAATTCCCATAACAGGCTACGCGTGCCCCATATCCACAACCCCCATTTCCCATAACGCGGTACCCGATTCCCCAAATCCACAGACCTGAAACCCCATACTCTTCCGCCTGTGCTCCCATAAATGGGTACCGAACACCTGTCAAACCCTTGCCAGACAAGGCTGTGAGCCGTCTAAAAGTAGTTAAAGAAGTAAACGTTGTTTACCAAAGATGTAAACACACGTGTGCCTGTGCAGAAAAACAACCCCCATAAACCGCTACCAAAGGGACTCCAGCGGGCTCGACTGGCACAGCAATCCGGGTCTACAGCCTGTGGATCCCCCGATATGTGGCCTCATTCTGCGAGCCTCCCAGGCCTGACAAGGCTTCGCAAGAGGGTGAGTACCTACTAACAAGCGCTCAAACGTAGAAACCTATGGGATGGAATCCGCGTTTTCAGGACATAGGTTCCCATCTATGGGATCGGAAAATGCCCACAGCGGGAGGTTTCTCCGTCCGGGATTACCCGTAGACGACGGCCATCACACCCGCACAGGAATACTGCGGGTACGCCTCAGGGCAGTGAGAAATGACCGGAATTCATCCGCAAGCGGTTATTTTTGCGTCTGTGCCCGCGCTTCCGTGGATAAGTCTCCGGCTATCGCGCGCCGGCTCGTCCGACACTTTTCAGTCAGTAACCCGTGCGCGGACGAAACCCCCGGCCCTTGCTCCGTTCATTTGGCCTCATAGCTTTCTACCTTTGGGCCTGTATCGGAATCGGTACAGGATCCCGACAGCCGGGACAAGAATTGCATCCCTGTGCCGGTCGACACGACAATCAAACGCGCTTCGGTCACGGCGATCCCGGCATGGTTCCGAACGTGAGGCGAGCGCCATCAACCAGGCTCCCCCTCACTGGATACATACTCGAATCCCGAAAATGCTCACCGTCGGAAGTTGTCGGATCCTGTAAAGGCTCACCGACTAGCTCCTCGCAGGTTGATGGACCATCCGTGCGACGCGTCCGCACGAGATGCGGGCACCCGATGGAAAAGCTGTGGCGTATGCGCGCAGCGCCAGACGCGCCGGCGTGCTTGTCGCACAGGCGCAAAACGCTTCGTGACGCAGATACGATGACGCGCGCAGCGCAGGCGCTCATGCGACTGCATCGTACGATGCAGATGCGCGATCGTGAACGAATGCCGATCGAAGCGCTCACCTTGTGCTGCAGATGTCATCTCCCAAAAGTGGCGACGAATCGCGCCGAACAGGTAACCATGCAAGCGGCCACCGGTTACCCGATCGTTCGCATCGTATCGGGCCGACGTGTAGTGGAGGAACGGGGCGGACTCGGCATGGAACGATTCGTGGTCATTTATGGGAGGAGCCGTCGTTCGCGCGGCCGCAAATCGCAACATGGGGCACAGGTCCGCGATTTCGTCGCATGTTCCGCTCATGAGGCAACGATCGCGTTGCGGGAGCAGCAAATTCCACGGATGAAACAGTCGGCGTCGTACGCGGGCGCGGTGCGCCGAAGCGGATCTCATCCTCATCGGCAACCTGCATCGTATCGACGGAACAATCCGCTTCGTCACATGTTTGCGGCGGTCGCACGCGTCGCGTGATGTATTGCCGTGTCCCTGCGAAACGAGGGTCCGGCGGACACGCGGGAGACGTGACGATGCGACGTTTCCCATACGTGTATCCCCAAGAATGTGCGCACGATAGCGCCACATTTTTTGCAACGCGGTTATGATGCAAAGGCCCTGATCGCGAGATGAAGACCGGCCAGGGGCAGGGGCGGTATCTCGATGTACTTTCACTCCGTGACCAATCAGAAAAGAGAGTTCAGCGATGCGAATCCAGATCAAAAAACTGACGCTGGCTGCTACGGCAGCGGCGTTCCTCTTCGGCTCGGCTGCTCCGGTGTTCGCGCAGACCGACGCCAGCGCACCGGCCGCATCCGCCGCTTCGGATGCGAAAGCTGCGAAGCGTGAAGCACGCAAGGCAGCACGGGCAAAACGCAAAGCCGAACACAAGGCAGCGCGCGCGAAGAACAACGCCGAACTGAAGAAGCTCGAAGACGCGGGTTACAAGCCGGCGGCCAACGATCCGAACTACCCGCAGAATCTGCAGAACGCTGAGAAGAAGGCGGGCGAAGCCGCGGGCGCCAGCCAATAAGCGTCCCTCGCGTGAAAAGCCCCGGCTCGAGCCGGGGTTTGTCGTTTGTGCTGCGGAAACGCGATACGTGTCCGGGCACGCATGCGGGTATCACATTCGCATCAAATGATTCGATGTCCTTTGTTTTTCGATGAGGTGGAAACCACCTCGATGCGGTGACTCTTCCTGCTCTGTCCGTCCTGTTCAGACTAGTAGTAATCCTACGGAATGCAAAAAACCGTTGGATGAACGCCGAGGCGAAAGACGTTCATGCACGAGCAATACGCGGCGTCGCAGCGGCGCCCGAAACCCGCACCGACCGAGCGATCGTCGCCATCAGGACCTGGTCAGCGCCGCGCGTTCGCTGCCGCCGCATTCCCCGTCACTTTCAGCCAGTCCTTGAATGCCCGCACGGCTTCGTCCTCCGCGCGCGCAGCCGCCACATAAGTGAAGTAGCGCCACGGCGGCAGTGCCGGTTCGCTGAACGGCTGCACCAGCCGGCCTTCGGCGATGTCGTCCGCGACGAGCGCGATCGGCCCCATCGCGACGCCGAGACCGTCGAGCGCGCCTTGCAGCGTCAGATAGAAATGCTCGAGCGTGAGCGAATGCCGCGGCACCAGATTCGCGTGCCCCGCTGCCGCGAGCCACTCGGGCCACATGCCGGGATAGGTCGCCGCATGCAGCAGCGTGAAGCCCGCGAGATCGGCCGGCGTACGCAACGGCCTGCCCTCGAGCAGCTTCGGCGCGCATACGGGTAGCCTGACTTCGGACAGGAATTCCTCGGCGACATAGCCGTCGATTGCCTGCGGGCCGCCGCGGACGATCAGGTCGACCTTGTCGCGCAACTTCTCGATCGGCTCGTTCGATGTCGACAGCCGCACTTCGACGGCCGGATGGGCGACCTGGAACGACGACAGCTTCGGCACGAGCCAGCGCAGCGAAAACGTCGCGGGCGCGCTGACGCGCAGCACGCGCTGCTGCCCCTGGCCGAAATGCTGCGCGGTGGCCAGCGCAATCCGGTCGAACGATGCACCGACCTCGGCGAGGTACGCGCGACCGGCATCGGTCAGGTCGACCCGCCGGTTGTGCCGCTCGAACAGCGGCCGGCCAAGCCACGCCTCCAGTTGCTGGACATGCCGGCTGATCGCGCCATGCGTCACGCACAGCTCGTCGGCGGCGAGCGTGAAACTGCCGTGCCGGGCCGCGGCTTCGAACGCGCGCAGCGAATTCAACGGAGGAAGTCGTCGGGCCATTCATCGTTTCGCGTGAGTTTTACTTACGCGAATGCTCAGATTTAATCGTTTGATCGGGCGATCATGCTTCGCCAATATGGCACACAAACGGCCTACGCGGCCGGAATATGTGTCTGAATTTCTCACATGGAGTATGGAGCATGCCGAACGTGGTGGTGGTGGGCGCCCAATGGGGTGACGAAGGCAAGGGGCGCGTCGTGGACTGGCTGGCGGCGCAGGCCGATCTCGTCGCACGCTACAACGGCGGCCACAACGCGGGCCATACGCTGGTCGTCGGCGACAAGACGTACAAGCTCGCGCTGTTGCCGAGCGGCATCGTGCGCGGCAAGCGCGGCGTGATCGGCAACGGCGTGGCGCTCGATCCGGAGGCGCTGCTGGCCGAGATCGGGCGGATGGCCGAGCTCGGGCTGTCGGTGACGCCGGACAATCTGTCGATCGCGGAGAACGCCACGCTGGTCCTGCCGATTCACCGTGCGATCGACCAGGCGCAGGAACGTCTGCGTCGCGAGCCCATCGGCACCACGCTGCGCGGGATCGGGCCGGCCTACGAGGACAAGGTGGGGCGCCGCGGGCTGCGGGTTGCCGATCTGGTGGCGGAGCCGGACCGGCTTGCCGGCAAGCTCGACGTGCTGGTCGATCACCACAATGCATGGTTCCGCGGCCTGGGGCTCGAGCCGTGCTCGCGCGACGCGATGGTTGCAATGCTGGTCGACATCGCACCGAAGATCCTGCCGTTCGTGCGTCCCGTGTGGGCCGACCTCAACGACGCGAACGAGCGCGGCGAGCGCATCCTGTTCGAGGGCTCGCAGGCCGTGATGCTCGACATCGACTGGGGCACGTATCCGTTCGTGACGTCCTCGGGCACCGTTGCATCGGCAGCGGCGGCCGGCACCGGCCTCGGCGCGTCGAAACTCGGCCACGTGCTGGGCGTGACCAAGGCGTACGCGACGCGCGTCGGCGGCGGCCCTTTCCTCACTGAACTGAACGACGCCACCGGCGAAACGCTGCGCGCACGCGGACAGGAATTCGGCGTCAACACGGGCCGGCCGCGCCGCTGCGGATGGCTCGATGCCGCGCAGTTGCGGCAGGCCGTGCGGATCTCGGGTATCGATTCGCTCGCGCTCACCAAGCTCGACGTGCTCGACGGCTTTGCGTCGATCGAGCTGTGTGTCGGCTACGAACTCGACGGCGCACGCGTCGACCATCTGCCCGCGAGCCTCGATGCGCAGGCACGCGCAACGCCCGTCTATGAAACGTTCGCCGGGTGGGACGGGACCGTGAAGGGCGTGCGCGAGCGTGCGGCGCTGCCGCGTGCCGCTCAGGATTTCATCGCACGCGTCGAGGCGGTCGCGGGCGCGCACGTATCGATGATCACGACGGGCGCCGAGCGCGACGACACGATCGTGCTGAGCAATCCTTTCGACCCGGCCTGAGCGCGACGCGGCACGCGCAATGCGTGCCCGGCAGGCCGCCGCCATGCGGCCTGCATCGCTCCGGCGCCGGTCGTCCTGGGGCATGGGTTGTCGCGTGAACGACTGCCTGCCGCCGCGGTGCACGGCAAACTGGACACGCCTGCATCGCTGCGGTACTGTTCCGCACGATTCGCGCCAGACCGGCCCGTGCCGGGGCGGGCGCCGCTGCGAAGCGATTTCAATCCCGGGGACATGTCGATGGACACGTTACAGATGATGCGCATTTTCGTCCGGGTGGCGGAGGAGGGCAGCTTCACGAGCGCGGCCCAGCGCCTGGACATCACCACCGCCTACGCATCGCGTTCGGTCGCGCAACTCGAAACGCACCTGCACACCCGTCTGCTCAACCGGAGCACGCGCCGCATCGCGTTGACCGATGCCGGACAGCGCTATCTCGACCGATGCCAGCGCATCCTCGGCTATATCGACGAAGCGGAAGCCGAGGCGGCCGATGCGCAGGCGAAGCCGTCGGGGCGCCTGCATGTGCACGCGACGACCAGTTTCGGCCAGGCCTACCTGGTGCCCGCAGTGGTGCGATACCGGCAGCGCTATCCGTCGGTGGCCGTCGAGCTCACGCTGTCGCAGCACGTGCCCGACATCATCGACGAAGGCTACGACGTGTCGCTGCAACTGAGCGCGACGGAGTTGCCCGACTCGGGGCTGGTGTCGCAGCGGCTTGGCGATGTACACAGCGTGCTGTGCGCGTCGCCGGCGTACCTGAAGGAACGCGGGACGCCGCGCACCGTGCGCGATCTCGAAGCGCATGCGTGCCTGCAGATCGTCACGCCGATCTTTCCGCGCGACCGCTGGCATCTCGACGGCCCCGACGGTCGCGAGACGTTCGAACTGCCGCTGGCGGATTTCCAGGTCAACATCGCCGACGCGCTCGGCGCCGCGTTGCGCGCCGGCCTCGGCATCGGTTCGTTGCCGATGTCGACCGCGGTGCCCGCACTGGCGAGCGGCGCGCTGGTTCGCGTGTTGCCCGAGTACCGACTGCAGAAACTGACGGTCTACGCGTTGTACGCGTCGCGCCAGTACCTCGACGCGAAGATCCGTACCTTCGTCGATTTCCTGCGCGAATGCGTGCCTGAAATGCTATCCGCCGACGAGGCTGCGCTGCGCGGTTCCTGCGAGTCCTGAGCGAAGGCGGACGACGTGTGCCGGATCGCATGATGCGGCACACGCATCGTCCTTGAATCCAGGTTCGGCTGCGCAAGATACTTTGCATACCTGAATTGATGGTGAAAAGACGCGGCACGACTTCACCGACCGGCTGCATCGCTCGATGCGCGCCGTTATGGAAAACCTGCTTTCGATATCGGAGATCGTCGGTTCGGTGTGAAGTGTCGACCGCCTGGCATCGATGCGACGCGTGCCCGCGCGTTTACGCGACCGTTTGCAAGTCGTGCACCGGCCACGCGCAACCCGCTCCTCCGTTTCCGCTCCGTCGAACACAGGCTTCCATGGCAGACCGACCATCCGGATTCCGTCGCCAGCTAATCGAGGCCGGTCTGATGATCGCGGCAGGCGCCATCGCCGCTCGCGTAACGCAATCCTTGCCGCATACGACAACGCCACGGATGCAAGTCCGTGGCGTTTTGCTTGACGTGCATCGCTGCACGGCAGTGGCGGATGCCTGCTGCGGTATTACTGCTGCTTGTCCCAGAGCGTGCGCCCGAAGAACGTGAGCGTGCGATCCCACGCGATCTGCGACCACACCGGATCGAACTGCGTGCCGCCGATGCGGCCGGGGCCGACGGCCGTTTCGTTCGCGAACGCGTGATGCGCGAGATAGCGGTGGAATTCGACGTCGACCTTTGCATCGGTCAGCTTCTTCTCCAGCGCATCGACCTGGTCGATCGCGAAGAACGCGTCCTGCGTACTCCAGTGACCCATCAGCGGCACCTTGATCTTCGACGGGTCGAGGTAGTCGAGCGGAGGGAAGCCGTACCACGTGACGCCGGCGTCCGCCTCGGCGAACTGCAGCGACAGCAGCGTGAGCGCGCCACCCATGCAGAAGCCGGTGACCGCCACGCGCGACGCGTGCGTCTTCAGGTATTGCACCGCGCCGGGAATGTCCTGCGATGCGGCGTCGCCGAAATCGAGGCCCGTCATCAGGTGGTGCGCTTCTTCCTCCTCGACCGTCGACTTGCCGCGATACAGGTCGGGCACGAGCGCGAAGTAGCCGCAGCGCGCGAGGCGATCGGCGACGCCGCGGATCTGGTCATTCAGGCCCCACCACTCCTGGATGACGACGACCGCGGGTGCGCCTTCGGTCTTTTCCGGCGTGGCGAGGTAGCCCTGCAGTTCCTGGCCGTCCGGACGGCGAAACGTGATCATGGAACCGGATGTTTGAGACATGAAACCGCTCCTTTTCGAAAAATGCGATGAGTGCGGCATCGGGTCGGCCAGCGAGTGCGGTATGCCCGGTGAGTCGAGGTCTCGCTCGCGTTCGCTTCGGCCGGCGCCGACCACGCGGCCATTCTATGCGCAAACGCCGGCGGTCTGCGTGAACGGCGCGATGCGGCGGCCGATTCGCGCGCGCGCATCGATCGGGCGTCGTGCGGCGCGCATGTCGCGTGCGCCGAAAACACAACACCCCGCCCCGATGGACGGGAGCGGGGTGTTGCGTCGGCAACGGGCGTATCGCGGTATGCGTCGCGTGCGGCAGTCTTACTGACCGAAATAGACCGAGTCGCGTGCGCTCTGCTTGACCGCGATCGCGCGGCCGGCATGCACGCCGGCGGCGGCCTGTGCGCCGTAACCCGTTGCGTCGCCGTTCGTCACGCGCGCCTGCGCGGTCTGCAGCGCGTTCGGGTAGTGGACATCGGAGACTTCCGGCTTGTACCCGGCCTGTTCGAGCTGGACGAGTTCTGCGCGGACCTGGGCACGCGTCAGTTGGTCTGACGGGTTCGACTGAGCGAATGCGCCAAACGATGCGGACAGGGCGCTGGCAGCGGCGACTGCGTAGATGAACGACTTCATGATGACCTCCGGTTTTCGTAGATTTCGCGCTTCGCTTGGTTGCGTTGAGCGGTTGATTTGCATCGTAGCGATCGCGATACCGGTCGGAAATAGGCGTTCCAGCGAATAATTATTGCAACTGGGTAAACGATTCGCGGGAAAATCGGGTTTTGTCGGACGATTGTTGGCGTGCCTGATGGCGGTCACGGGTTGCGGTGCGGCATGATCGTCGCGGCGGCGGTGAGTCGAGCATGGCATGTCGACGCAAGAACGACGGGCCGGCGCGCTACAGGACAGGAGCGTATGGCGTCCGAACGCCGACCTTGGCCCCGAGCTTGGCCGATAGAAAGGTCAATTGAATCGGATAACGAAGTATTGATGGTGGACACGGAAAGCCGCACGCCCCATCGCGTTGAAATCGAAACCAGCCTTCCTTCGCGCATCGACGGGAATGCCCGTGCCGTCTCGTCGCGCGTACCACATCAGGCGTCGACGATTGCCTGCCGTTTCCGGTATTCGGCAGGCGTGATCCCGACATGCCGCGCGAACGACCGTCTGAGCGTATCGACATTCGCGAAGCCGCATTTCGCGGCGACCTGCTTCGGCGTGTCATGTCCGTTTTCGAGCAACTGGCGAGCCGCCGCGACGCGGGTCGCTTCGACCCACGCGGCCGGCGTCATGCCGACCTCCGCGCGAAAGAGCCGTGCGAAGTGGCGCGGGCTCATGCCCGCATGCTTCGCGAGTTCCGCCACCGAGTGCTCGAGTTCCGGATGACTGGCGATCCAGCGCTGGACTTCCTGCAGCACCGAACGCCCCGCCGGGCGCGCCGCGCCGCTGCGGCTGAACTGGAGCTGCCCGCCCGGGCGCTTGAAGAACATGACGAGTTGCGCGGCGACGCGCCGCGCGATTTCCCGGCCGAGATCCTCCTCGACCAGCGCAAGCGCGAGATCGAGGCCGGCCGTGACACCGGCACCGGTGCGCAGCTTGCCGTCGCGTACGTACAGCGCGTCCGCTTCGACGGTGAGCGACGGATAGGCGGCGGCGAGCGCATCGGCCGCGGCCCAGTGCGTCGTCAGGCGTCGTCCTTTCAGCAGGCCGGTCGCCGCGAGGATGAATGCGCCGGTGCAGATCGAGCCATACCGTTTGCTTTGCACGGCGGCCGATCGAAGCCACGCGAGCACGTCGGTGCGCAGCGCGATCCGGCCGGCACCCGGTGCACCGGCAACGAGCAGCGTATCGATGCGATCGGGAATGTCGGGAGCGATCCAGTCGGCCAGCAATTGCGCGCCCGATGACGTGCGGATCGGGCCGGACTCGCTCGCGATGATCCGCAGCGTATAGAACGGTTTGCCGCTTTCGGCGTTTGCCTGTGCGAATACGTCGAGCGGCGCGGAGACGTCGAGCAGTTGTACGCCCGGTACCGCGAAAATACCCACGACCTTCGGCATGTTCGGTTGCGTGATGTGTCGAATGTGACGCGTAGCAGTATAGACGCGCGGTGCGATGCGACGGGCGGGGCATCGGCGCATTACGCGGGTGCGATTCGATGGTTCCGGCAGTGGTGGCCGTCGATCTAGCAAAATGGCAGGATTTGGCGTAATACGCCGATTGATGCCAAACGACGGTCTCCGCAGAATGAATGCTGTCTTCCAAGGAGGTCGATCATGACTGTGAACGTCGCCGGCATCACCCTTCCCGATAGCCAACTCGCGCGCGAGATCACCGAACTCGTACGGGATACCGAGTCCGAGCTGCTGTTTCATCACTCCAGCCGCGTGTACTACTTCGGTGCGCTCGCGGGCCAGCGCCGCGGGCTGAGCTACGATCCCGAACTGCTCTATTGCGGCTGCATGTTCCATGACATGGGGCTCACGCATCGACACAGCAGCGCGTGTGAGCGATTCGAAGTGGACGGCGCCAATGCCGCGCGCGATTTCCTGAAGAGCAGGGGCATTTCGCAGCAGGACATCGACGTCGTGTGGACCGCGATCGCACTGCACACCACCCCCGGCATTCCGCAGCACATGCATCCGGTCGTCGCGCTCGTCACCGCGGGTGTCGAGATGGACGTGCTGGGCCTCACGTATCCGGAGTACAGCGACGTCGAGCGAGAAGCCGTCGTCCACGCGCATCCGAGGACGCCGCGCTTCAAGGAAGACATCATCCAGGCGTTCTACGACGGTATCCGGCACAAGCCGGACACGACGTTCGGCAACGTGAAGGCCGATGTGCTGGCCGACAAGGATCCGCATTTCCATGCAGGCAATTTCTGCAGCGTGATCCGAGCGTCGGCGTGGGCCGGTTGATCGGTGTCGGTGGCAGGCGGGGCGGGGGGAAGGCAACCGGTGCGACGCATGTCGAATTCGGTGGCCGGACGTGGCGGGCTCCGTTTCGTCGATGGAATATTCATTAGAAAAGTTGTTACGTGACAACTTCATGACGTCAGTCAGCGACTTCATATACGTGAATTTCACGATCCCGCTTCAGACGCGCATCTCCGGCCGCGCGTGCCGGCGCGGCGAGCGGGAAGCCCCGTTTCGCCGACACCCGCAATTGCCCGCCGTCGACCGGTCGTCGACCGCCTGACGACCGAATCCGCCCGTCTTCGGCAAAACGCCTATAATGGTTGGGCAAATTGCCGGAGAAGAGTCATGAGTACGATCGCGTTTCACCCTTCGGGCGTCGCGCACCCGCGCCAGGCAGAGTTCACGATCCTCGAGCAACTGCTCGCGATTCGCGTGCGCTCGGGCGCCGATCTCGCGGAGTTGGCGAGCGCGCGTGTCGACGTCGCGGTGATCGACCGGCTGTCGGAGCGCGGCCTGAAGTCGGACGAACTCGCCTTCATCATCCCGCGGCGCACGCTGAGCCATCGCCGCCAGGCGCACGAACGGCTGTCGCAGGAGGAGTCCGACAAGGCGATCCGGCTGGCGCGCATCGTCGCGCAGGCGACGGCCACGTTCGGCGACCAGGACAAGGCGATGGCGTGGCTGCGCAACGGGCTCCAGCGCTTCGGCGGACGCACGTCGCTCGACATGGCGAGTACCGAGCATGGCGCGCGGCTCGTCGAGGAAGCCCTCACGCAGATCGACGAGGGGTACTTCGCTTGACGACGCTGTGGCGCATCAGCAATTACGCGGACCTGAAAGGCATCGGCGGATTGCGGGCCGGCGGGCGCTGGCATTTTGCCGGGCAGCCCGTCGTCTATCTCGCCGAGCATCCGGCGCTCGCGCTGCTCGAGACGCTCGTTCACTTCGAAATCGCCACCGTTGCGCAATTGCCGAGCGGCTACCAGCTGCTTCGGGTCGAGGTGCCTGAATCGGTGGATGTTGCCGAGATCGCGGAGGGCGATGCGCCGGCCGACTGGCGAGAAGACGTCGACTGGACCCGCAGCGCCGGCACCGAGTGGCTGCACACGCAGCCGAGCGCCTTGTTGCGCGTACCGAGCGTCGTCGTGCCGCACGCGCACAACTTCCTGTTGAATCCGCTGCACCCTGCCGCATCCGGGATCCGCATCGCCGAAGTCATGCAGTCGCCGTACGACAGCCGGATTCTGCGGCTGATCCAGTCGAACAAGAGCGAATAGGGCTGATTGCGCGCCGTCGCGCGGCACCGCGCCGATCAGCGCTCGCCTGCGGCTCCGGTCTGCCGGTCGCGGCGGGCAGGGTGCTGCACGTCACCAATGCGAAACATGAAGGCGGCACATGGCAGCAACGATCGATGAACAGAACGGCCACGCATCGTGGCAAGGGGGTGCCGTGACGAACGCGCATCTGCTCGAAATTGACGCCATCCTGTCGGGCCCGGGGTTTTTCGATTTTCTCGGCGACGTCGATTGCGATCGAGCGCTGGCCAGCCGCGAGGCGGAGCCGTTCGACGCCGGCTGGATGACGGCATTCGACGAAATCGACGGCGATCCGTGCGCCGTGCTGGACAAGCCGGCCGTGGATGCCCTGAGGGAAAAGGCGTTCAGGCTCGCGTTCCGGGCATCGGGGAATGCCGACATCGCGGCGTGCGTGTCGGACGACATCGAGCTGATCGCGCGAAGCCGGCTGTCGGGCCGCACCGACGGCTGGCCGTCACGCGTTCTTTGGGATGCCTACAGGAACGGCCGGTTTCCCTGCTAGCCGATGCGGCGTACCGGATGCGCCGATGCATGCGATCGGACGATGCCAATCACGTGCCTGCCGCGATGATTGTCAAACAGTGTGAGTCAATCGTCAGCATTTGCAACGGAAGTAACAGTCCCCGCAATTCGACGGTTTCGGGCGTGGGTGCGGCTACATTGGCTCCACCTGCCGCACGTCGCGGTGAGGCATGCGACAAGCCGCACGAAGGCGGCCCGCAGCAACAACGTCTTTGGGGAGAATGACCATGAACAAGATTCGCACGATTCTGCTTGGCGCCGCGCTGACGGCAATCGCGTCGGCCGCTTTCGCACAAACGGCCCAGACGGGCGCAGAAGGTTCCGCCGGCGTCGGCGCACAAGTCCAGACGCCGCTGCTCGGCGGCGGCGTGGGCGTGCAGGCGGGTGCAGGCGCGAATGCCGCGGGCTCGGGTTCGGGCGCAGGCAGCCTGGTCGGCGGTGCGCTGAACGGCGTGGGCAAGACGGTCGGCGGCGTCGGCTCGGCAGCGGGCAATGCGGTTGGCGGTGCGACGCAGGCGGTCGGCTCGGCTGCAGGTTCGGCGAAGGATGCCGCGACATCGGCCGTGCACACGACGAAGTCGCACGTGAAGCACGTTGCATCCTCGGCAAAGAGCCACGCGCAAGGCGCGGTGTCGACGGCGGGTGATGTCGCAGGCGGCGCGAAGGCGAAGGCCGGCGAAGCGCTTGAGGGTGCGGCGAACTCGGTGCAGGGCGGCGCATCGGTCGGCGTGAAGGGTTCGGCGTCGGCACAAGGCGGCGCGCTGTAAGCGATACGCTTTCAGCCAAGGCCCGGCCCGCTTCGATGCGGGCCGGGTCTTTTTTTTGGCGCGAGCCGCGCTTCGCGGCCGCGTCAGTGTGCCGCGAACCGGAACAGGCGTGCCGCGCACCCGCTGCCCATTGCCTGCCCGCCATGCTTAAATAGCGGGGCTCCCGGTCGACGGTCGTTCTTGCGCGGCACCGGTCGATGCAGGCAAGCATGTCCGATCGGCAGCGTGACGACAGACGACTCCAAAGCGCCGCCGCGGCCCGCCCGGCGTGGTCCGATAACATTCCGAGGCATCACGGCCATGACCATCCCGTTCCGTCTTCTCGCGCTTGCCTGCGTGCCGCGGCTCGCGGCTTGCGTGTCACCGCCCATGCCGCGCGGCGAGTGACGCGTGCGGCGTGGGCACGGTGGGCGCGAGGCCGGACGAATTCGCGGCGCCCGCTTTCAGGTACCATCCCGACCCGCTGGCGACGGGCGGCACGATCGGTGCGGACGAGCGCCGCCACCCGCGACGGCGCATCCGGCGGCGGTCCGGACTGCGACCAGCGGCCGCGCGTCGTTCGACGGCGCACAATGCCGGTCGACATCGCCCCTTCGTCATGAAACAGAGGAATCTTCGTGAAGTTCATCCACGCCGCAGACATTCACCTTGACAGCCCGCTGCACGGCCTGAGCGCGTATCCGGATGCGCCGGCCGCGCAGTTGCGCAACGCGTCGCGCGAGGCGCTGCGGCAGCTCGTGGATCGTGCGATCGAAGAGGAAGTCGCGTTCCTCGTGATCGCCGGCGACCTGTACGACGGCGACTGGAAGGACCACAACACCGGCATTTTCTTCGGCCAGCAAATGGGCCGCCTGCGCAAGGCCGGCATTCGCGCATTCGTGCTCGGCGGCAATCACGATGCCGAAAGCGAGATGACGAAGAAGCTGACCTTGCCCGACAACGTCACCGTGTTCGGCCACCGCAAGCCGGAAACCTTCAAGCTGCCGGAATTCGACGTGGCGCTGCACGGGCAGAGCTTCAAGGACAAGGCCGTCGTCGACAATCTCGCGATCGGCTATCCGGATCCCGTGCCGGGCCATTACAACATCGGCGTGCTGCACACCGCGCTCGAAGGCTATGCGGCGCATGCAAACTATGCGCCGTGCTCGCTGGCGGAATTGCATGCGAAAGGCTACGACTACTGGGCGCTCGGCCACGTGCACGAATTCCAGCATTGGTCGGGGCCGTCGACCGTCGTGTTTCCCGGCAACCTGCAGGGGCGCCATATCCGCGAGACGGGCCGCCGTGGTGCGGTACTCGTGACGGTGGAGCAGGGCCGCACGCACGTCGAGCGCCTGTACCTCGACGTGCTGCGCTGGGAAGCGTTGTCGGTCGACGCG
This sequence comes from Burkholderia sp. Bp8984, assembly GCF_003853755.1. Taxonomy (NCBI): domain Bacteria; kingdom Pseudomonadati; phylum Pseudomonadota; class Betaproteobacteria; order Burkholderiales; family Burkholderiaceae; genus Burkholderia; species Burkholderia sp. Bp8984. Next base: position 70,056 of record NZ_QTQN01000039.1, read on the forward strand.
TCCGATTGCCTGACGGTCGCCGACCTGTCGAGAAAGATCGGCCAGTCGCTGGAGACGCTGTTGAGCGTCGATGGCCACGTGCCGCGCGCGGTGCGCGTGACGGTCACGGGCCGCACGCCCGCGCACGGTCTCTTCTTCGGCCGTGCGCCGCAATTGCGTGCGGAGGTGCTGAACCAGATCGGCATCATCGGCAACGAACGGCTGTGGCTGGAGAAGGTCCGGCTCGCGACGTCCGCGCCCGTGCAGCCGCAAGGCGAGAGCGAGCAACTCGAGGCGCTGGAGGATCTGAAGCAGATCCTGGCCGATGCCGCACACGATCCGGATTTTCTCGCGCTGCTCGAACGCGACCTGAAGCCGTTCGTCGGCAAGGTGCGCAGCGACGTGAAGGAAGAGGTGCCGCTGCTGACGATGGCGCGCGCCGGCGAACTCACGGCGCTGGTCGAGCAGGTCGGTCCCGCGTTGCTCGCGCGGCTGGCGAGGGGGGAATAAGCGATGCGAATCAGCCAGCTCGACCTGATCAAGTACGGCAAGTTCACCGACGAGACGCTGCGCTTTCCGTCGGCCGGCCAGGATTTCCACGTGATCGTGGGGCCGAACGAGGCCGGCAAGTCGACGATCCGGACGGCCGTGTCGGAACTGCTGTTCGGGATGAAACTGCAGACCCCGCTCGACTTCCTGCATGCGACGCCCGAACTGCGGATCGGCGGCGTGCTGGAGGGCGGCGCCGGCGCGCTCGCCTTTCATCGCGCCCGCGGGCGCAGTCCGCTGCGCACGCCCGCCGACGACAAGCTGCCGGACGACTATCTCGACGCCATCCTCGACGGCGCGACGCGCGAGTTCTTCGAACAGATGTTCGGGCTCGACCACGGGCGGCTCGTCGACGGCGGCCGGAGCATTCTCGACGCGTCCGACAAGCTCGGCCAGGTGCTGTTCGAATCGGCGGCGGGTGTCGGCACGCTCGGCCCCGTGCGCGAGGAACTCGACGCGCGCGCGGCCGAGCTGTGGGCGCCGCGGCGCAGCGGTAGCGCATTCGCGCAGGCCGAGACTTCGTTCAACGAAGCAGTTGGCGAACTGAAGGCAGTCCAGGTGCGCACGCGCGACTGGGTCGATCGCAAGGAGGCGCGCGACGCGGTCGAGCAGGAGATCGAGCAGGCGCGCGTGGAGCAGCGTCGCCTCGAAGCGTTGCGCTCGAAGCTCGAGCGCGTGCGGCGGCTGGCGCCGTACCTGAAGGAACTGACGATCAAGGAAGCGGCGCTGGCCGAACTGGGGGCCGTCGTCGAGCTGCCGCCGACCGCGTATGCCGACTTGCTGAAAGCGCAAGGCGATCTCGCGGCCGAACAGAAGGTGCTCGAGGAACGGCGCGCGGACCTGCTCGCGAAACGGCAGGCGCGTGATGCGATCGATCCGGATGCCGACGCGCTCGCGCTCGAAGCCGATATCGAAGCGCTCGACCGGCTGCGCGGCGCATGCATGAATCATGCACAGGATCTGCTGTTGCTCGGCGCGGACGTCGAGCGGCATCTGTCCGCCGCGGGTTCGGCCGCCGCGCAGCTCGGCTGGCCGACCGACGAGACGTCGCTGCGCGCGGCCCTGCCGACCGCGCTGTCGCTGAAGACGGTCGCGAACCTGCTGCGCGACCACGGCGCGCTGCATCAGGCGCTGGCCGGCGCGCGCGAGTCGCTCGACGAGCGCACGCAGGAACTCGCGCAGGCACGGGAACAACTGGCGCGCCTGTCGACCGTCGATGTGCCTGAAGCGCTTCGTGCGGCGCTCGCCGATGCGCAGGGCTTTCGCAATAGCGGGCAGCGTGAACAGGCACTCGAACGCGACATCGCGGCCGCCGAGCAGACGCTGTCCGACGCGCTCGATGCGCTCGGCCAGTGGCGCAAGCCGGTCGACGCGCTGCGTGCGCTCGACGTGCCGTCGGCGGCTCGGCTCGGTGTGCTGCTGACCGAAGCGAGCGAACGCGCGAGCGCGGCCGCCGCCGCACGCGATGCACGGGACGGCGCGCAGGAAGAATACGAGCGGCTCGAACTGCAGGAGAAGCATTTCGCTCAGACCCACAAGGTCGTCACGACCGCCGAGGTGCTGGCGGCGCGCGCTCGCCGCGATGGCGCCTGGGGCGACGTTCGCAGCGGCGCGGTGGATCTGGCAACCGGCGCGCCGGCCGTCGACGATGCAATTCGCCTCGCCGACGAACTCGTCGATGCGCAGCTCGGCGCCACGCAAGCGGCGGCGACACTGCAATCGCTGCGTCAGCAGGTCGAATCCGCGCGCGTCGTGTTGACGCGCCGACAGGCGACCGTGGACGAGCGCGAACGCGAGCTGGCGGCACATCGCGACGCGTGGGCCGAACTGGCGACGACGGCCGGCGTGCCCGGCATGCCGCTGGCGGCGATGGGCGACTGGCTCGCCAAGCGCGACACGGTGTTTGCCGCGCAGCTCGAGCTCGACCGCCTGCGCCGCGAATTCGCGACGATCCGCGATGCGCGGGCCGGTGCGGAAGCCGCGTTGCGTTCGGCGCTGCGCATGGTATCGCGCGGCGGCGACGCCGACGGCCTGACGGCACTCATCGCGATCGCCGGGACGTTCGTGCAGTCGGCGGAAAAGACGCTCGCGCAAAAGGACAGCCTGGAGGACCGCGCGCGCGAAGCCGAACGCGGATGCGCGACGGCTCGTTCGCGCGCCGACCAGGCCCAGACCGCCTACGATGCGTGGCACGCGCAATGGCGCGACGCGCTTGCCGACGCGAAGCTGTCCGCCCATGCGGTGACGCTGGCTGCCGCGGAAGGTGCGCTCGCGCTCGCGAATACGGTGACCGCCGAACTGGCCGACGCCGATGCGCCGCGCAATCGGATGACCGCGATCCGCGCGGAGCTGGCCGCGCTCGAGGCCGGCGCACGGCGGCTGGCCGAAGCGCTCGAGCCCGCGTGGCTGGCGAGCGGCGACTGGCTGGACGTTGCGCGCCGGTTGACGATGCGCGTTGCGGCCGCACGGGAAACCGCGCGTGCGATCGGTCGTGCCGACGACGCGGTGCGGCAGGCTGACGGCAAGGTCGCCGATGCCGCCGCCGCGGTGGCAGGCGCGGATGCGCGCATTCAGCCGTTGCTGCAACTGGCCGGCGTCGCATCGATCGACGCGGCGCTGCCACTGGCCGAGCAATCGGATCGGCAGCGCCAGCTTCGACAGGCCGTCGATGCCGCGAAGGAGGCGCTGGTGCGCGACGGCGACGGCTTGTCCCAGCCGGCCGTCGAGGCCGAGGTCGCTGAACAGGACATCGCCGACGTGCCCGCGCATCTCGAAGCGGTGAAGCAGTCGCTGGGCGACGTCGGCACGCGCCTGAACGCGCTCGCGCAGCAGCAGGTGGTGGCCCGGCAGGCATTCGGCGCGATCGACGGCCAGGCGAATGCGGCCGTGGCCGAAGCAAAGCGGCAGGAAGCGCTCGCGGCGATGGGCGATGCAGCGGAACAGTATCTGGAAGCGGCGACCGCGAGTCGCTTGCTGAAGTGGGCGACCGATCGTTATCGCGACCAGAAGCAGGGGCCGATGCTGCGCCGGGCGGGCGAGATTTTCGCGGGACTCACGCTGGGCGAATTCGCGCGGCTGACCGTCGACACCGAACGGACGCCGCCCGCGCTGTATGCGCGGCGCACGAAGGGCGCGTCGGTCGAGGTCGCCGGCCTGAGCGAAGGGACGCGCGACCAGTTGTTCCTCGCGCTGCGGATCGCGGCGCTCGAACTGCAGCTCGCCAGCAGGACCGCGCTGCCGTTCGTTGCCGACGACCTGTTCATCAACTTCGACGATGCACGTGCGAAGGCGGGGCTCGAGGCGCTGCGCGATCTGTCGGCGCGAACCCAGGTGCTGTTCCTGACGCACCACGATCACCTGCTGCCGCTCGTGCGGGACGTGTTCGGCGCGCAGGTCAACGTGGTCGCGCTGCAGCGCGAGGCAGCCGGCGCATGACGCCGGGCGGCCCGATGTCCCGATACGTGGGAATGGTCATCGCGTACAGGTAGTATGTGCGGTTCCGAAACGCACGCGACCGGTTCTGCCGGTCACGGGTCCGGCCACACGAGGGATCGACATGAACAAGCTGGTAGCTGCGATTGCGTTCGCGGCGGACAAGCATCGCAATCAGCGGCGCAAGGACGACGAGGCGTCGCCATACATCAATCATCCGATTGCGCTGGCCGCTGTGCTGGCCAACGAAGCCGGCATCGAGGACGAGCGTGTGATCGTCGCGGCGGTGTTGCACGACACGATCGAGGACACGGAGACCACCGAGCAGGAACTGCTGCGGCTGTTCGGCAAGGACGTCGCGGACATCGTGATGGAAGTCACCGACGACAAGTCGTTGCCGAAGGACGAGCGCAAGCGCCTGCAGGTCGAGCATGCGGCGACAATCAGCCGCCGCGCGAAGCTCGTGAAGCTCGCGGACAAGATCTGCAACCTGCGCGACATCGCCCGGCATCCGCCCGCGGACTGGCCGCTCGAGCGCAAGCAGGCGTACTTCGACTGGGCGAAGTCGGTCGTCGACCGGATGCGCGGTGTACATCCGGGCCTGGAAGGGATCTTCGACGCCGCGTACGACGCGCGGCCGGCCGACTGACGCGCGGCCATGCGGGCGGCCCGATCCCGATCCGTCGCGCGGTCACTGCCTGCGGTGGCGGGCGTCGACGTGGGCGGCGACAGGAAGCAGTGCGACCTCGTGATCCTGCGCGGCTCGACGATCGTCCGGCGCGAGGCGCGGATCGCGCCCGAAGCGCTGCCTTCGCTGTGTATCGAGCATGACGTGGTGGCGGTCGGCGTCGACGCGCCGAGCCTGTGGTGGACCGGAAGCGGGCGCCGGGCGGCCGAGCGGGCGCTCGCGCGTGAACGGATCTCATGTTTCCCGACGCCGTCGCGCGAGCAGGCCGTGGCCAGCACGTCGGGCTTTTTCGACTGGATGTTCATGGGGGAGCGCGTCTACCGCGCGCTGGCCGGCGCCTATCCGCTGCTGACCGACGCACGGTATGCCGGCGGGCGCGTGAGCTTCGAGACTTATCCGTACGCGATTACCTGTGCGATGCTCGGCAAGGCGATTGCGTCGGCGAAGCAGAAACGCAACCAGCGGCGGCAATTGCTCGCGCAACTCGGAATCGATGTTTCGACGCTGCGATCGGTCGACGCGCGGGACGCCACGCTGTGCGCATTGACCGCGCAATACGTGATCGACGGCAGCGCACACGCGTATGGCGATGCGGAGGGCGGGTATATCCGTGTACCGGTCGTCGGCGAGACTATCGTTCTCGATACGCTCCAGTCACGGGCCGCGGCTCGCTGATACCGGTGAACCCGTGGCAGCGGGGTGAGCTTTTTCGGGAGGCGCATCGGACTGCCGACGTCACGGTGTCGAGCAGGGACGGCCGTTCGGCATGTGCGCAGCAGGTGGCGTGCGCATCGACATAGGCAGTCGACGCACCGTATGCCTCACGGCCGTGATGCTCAGTCTTCGAGAATGGACTTCGGTACGCTGGAGAGATCGCAGGCATCTGCCTGCTCGAAGTAGCCTTGCGCATCGTCGATCATCACGACCGCGACGTCGATCAGTTCGTCGAGCCGCTGCAGCAGCGATTCGCGCCACTCGATGTCCTCGTCGCGCTCGGGCGTCTTGTCGAGCTGCTCGATGATCGAGTCGGCGGTCTGCAGGAACGGGATCGCCTGTTGATAGTTTTCGATCGAGACCATCGCTGCGTTGCGCGCGCCGACGAGCCGTTCACGATGCTCGTCCGCTAGTTCGGACTCGCCGCTGATGCGCGGCAGTACATCCGAGATGCGTTGCAGGAGCGGCGGGACCTGTTCTTCGAGCATGACGGCGCGCTCGCGCAGCGCGGCGTATTCATCGCGGAGATCGGCGTCGCCGGATTGTGTGGTGCTGTCCATCGTCGGTGTGAGTGCGTTGTTCGATCGCGGCATGATACTCGACGGCGTGCGCCCCCTCGTTTGTTCCGCAGCAGGATGACGAGAGCGCGACGCCAATACGGAGCGCGGTGGACCAGAGGATGTCGTCGACCGTCTATATATAGGAGGAAAGAAGGCGGCGCTCCTGATCCGCCGTGGACTTCTCGCGCTGCAGTATGTATTGAGCGTGACACCCCAAGCCCCGAGCGCGGCAGCGCACGGGGCTTTTTCAAAATATTTTCACAAAGGGGTTGCGGAGAGCGGGGCGGGTGCTTAGAATCACGCCTCTTTCGCGCTAACGGAAACGCAGCGCGGGGGAAGAAGGGAAGCGGTGCTGTCGAAGTC